>DASWGW010000117.1:0-25576 GCA_036393435.1 Candidatus Limnocylindria bacterium | reverse complement strand
GCCTCGCGGCGCACCTGCCCGGCGTCCTTGCCAGCCTCACTGCCAGGCCGGTCATCGGAATCCCGCTCGACGCCGGGTCGCTCGGTGGTGCGGACGCCCTGTACTCGGTGGTGCAGATGCCGCCCGGAGTGCCGGTGGCCGCCGTCGCCATCGGCTCCACGGGCGCGAAGAACGCCGCGCATCTCGCGGCCCGCATCCTGGCAACCGCCGACCCGGATCTGGCGAAGCGAGTGGCGGCGTTCCGCGGCGACCAGGCCGGCAGGGCGGAGCTTCGGATCGATCCGCGGGCGTAGCGTGATCGAGCGGTACGCCCTCCCCGAGCTTCGCGAGATCTTCGGCGAGCGTCGCAGGCTCGAGCTCTGGCTGCGTATCGAGATCCTGACGGTGGAGGCGCTCCACGCCGCGGGTGTCGTCCCGACGGCCGACTGGGAACGCATTCGCGACGCGGCGACTGACGTCGATCCCGCGCGCGCCGCAGAGATCGAGCGCGAGTCGCAGCACGACGTCATCGCGTTCCTGCGCAGCGTCACCGAGCGCCTCGGTCCGGAGGGACGATGGCTGCACTACGGCCTGACGAGCTCCGACGTGCTCGACACGGCGACCGCGGTCGTCCTGCGCGACGCCACCACACTGCTGCTCGCCGAGGTCGCCCGACTCACCGGGATCGTCCGCCGCCTGGCGATCGAGCATCGGCACACGCCGATGGTCGGGCGCAGCCACGGCATCCACGCCGAGCCGATCACCTTCGGCTTCAAGGTCGCCGGCTGGTTCGCGGAGCTGCGCCGCGACGCGGAACGGCTGGAGCGCGCGCGCGACGCGGTCGGGGTGGGCTCGATCTCGGGGGCGGTCGGAACGCACGCGAACGTGAGCGCCGAGGTCGAGCGCCACGTGCTCGAAGGCGTGGGCCTGGCCGCCGACCCCGCCCCGACGCAGGTCGTAAGCCGCGACCGGCACGCCGAGCTCATCGCCGCCATCGCCATCCTGGGCGGAACGCTCGAGCGGATCGCGGTCGAGATCCGCCACCTGCAGCGGACCGAGGTCGGCGAGGCCTTCGAGCCGTTCGGGTCGGGGCAGCAGGGATCGTCCGCCATGCCGCACAAGCGCAACCCGATCCTCGCCGAGCGCGTGACCGGCCTGGCGCGCCTCCTTCGGGCGGACGCGATGGTGGCGCTCGAGAACATGGCCCTCTGGCACGAGCGCGACATCAGCCACTCCTCGACCGAGCGATTCGTCTTCGAGCGCGCCCTCGGCGTCGCCGCCTACGCCACCCGCGCGCTGGCAGGCGTGCTCGACGGTCTCGAGGTCGACGCCGAGCGCATGCGCGCCAACCTCGAGTCCACCGGCGGGATGGTCTACTCGGAGGCGCTGCTGCTGGCGATGATCGCCGCGGGTGCCGACCGCCAGGCCGCGTATCGGCTGGTGCAGGCGGCGGCCCAGCGGGCATCGGCGGGCGAGGTGGCCTTCCGTGACGCGCTTGCCGCCGAGGCGGGCGTTCGCGAGTGGCTGACCGTCGACGAGATCGACCGAGCGATGGACCTCGATCACCACCTTGCCGGGATCGACGTCACCTACCGTGCGCTGGGTCTCGACGAAGACGGCGCCTAGGCCGCGCGGATGCGTCGCTGGCTGACCGAGGCATCCTCGGCCGCGCGCTTCGTCTCCGACCGCCCGCAGCTGTGGGTCGGCGGCGGCCTGGCCTGGGCGGCGACCGTGGGTCCGCTGGCGCTGCTGCTCGCCGTGGTGCCGGCGCCGAACGTTTCCGACCTCACCTTCCTCGGCGCCCGCGTCTTCGTCGCGGCGACGTGGCCCTGGAATGCGGTGGCACTCGGCGCGCTTGCGGCGTTCGCCATGCTGTTCGCGCTCGCCCTCGTCTCGCTGGCCGAAGCGTTCCTCCTGGGCGACGGCGAGGGGCCGTCCCCGGCGAGCGTCGCCCGGGCCTTCGCGGTGACCCTCGTGGCCGCACTTCCGGTGCTCGTGGTCGCGGGCGCCACCGCGCTGGCTCTGGCCGGCGTCGCTCCGAGCGAGTTCACGGCGCCCGACACGGCCGAGGGCGGACCGGTGGTCCGCACCCTGCTCGGCATCGGCCCGCTCCTGGGCGTCCTCGTTGGGACGGTGGTGAGCGCAGGCGCCTACGCGGCTGCGGCGCGAGTCCTCGCCATCAGACGGCGCGCGACGCTGCGCAACGCGCTCTCCGGGGCGATCGCCCTCCTGGCCGCGGCCGGGTCGCCATCGGCGATCCAGGCGCTCGCAGCGCCGGCGGCCCGACTGGCATACCTGGGCCTTGCGATCCTGCTGCTGGGGGTGCTCTGGGCGCCGATCGGTGAGCGGCTGGCGAGCGGCGCTGGGTTCGACGCGGCGCAGGCGGCGCTGCTGGTAGGCTTCGTGGCGATCTGGCTGTGCCTCGTCCTGGGGGGTGGTGCGCTGCACGCGTGGGGATCGGTGTCGTGGACGCGCATCCTCGCCGTTCGGTCGCCGTCGGTCGAGCGAGGTGACGCCCTCAGCAAGGAGACGCCGTCGACGCCGTGAACCCGGATCTCTCGCTCCAGACCCAGCTCGACCTCGCGCTTCGCCTCACGGTCGGCTTGATCCTCGGGGCCATCATCGGCTTCGAGCGAGAGCTCCAGCGGCAGCCCGCCGGCTTTCGCACCCACAGCCTCGTCGCCCTGGGCGCGGCCCTCTTCACCGTCGTCAGCGCCTACGGGTTCACCGGCGATCTCGTCGACCCGACGCGGATCGCCGCGCAGATCGTGTCGGGCATCGGCTTCATCGGCGCCGGGACCATCCTTCAGTACCGCGGCAACATCCGTGGCCTGACGACCGCCGCAAGCCTGTGGTCCGTGGCGGCGATCGGCACGGCCGCGGGCGCCGGCCTGTACTCGGTGGCCGTGGTCGGGACGCTGCTGATCCTCGTCGTGCTCTCGATCCTCGACCGCGTAGAGGCACTCACCCACCGGCGACTCCAGCTCCCGCCCAAGGATGCGCCGCGCCGCGGGGAGGACGACGACGAACCGCACGAGGGCATGAGCCGGGACCTCCTGCCATGACCGTCCTCGCGCCGCACGTCGAGGGGCTGCCACTCGTTCACCGCGGGAAGGTGCGCGAGACGTACGAGGTCGACGAGAAGCACCTGCTCCTCGTCGCGAGCGACCGCCTGTCTGCATTCGACGTCGTCTTCGATCAGCCGATCCCGGACAAGGGCACGGTGCTCACGCGGCTGTCCGCGTGGTGGTTCGACCAGCTCGGCCACCTCGGCCGCAGCCACTTCGTCTCGGCCCACCCCGATCGTCTGCCCGAGCCTGCCCGCGTCCCCGCGGTCGCGAGCCGATCGATGCTCGTCCGCCGCGCCGTGCGCGTCGACGCCGAGTGCGTCGTGCGCGGCTACCTCGCGGGATCAGGCTGGGCGGAGTACGGCCGCCGGGGAACCGTCTGTGGCCACCGGCTGCCGGCGGGGCTGCGCGAGGCAGACCGGCTGCCGGAGCCGATCTTCACGCCATCCACGAAGGCGGAGGTGGGGCACGACGAAAACATCAGTCGCGACGAGCTGGCCGCCCTGGTGGGGGAGGACCTCGCGCGGCAGCTCGAGGAGCGGTCCATCGCACTCTACGTCGAGGGCGCGCGGCGGGCGCAGGCGGTGGGCCTCATCCTCGCCGACACGAAGTTCGAGTTCGGCTGGATCGACGGCGAGCTGGCCGTGATCGACGAGGTCCTCACCCCCGACTCGAGCCGGTTCTGGGACGCCGGGCGCTATGCGCCGGGGTCGTCGCCGCCGAGCTTCGACAAGCAGTTCGTCCGAGACTTCGTGGCCGCCTCGGGCTGGAACAAGGAGCCGCCCGCACCGATCCTCCCCGACGAGGTCATCAGCGGCACCCGCGACCGGTACGTCGCGGCGTACGAGCGGCTCACCGGGCGAGCGTGGGAGGCACCGGCCTGACCGTGCGCTGGCTCGCTGAGGTACGGGTCGCGCTTCGCGCGGGCATCGCCGACCCCGAGGGGCAGACCGTCGCGTCGGCGCTCCGCTCGCTCGGGTACTCGACCGTGTCGGAGGTTCGGTCCGGGAAGCTGCTCCGCATCGGTTTCGAGGCCGATGACCGGGAGGCCGCCGAGTCGGCGCTGGCCGACATGTGCCGCCGGCTGCTCGCGAATCCGGTGATGGAGGTCGCCACCTGGGAGCTGGCGCCGGAGCCGGAGCCGGCGCGCGTCGAGGTCCCCGGATGACGGTGGTCGCCGCGAGGCCGCGCATCGCCGTGGTCGTCTTCCCGGGCACGTGGAGCGAGCGGGACTTCGCGCACGTCGCCGGCTCGGTCCTGGGATGGGAGGCGAGCCTCGTCTGGCACACCGAGACCGACCTCGGGCGGCCGGACGCCGTCGTCCTGCCCGGTGGCTTCGCCCACGGCGACCATCTGCGGACCGGCGCCATCGCCCGCTTCAGCCCGGTGATGCAATCGGTCGCCGGCTTCGCCGATACGGGCGGCCCGGTCATCGGCTCCTGCAACGGGTTCCAGGTCCTGACGGAAGCGGGCCTCCTGCCCGGCGCGCTGCTCCGCAACGACCATCTCGAGTTCCGCTGCGACTGGCAGTCGCTCCGCGTCGAGCGGCCTTCGTCATGCCCGGCGTGGCTGGGTGACCTCGCCGACGGCGAGGTGATCCGCCTTCCGATCAGCCACGGCGAGGGTCGCTACGTCGCCGACGCCGAGACGCTCGATGCGCTCGAATCCGCCGGCCGCGTGGTGCTGCGCTACGCCGACGACGGCGGAGCCCTCATGCCCGAGGCGAACCCCAACGGGTCCGAGCGGGCCATCGCGGGCATCGTCAACGAGCGTGGCAACGTGCTCGGGCTCATGCCGCACCCGGAGCGCGCGGCGGAGGCCGAGGTTGGCGGCACCGACGGGCTGCGCCTGTTCCGCTCGCTGGAGCGATGGCTCCTGGAGCAGCCGGCCGCCGTGGAGCGTCGGCTATGATCGGGCCGAGCGCCCCCTGAGGGCGAGAGGAGGCGAACCAACCCCAATGCACGACGAGCGCGAGCCCGGCGCCCAGCCGCCGGACGGAGCCGAACCCGAGGCTCCCCAGGGCTCGGAGGCGCCGGCGCCGCCATCCGAGGGAAGCGTGCCCGTGCCCCGCGAGGAGGCGCCCGCCGCGGCGGAGGCCTGGCCCAGCGAGCCCGCCCCCGACATGACCGAGACGGCCGAGTGGCGCGCGCCGGCCCGGGACGAGGCGCCGCCGCCCGGCGAGGTCGAGGCGTACCCCTCGGCACGTGCGACCGACGAGTCCGGCCCGGGCGCCGCAGCGCACAGCGTCCCGTCGGCGGAGAGCGCGGTCGGTGAGAGCACGCAATGCCCCCGCTGCGGGACGGAGAACCGTCCGGGGCTTGCGTTCTGCCGGAACTGCGGCCAGCGCCTGATGGCTGCCGGCGTGTCGGCGACGGTCGAGCGGCCCGCGGCGCCCGAGGGATCGATGGCCTGCCCGCGCTGCGGGACCCACAACCGTGCCGGCGTGGCGTTCTGTCAGAACTGCGGCGCGAACCTGCGCGGCGTCGGATCCGGCTATGTCCCGCCCGCGGTTGCGGGCGAGCGCCCCGAGGTCGATTCCACGGCCGAGCGCCGAGGCGCCGTCCTGGGTCCGGTGGTCCTGCTCGTCGGCCTGGTCGGGCTGGTCACCGCCTACCTGCTCCCCTTCGCGTACGGCTCGGGGTCGCTGTGGGAACGTGCCGCCGGCGCCGACGGGTACGGCGCGGCCTTCTGGGCGCGCTATCCGGACGTCGGCGCGGCCCTCACGGACCAGGCCTACTTCGGGCTCGCGGCCCCCGTCCCGCTGCTCGGCCTGCTCCTCGTCGCGCTCGTCGTCGGTGGGCTCCTGCGCGCGACGCCCGGCCCGTTCCAGACGGTCGGCCTCGCGATCGCGGCGCTGTGGAGCGTCGGGCTCGCCGTCCTGTTCGTGATCGTCGAGCTGCTGGGCAACTGGGACGGCGACCTCGTTGGCCTGCTGCGGGTGCTGACGCCCGCCGGGATCATCTTCTTCCTCGCCTCGCTGATCGTCCTGATCGGCACCATGACGCGCTTTGGCCGCAGCTGAGCCGATGACTCGCTTCTGCCCCAACTGCGGCACGGAGATCGACGAGTCCGCGCTCTTCTGCCCGAGCTGCGGACAGCCCATCGAGGCCCCGGCCGAGGAGGTGCAGCGCGAGTCCGCCGCGCCGGGCCCGCGCGCCGCCTCCACCGCGCGGACCGCGCCACACCCGGGAGCTCCCGCGCCGGAGGACGAGCCATGGAACCGTCCTCCGCAGCCCGAACCCTCGCTGCTGAGCCAGATCGACGTGCCGATCACCAGGCCGGTCACGCTCTCGTCGTGGCTGATCGGAGGCGGTGCGGCGCTCGCGGCGCTCGGCGCCCTCATCGGCCTCTTCGGCAGCGCCATCAACCCCATCGAGTTCATCCTGCTGCTGGCGCTCATGGGCATCGCTGCGACCGTCTTCCTCTCCGATATCCTGCCGACCATCCCACATCTGCGGCTGATCACCCTTGCCGTCGTCCTGGTGGCCTTCGGCGTGGCCCTCGACCGCATCGGCTTCGGGATACTCGGATTCCCCGAGCTGCTCGTCTTCCTCGGGACCGGGGCCGCCTCGATCGGGGCGATCCTGCTCGAGCTGGGGTACGACCAGCCGCTGGGTGGGCGCGGCACCTGAGCGTGACCCTGGCGCCACCGCCGGTCGAGCTGCGCCACGGCCTGTCGGAGGCCGAATACGACCTGATCGTCGAGAAGCTCGGACGTCCCCCGAACGAGGTCGAAGTGGGGATGTTCGGGGCGATGTGGTCCGAGCACTGCGCCTACAAGCACTCTCGGCCCCTGCTTCGACGGCTGCCGAGCCGGGGAGCTCGCGTGCTCGTAGGGCCGGGCGAGAACGCCGGGGCGCTCGACATCGGCGACGGCCTGGCGGTCGTGTTCAAGGTCGAGTCGCACAACCACCCGAGCGCGGTCGAGCCTTACCAGGGCGCCGCCACCGGGGTCGGCGGCATCATCCGTGACGTCTTCACCATGGGCGCCCGGCCGATAGCCCTCCTGAACAGCCTTCGCTTCGGGCCCCTGGAGCCTGGCGCCGAGACCGATGCGGACGCGGCCGCCCGCAACCGATACCTGTTCGGAGGGGTGGTCGGCGGCATCGCCGGCTACGGCAACTGCATCGGCATCCCGGACGTGGGCGGCGAGCTCACCTTCGATCCGAGCTACTCGGGGAACCCACTCGTGAACGCGATGTGCGTCGGGCTGGCGACGCATGACGAGATCACCCTCGCTCGCGCCGGGGGGCCCGGCAACGTCCTGCTCCTCGTCGGGGCCGCCACCGGTCGCGACGGCATCCAGGGAGCCAGCTTCGCCTCCGCCACGCTCGGCGACGACCGCGACGAGCGGCGTCCGGCGGTCCAGGTCGGCAACCCGTTCCTCGAGAAGCTGCTCATGGAGGCCTGCCTGGAGCTGGCGCACCTCGACGCCGTCGTCGCCATGCAGGACCTGGGCGCTGCCGGGCTGACCTGCGCGCTGGCCGAGCTCACGGCGCGCGGCGGGGTCGGGGCCGAGGTGGAGCTGGACGCGGTCCCGCGCCGCGAGCCGGGCATGACGCCGTACGAGGTGCTGCTGTCGGAGTCGCAGGAGCGCATGCTGATCGTCGTGCGCGCCGGCCGCGTGGCCGAGGTGCGGGCGGTCTTCGATCGTTACGAGCTGGCCGCCGCGGAAATCGGCACGGTCATCGCCGAGCCGGTCGTCCGCTGCCGAGGGGGCGGCGTGCTGGCCTGCGAGATTCCGGGACGGATCCTCGTCGACGATGCGCCCACGTACGAGATCTCCGGCCTCCCGCCGGCCGAGCGGGATGCGGATCTCGCCACCCTCGCCGCCGAGGTGCCCCGCGCCGAGACGCTCCTCGACCTGCTGGCGGCGCCGAACGCCCGAGACCGCCGGCCGGTGTGGCGGCGCTACGACCACATGAACGGGACGAACACGCTGGTCGGCCCCGGCGCCGGCGACGCCGCCCTCCTGCGCGTCAAGGGCACCGGCCGAGCGCTGGCCCTCGCCATCGACGGCCCGGGCCCTGCCCGACTGGGAGCGCTCGACCCCTACCTCGCGGGAGCCTCCGCCGTGGTGGAGGGCGCGCTGAACGTCGCCTGCAGCGGCGCAACCGCGATCGGCATCACCGACTGCCTGAACTTCGGCTCGCCCGAGACGGAGCTCGGGGCCTGGCAGCTGGAGCGGGCGATCGACGGCATCGCCGACGCGTGCCGCGCCCTCGAGCTGCCGGTCGTGTCCGGCAACGTCAGCCTGTACAACGAGACCCCCGACGGCCCTATCCTGCCCACCCCGGTGATCGGCACCGTCGGCCTCCTCGACGACAGGTCCCTGGCGATCGGGATGACGTGGCAAGCGGGCGATGAGCTCTGGCTGCTCGGCAAGGCGGCCGACGATGCCGGCGCGCTCGCGGCCTCGGAGCTCGCATGGAGGCGCGGCCTGCGCGGTGGCCGCGTATCGCTCGACCTGGGCGCGGCGTCGCGGCTCGTGAGGCTGATGCCGGAGCTCGCGCGCGGGCGAATCGTGACCGCGGCGCATGACCTGTCGGTCGGCGGCCTGGGCGTCGCGCTGGCTCGCATGGCGATCGCCTCGGACCGGGGCGCGATGATTGCGCTCGACGCGACGCTCCCCACCGCGGCACTCTTCGGCGAGCGCGGGGGGCGGGTTCTCGTCAGCGTGCGGGCGAAGTCCGCGGCGGCCCTGCGCGCGGCGCTCGATGCCGCCGGCGTCCAGGGTCGCCGGCTCGGCGTCCCAGGCGGTGCGGCACTCGCGATCCGTGTGGGAGAGGCGACCCTCGAGTTACCAGTCCGGGCGCTCGCGGCCTCATGGCGCACGTCGTTCTGATCTCGGCGACCTCCTGTCACCCAGCCATCTGCCGGCTGACAGCCCGCGGATCTCGGCGATCTCCTTTCACCTAGCCATGCTGTGACTGGTAGGCGCAGACAGCGTCCCAGAATCCCTGCCCTGACCGATCCATCACGCTCGGCGGTTGATCGATCTGGTGTCGAATCGGCTCCGAAACGCGCCTAAGAGTCACCCCACGGCTGAGTGACAACGAGCCGACGAAGCCGAACGGGGTTCCAGAGCGGGCGGCGCTCTAGGCTTCGGGCGCGATCTCCGCGGAACGTGAGCTGCGCCGCGGCGCACGGGGCTTGTCGCTCGCCCGCCGGCGTGCGCCCTTGGCGCCGATGTTCAGCACGCCGCCGCGCGCCCGTTCGTGGAGCCGGTACACCTCGTCGAGGCCGTCGGGCGGCACCTCGATCGAGTAGAGGCGAGAGAAGACGTCGACCACCTCGGGGTCGAACTGCGTGCCGGCATGCAGCCGCAGCTCCGCCAGCGCCGCCGTGTGGCTGAGCGCCCCCTTGTAGGGGCGGACGTGAACCATGGCGTGGTACGCATCGGCGACCGCGACGATCCGCGCGCCGAGCGGGATCTCGTTGCCCTTCAGGCCGTGCGGGTAGCCGCCACCGTTGAAGCGCTCGTGGTGGTGGAGGACGACCGGGATCGCCTCGCGCAGGCTGGTCGCCTGCTCCAGTATCACCTGGCCGATTCGAGGGTGCTCGCCGATCGCCTGCCACTGCGCGTCGGTGAGCTTCGTCGGCTGGTCCAGAAGCTCGTCGGGGATCGCGATCTTGCCGAGGTCGTGGAGGAGCGAGGCGATGCGGATGCGCTCGATCTCCTCGCGCGGAAGGCCCATCTCGAGCCCCATGCCGGTGGCGAGGGACGCGATCATGTCCGACGGCCGGCCCCGGTGGTCGGGCTGCGGCGCAAGGACCGATGCGAGCGCCTGGGTGGCGGTGTCGCTCGCCCACTGCCCGATGGCGGCCGCCTGCGCGCGACGCTCGGCCGAGATCGGCGCGCGCCGCACCGGCGCGCCCTCGTCCACGTCGCGGAACAGGTAGGTGCGGTTGCGGCCGAGCGCCTTGGCGGCGTACATGGCCGCATCGGCCCTGTCCACGAGCATGTCGATCTGGAGCTCGGAGCCGCGGCCTCCGGCGATGCCGATGCTGATCGTGATGCGAATCTCCTGGTCTCCGACCATGTGCAGCGGCTCGTGCATGACGAGGGCTCGCAGCTCCTCGGCGAGGCCGACCGCGTCCTCAGGTCGGGTCTCGGGGAGGATGAGCATGAACTCCTCGCCGCCGTAGCGGCCGAAGGTGTCGCCGACGCGGATCGAGTTCGAGACGAGCTGCGCCACTCGACGCAGGACGGCGTCGCCGGTCTTGTGGCCGAAGGTGTCGTTGATCGGCTTGAAGCGGTCGATGTCGATGAACGCCACGCTCAACGAGCGGTAGTGACGCGACGCCTTCTCGATCTCGATGCCGAGGGTCGCCAGCAGGGTCTCGCGGTTGGGGACGCCGGTCAGGCGGTCGCTCGTGGCGCGCGCCTCGACCTTGAGGAAGGCGGAGCTCGCCGCGTTGAAGGCCCGCGCCAGCCGGCGCTCGGACCCGGTGCCGCCGACGCGGATGGTCAGCGGCGCGTCGGCCTCGAGCGTCCGCTCCAGCGCCCCGGCGACGCGGCTGAGTCGGTAGCCCATGAACGCCGCGGCCACGAGCGCCATGGTCGTGAGGCCGGCGCCCGCCGCGACCGCCAGCATGACGGCCACCGCGGCGCGCTCTTCGGGAAGCACGCGGCTCGATGCGGCCACCGACACGGCGACCAGCGCAGCCATCGCGGCCGGCGCCAGAAACCCCAGGGCGCGCATCAGGCTGAGCATTTCGAGAAGGATGCGCCGATGCCCTTGCGGCAGCCATGGCCCCTTCGTCACCGGGTGCGCCGACGCACATGGCTCTGGGGGTCCACGGGGCGCCTGGGGGGAGCGGTGCAGTACCGCGGGCGTACGCGGGTTCGCGTCGCGAGGTCCGCGGTTGCTCGGCGCCCCTTCGCTATCATGCCCTGGTGCCGACCCGCCGCCGGACTGACTGACCGCAGACGTGCGCGAGCCGATCGGCCTGCCCCACCGCTCCGCAGCCGCTTCGCGCCCCGCGGCCCTCCCGATCTACGAGCCACACGGACCGCGCGAGGAGTGCGGCGTCGTCGGCATCTGGGGTCCGGGACAGCCTCTCGCCCGGATGGCGTACGTCGGCCTCCACGCGCTCCAGCACCGCGGCCAGGAGTCCGCCGGGATCGCGGTCGCGGACGGCGGGCGGCTCTCCCTGCACAAGCGCCTCGGGCTCGTCAGCAGCGTCTTCGACGAGGAGACGCTCGCGCGCCTCGAGGGCGGCGACGGGGCGGGCCGGCGCCCTCCGCTCGCGACGATCGGTCACACCCGCTACAGCACCACCGGCTCGAACACGCTGCCGAACGTCCAGCCCGTCTACGCGCAGAGCGACCTCGGCGAGCTCATGCTCGGCCACAACGGCAATCTCACGAACGCGGGCTGGCTGCGTGACGAGCTCGCCGAACAGGGCGTCGAGTTCGCGACCGGGTCGGACACCGAGGTCCTCGCCAAGCTCATCGCCCACGCGCCCGGACGCACGTGGGCGCGACGCGTGGAGGATGCGTTCCGTCGCGCCACCGGTGCCTTCACGTTCACGATGCTCACGCGCGACGCGCTCATCGCGGCGCGCGACCCGGTCGGCTTCCGGCCGCTGGCCCTCGGCCGGCTGCCGGGCGGCGGCTGGGCGGTGGCCTCGGAGAGCACGGCGCTCGACGCGATCGGCGCGTCGTTCGTGCGCGACGTCGAGGCGGGCGAGGTGCTGACAATCGACGCCGACGGCGTCCACTCCCATCGCTCGCCGCTGGCGACCCCGAGCCGCGAGCGGCTGTGCGTCTTCGAGTTCGTGTACCTCGCCCGGCCGGACTCGGTCATCGACGGCCGGCTGCTGTACGAGGCGCGGCTCGAGATGGGCCGTCGCCTGGCCGCCGAGCACCCGGCCGACGCGGACCTCGTGATCGCCGTGCCCGACTCCGCCATCCCCGCGGCCATCGGCTACGCGGAGGCCAGCGGCCTGCCGTACCGCGAGGGCCTGATCAAGTCGCGCTATGTCGGCCGGACGTTCATCCAGCCCGCCCAGCGCAGCCGTGACGAGGCGGTGCGCCTGAAGTTCAACCCGCTCCCGGAGCTCCTGGCACGCAAGCGGGTCGTGGTGGTCGACGACTCGATCGTGCGCGGAACGACGACGGCACCGATCGTCGCGCTCGTCCGTCGCGCCGGCGCGGCCGAGGTCCACGTCCGGATCCACTCGCCGCAGATGCGCCACCCCTGCTACATGGGCGTCGACACCGGCCGTCGCGAGGAGCTGATCGCGGCGAGCAACGACACCGAGGCGATCCGCCGCGCCATCGGTGCGGACTCGCTCGGCTACCTTTCGCGGGAGGCGATGCTCGAGGCCGTCGGCGGCCGCACCGAGTCGCGCTGCACGGCCTGCTTCGACGGCGCCTACCCGACCGCCGTGCCCCTGGACATCGACAAGCTGGCGATGGAGGTCCGCTGACGCCGGTGGCGCGCACGTACCGCGAGGCCGGCGTCGACATCCAGGAGGCGAAGCGGGCCGTGGAGCGGATCGCGCGGGCGGCGGCGACCACCGCGACGCCGGCGGCCCTGAGCACCATCGGCGGCTTCGGGGGGCTCTTCCGCTTCGACCCGTCGACGCATCCGGACCCGATCCTGGTCAGCAGCACCGACAACGTCGGCACGAAGCTGAAGGTGGCGATCGCCCTCGGCCGCCACGAGACGGTCGGCGTGGACCTCGTGAACCAGAGCGTCAACGACGTCGCCGTCACCGGGGCCGATCCGCTCTTCTTCCTCGACTACCTGGCGGTCGGGCAGCTCCGTGCGGAGGTCGCCGAGACGATCATCGCCGGCGTCGCGAACGCCTGCGCCGCCGCCGGCGTCGTGCTCATCGGCGGCGAGACCGCGCAGCTGCCTGACGTGCTGCGCGACGACGACTACGACCTCGCCGGCTTCCTGGTGGGGGTCGTGGCGCGCGCCGACCTCATCGACGGCTCGCGCGTGCGCGCGGGCGACGTCCTCATCGGCCTGCCATCCAGCGGGCTGCATACCAACGGCTACACCCTGGCGAGGCGCGTGCTGCCACCGGAGGCCTGGGCGGAGCCGATGCCCGACGGCGGCCGGACCATCGGCGACGCGCTCCTGGAGCCGCACCGCTCGTACCTCGACGAGGTGCGCCTCCTGCGACGAGCGCTGCGCGGCCGGGGCGGCGACATCGGAGCCCTGGCGCACATCACCGGCGGCGGCTGGGAGGGCAACATCCCGCGCACCCTGCCACCGGGGCTGGGGGTCGAGGTCGAGACAGGCTCATGGCCGGTCCCCGCGATCTTCACCCTAATCCAGCAGCGCGGCGACATCGCCGACGACGAGATGGTCGCGACCTTCAACGTCGGCATCGGCATGACGGTCGTGGTGCCGGCCGCGGACGCGGATGCAGCGCTGGACGCGATCGGCGACGCGTGCCGCATCGGTCGCGTGGTGGATGTCGTCGAGGGCGAGCCGCGCGTCCGGTTCACGTGAGGCTCGGGATCCTCGTCTCGGGACGGGGATCGAACCTGGAGGCCATCCTTCGGGCGCAGCCGCACGGCATCGAGCTGGTCCTCGTCGTGAGCAATCGCGCGGGGGTCCGCGCGCTCGAGGTCGCGGCGCAGCACGGCATCCCGGCCCGCGTGCTGCGCCGGGCCGACTTCGGCGGTGACGCCTCGGCCCGGGACGCAGCGATCGGGCAGGCCCTGACCGATGCCGGCGTCGACCTCGCCATCCTCGCCGGCTACGACCGGCTGCTGTCGCAGAGCTATTTCGCCGCGTTCGGAGGCAGGACGATCAACATCCACCCCAGCCTGCTGCCCGCGCACGGCGGAGCCGGCATGCTGGGCCTTGCCGTGCACCGGGCCGTACTCGAGTCGGGCGCCCGCGAGACCGGCGCGACCGTGCACGAGGTGGGCGCGGAGCTCGACTCCGGCCCAGTCCTGTCACAGGTGCGCGTCGCCGTGCGTCCGGACGACGACGCGGAGACCCTCGCCGCGCGGGTGCTGGAGGCCGAGCACGCACTGCTGGTGGCGACGCTCGAGCGCCTGGCGACCTCGCGCTGAGGGAGTGCTAGCATGACCGGCGGCGCCCGTTGCGGCGCCTGATCTCACCTCAGCGAGGCCCTTGAATGGACGCGATTCTCGAGCCGATCGGCGAGTTCTGGGAAGGATTCCTGGCCAACCCGGTCGTGCAGCTGGCGACGCAGCTCATCGTGATCTACGTCGTCCTGCTCTGGCTCGGAACCGCCTACTGGGCGTTCCGTGACATGCAGGCGCGCACCGAGAACCCGATCCTGCCGTACTTCGCGGCCGCGCTCATCATCTTCTTCACGCCGCTCCTCTTCCTTTTCGCGGTGGTGCTGTACCTCATCGTGCGGCCGCGAGAGACCCTCGCCGAGGTCTACGAGCGCAGCCTGGCCGAAGAGTCCCTCATCGCCGAGGTCGAGAGGAACGAGCTGTGCCCGGTGTGCCGCGACCGCGTCGACGCCGACTGGCTGGTGTGCCCGAACTGCCGCACGCGGCTCCACCGGGTCTGCCCGTCCTGCAACCGGCTCGCGGAGCCGACGTGGCCGCTGTGCGCCTTCTGCGGGCACGAGTTCGAGCGGGCCGAGCGCCGTGCCGCTCGACAGCCGGCGGCGTCCGCCGTGGAGCACCCGGCGACCCCGCTCGGGACGCCGGCAGCCGACGAGCCGACCGCCGAGCGCGCTCGCCTCCGCCGCGCGACCAACAGCTGACCCAGGCACCCCCACCGCCTCTCGCCGACGAGAGGCCGCGGCTCGACGGGCCGTCCCCAACGACGGGCGCCCTGGCCTCGACGGGCGCCCTGGCCTCGACGCGGCTGCCCGGCTGGCCGGGGCCGGTGTTCACGATCGTCGGCTTCGCGCTGGCGATGAGCGCGTTCGTGACCGGGGAGCTCGCGAGCGTCGGCCTCGTGCGACCCGAGGCGCGGCCGGTCCTGCTGGCCCTCGGCATCCTCGGCGCGCTCATGCTCACCGGTGGCCTGGTGTACACGCTCGTCCGCCAGCTCCGCCGGCGGCGCGTCCTCCCGCCCGACCGCTACCGCGGCCCGTCGATCGTGTTGCTGCTCGCCTTCGCCATCCTGCTGGCGACCGCCGCGACCCTCCCGTTCGCCGAAGACGTTGCTGCGATCGTCCTCGGCGAGGGGCGGGCCAGCCTGGCCGGCGGGATCGTGCTCATCACGCGCACCCAGGTCGCGCTCCTCATCGTCAGCTGGGCGTTCGTGCTGCGGCCGCGCGCGGTCGCCTTCGCCATGCCGCTGCTCGGCACCCAGCGGCTTCGCGCGCTGCGCCTGGGGGTGGGCTGGGGCATCCTGGCCTGGATCGGCTTCTCTGCGGTCACCTACGCGGTGGTCCTGCTCCTCGAGCGCCTGGGGCTGGAGCCGGACGTCGGGGTCGCCGAGCGCGCCATCGGATTCCTCGAGCCGTGGGTCGTCGTCGTCGCCTGGGTGATCGTGGCGCCCGTCGCCGAGGAGGTCTTCTTCCGCGGCATCGCCTTCAACGCCTGGCTGCGGGAGCGTGGGCGTCGCTTCGCGTACATCGCCTCCGCGGTGCTGTTCGCGGTGATCCACGAGTCTCTCGTGTCCCTCCTCCCGATCTTCCTGCTCGGCCTGGGGTTCGGCTGGATCTACCGCCGGACGCGGAGCCTGGTGGCCCCCATCGCCATGCACGCGACCTTCAACGCAATCAGCGTCGGCATCGCCCTGCTGATCCGCTACGAGCTCATCCGCCTGCCGGTGTAGGTCCCGGTAATCGGCCGGTAAGCGGGCGGTCAGCCTCGGCTGCCTACCCTCGGTGCGCCAATGACGACGCAGCCGATGCCGCCCATCCCCCTCTCGCTGACCGACCGACGGCGGAGCCTCGAGCCGGCCTCGCGGCTCGAGACCGAGGGTGCCGAGGCCTGCACCGACGAGGAGCTGCTGTCCCTGGCGGTCGGCGACGGCCCGCAGGCGCGCCGCCTGGCCCGACGGCTGATCGACCGCTTCGGCTCCCTGCGGGACGTGCTGCGCGCGTATCCCGCCGAGCTGCGGGTCGCCGGGTTGAGCTCCCGCGCGTCGCTGCGCGTCACCGCCGTCAGCGAGCTCGGACGCCGGGCCTCCCGCGCGTGGCCGGAGGATCCGTGGGTCATCCGCAGCCCGGTCGACGCGGCGGAGCCGCTGCTCGACGACATGGCAGCGCTCGAGCGGGAGGAGCTCCGGGTGCTCCTGCTCGACACGAAGAACGTGGTGACGGCGCGGCGGACCGTGTACCGCGGAAACCTCGCCGGGTCGTCCGTGCGAGTCGGCGAGCTCTACCGCGACGCGGTCCGCACCTGCGCCGCCGCCGTGGTGGCCGTCCACAACCACCCGTCCGGCGACCCGACGCCGTCGGGAGAGGACCTGCGGATCACCGCCGAGCTGGCGGAGGCCGGGCGCCTGCTCGACATCGAGCTGCTCGACCACCTGATCATCGGACGTGCCCGCTGGGTCTCGCTTCGCGCGCTCGGCGCGCTGGGTCAGGAGCCCGCGACGACGCGGTAGAGGGCACCGCCGGCGAGATCGGCGACGTACAGCTCCCCGTCGACGTCCTCTCCGAACGAGCTGATCTGCAGGCCGCTCTCCAGGACGGTCAGCGGCGCCAGAGCACTCCCCTCGGGGGCCGGCTGCACGTCCGAGGCGACGCCGAAGACGAGGCCGCTGCAGTAGTCGCCGAACAGGTACCAGCCGCGCAGGTCCGGGATGGCCTCGCCGCGGTAGACGTAGCCGCCGGTGACCGAGCAGTTGCCGCCACCCTGCCCGTACTCGACGAGCGGCAGCACCAGGCCGTCGGGCGAGCACGACGCCGCGGCGAAGCAGTGCGCCCCATCCATCACGTTCCATCCGAGGTTAGCCCCGGACTGCGTCGCCGGGTCGATGCGGTTCACCTCCTCGAAGGCATCCTGGCCGACGTCCGCGATCCACAGCAGCCCGGTCCCGCGGTCGAAGCTGAAGCGCCACGGGTTGCGGAGCCCGTACAGGAACACCTCGGCCGCCCCGCCGTCGCCGGTTGCGAACGGGTTGTCGCCGGGAACCGACGCCCTGCCCGGCGTCGCGACGTCGAGCCGAAGGATCGAGCCGAGCAGCGTCGAGGCATTCTGGCCGTTGCCGAACGGGTCGTTGGCGGCACCACCGTCACCCAGCCCCAGGTACAGGAACCCGTCCGGGCCGAAGGCGAGCTGCCCGCCGTTGTGGTTCGGGAACGGCTGCTCGACGCGCAGCAGCACCTGCTCGCTGGCGGCGTCCAGGGTCGGCGGCGCATCGGCGCTGCCCGGCGTGCCCGCGAGCTCCGACACGACGGTGTCGCCGCCGGTGGCGCGCTCGCTGTAATGCACGAACGCGCGTGGGACGTCCGGCCAGTCTGGGTGCAGCGCGAGGCCCAGCAGCCCCTGCTCGCCGCCTCCCACCACCCGGTCGCCGATGTCGACCGCCACGGCGCTCGCGCCGGTCGCCGGATGCATGGCGATCACGCGGCCGCCGCGCTCGTTGACGAGCAGCCAGCCCTCCGGCGTTCCCGTGACGTTGATCGGGTCGGCCAGGCCGTCGGCGACCATCTCCAGCGCGAGCGGCGGGGGCTGGTCCGCGATCGGCGGCGCCGAGGAGGTTGCCGGGGAGCTCGATGCCGGTCCGGCGCCGGCGCTGCCCGCGGACTCCGCCGGAGAGGGGGTGGATCCCGGCGAGGCCGGAGGCGATGGCGAACCGCATGCGGCCAGCGCGAGGGCGGCGGCGGCCAGCAAATGGACCGGTCGTCGGCGCATCGTCCCATTGTGGCCGAGACCGATGGAGGGCGCGCCGCGCCAATCCGGATCGAGTAGGGTTGTGAGACAGCGATGACGACGACCAAGCAGAGCCTGCGTCGCGTGGCTCGCGCGCTCCAGGTGCCCCGCGAGCCGGGGCCGGCCGTGGTGGGCACGCGACGCACCATCGTGATCGAGCGCATCTCGCCGCAGCTCGAGGGCGGCCGGCATCCCGTGAAGCGCGTGGTGGGCGACGTCCTGCTCGTCACCGCGGACATCTTTGCCGACGGCCACGACCTGCTCGATGCGGCGCTGCTCGTGCGCGCCGACGACGAAGCGGCCTGGCGGGAGGCGCCGATGCGCTACGTCGACAACGACCGCTGGTCGGGACATGTCGAGGTCACCCGCAACCGCTGGCACCGCTACGCGATCAAGGCCTGGCGCGACGCCTTCGGCGGCTGGCGCGACGGCCTAGACAAGAAGGTCGCCGCCGGCGTCAGGGTCGCCACCGAGCTGGAGGAGGGGCGACTGTTCCTCGAGGCGGCGCTCCTGCGAGCCGAGGCGGCCGAGGCTGGTCCCGACGCCAGGCTCATCCGGACCGCGCTGGCGGCCGCCACCAGGGCGCGCACCGAGGCGGCGGCGGTCAAGGCCCTCTCCGCCGATGCGCTGCTCGCCGCCATGCGCCGCCACCCAGATCGGTCGACGGCGACGCGCTCGGAGGAGCTGCCGCTCGTCGTAGACCGCGAGCGCGCCCGGTTCGGCGCGTGGTACGAGCTCTTCCCTCGCTCGCAGGGACGCGACCCGAAGCACCCGGCGCCGACGACCTTCGTCGACGCGGAGTGGCGCCTCGCCGACATCGCCGCCATGGGCTTCGACGTCGTCTACCTGCCGCCCATCCACCCCATCGGCCACGTCAACCGCAAGGGCCGCAACAACACGGTGGAGTCGACGCCGGACGACGTCGGGTCGCCGTACGCCATCGGCTCGGTCGACGGCGGTCACGACGCAGTCGCTCCCGAGCTCGGCGGCGTGGAGGAGTTCATCCACTTCCGCAAGGCGGTCGAGCGTCACGGCATGGAGCTCGCGATGGACATCGCGATCCAGGCGGCCCCGGACCACCCGTACGTCAGGAGCCATCCCGAATGGTTCCGGCACGACCCCGACGGCACGATCAAGTACGCCGAGAACCCGCCGAAGAAGTATCAGGACATCTACCCGATCTGGTTCTACGCCGACGACCCCGCCGCGCGGGTGGCGCTGTGGCATGAGTGGAAGCGGGTGTTCAGGGTCTGGATCGACCGGGGCGTGAAGATGTTCCGGGTCGACAACCCGCACACCAAGCCGATCCCGTTCTGGGCCTGGCTCATCGCCGAGATCCAGCGCGAGCACCCTGAGGTGATCTTCCTGTCGGAGGCGTTCACGCGGCCGAAGATGATGCAGAAGCTCGCGAAGGTCGGATTCACCCAGAGCTACACGTACTTCACCTGGCGCGAGACCGCCGACGAGCTTCGCGCCTATCTCACCGAGCTGACGCAGTCGGAGATGAACGAGTACTTCCGCGGCAACCTGTTCGCCAACACGCCCGACATCAATCCGCACCACCTCGACCGCGGCCGCCCGGCGTTCGTCATTCGCAGCGTGCTGGCCGCGACGCTGTCGAGCTCGTATGGCATCTACTCCGGCTGGGAGCTGTGCGAGAACGCTCGGCTCGCCGACCGCGAGGAGTACCTGGACAGCGAGAAGTACGAGATACGCGCCCGCGACTGGAACGCGCGAGGCAACATCAAGCTGCTCATCGGAGAGCTCAATCGGCTGCGACACGAGCGCCCGGCGCTGCGCGGCTACGACAACCTGCGCTTCGAGCCGGTGTCGGGCTCACGGACGCTGTTCTATCGCAAGGCGCTCCCGCACGGTCCGGTCGATCCGCTCACCGGCTTCCCGCGGCGCTGGCGCGACCCGGTCTACGTGGCGGTGAACTGCGACCCGACCACGTCGGAGCGTGCGATCCTCCATCCGGACCTGCCGGCGATCGGCGTCGGCTGGGATGAGCCGTATCGGCTCGTCGACCTGCTCAGCGGGCGGTCGACCCGCCAGCGTGGCGCCGACCTGGCGGTCGACCTCGACCCCGGCGGAAACCCGTTCCGCATCTTCACCATCGCGCCGGTCGAGCGCTGAGGCCCGGGAGGCTCCAGGACCGATGACCGACAGCCCCGCCGCGCCGCGCCCCGAGCGCGGCGCGCCGCAGCTCCTGCGCGACGACCCGAACTGGTACAAGGACGCGATCATCTACGAGCTCCACGTGAAGGCGTTCTTCGACTCCACGAACGATGGCGTCGGCGACTTCCGGGGGCTGACCGAGAAGCTCGACTACATCGCCGAGCTGGGCGTGACCGCGGTGTGGCTGCTGCCGTTCTATCCGTCCCCGCTGCGCGACGACGGATACGACATCGCCGACTTCACCCGCGTCCACACGGACTACGGGACGCTGCGCGAGTTCCGCCGCTTCGTGCGCGAGGCGCATCGGCGCGGCCTGCGCGTCATCACCGAGCTCGTCGTCAATCACACCAGCGATCAGCACCCGTGGTTCATCGATGCGCGCGCGGACCGCGCGAGCGCGAAGCGCGACTGGTACGTGTGGAGCGACACCGACGAGCGCTACGCCGACGCCCGAGTCATCTTCACCGACGCCGAGCTGTCGAACTGGGCCTGGGACCAGGGCACGCAGCAGTACTACTGGCATCGGTTCTTCAGCCACCAGCCGGACCTGAACTTCGACAACCCGCGCGTGGTGCGCGCCGTGATGCGCGTCATGCGCTTCTGGCTCGACCTGGGCGTGGACGGGCTGCGGCTGGACGCGGTGCCGTACCTCGTCGAGCGCGAGGGGACGAGCGGCGAGAACCTGCCCGAGACCCACGCCGTGCTGCGCCAGCTGCGCGCCGGGATGGACGAGCGGTACACCGGGCGGATGCTCCTTGCCGAGGCCAACCAGTGGCCACCCGACGTGCTGCCGTACTTCGGCGACGGCACGAACGAATGCCACATGGCGTTCCACTTCCCGCTCATGCCGCGCGTCTGGATCGCGCTGCGACGCGAGGATCGGTTCCCGATCGTCGAGATCATGGACCAGACGCCGGACATCCCCGACGACTGCCAGTGGGCGCTCTTCCTGCGCAACCACGACGAGCTGACGCTCGAGATGGTGACCGACGAGGAGCGCGACTACATGTACAGCGAGTACGCGCACGATGCCCGCATGCGCATCAACCTCGGCATCCGGCGGCGCCTGGCTCCGCTCGTCGACAACAGCCGTCGGCGCCTCGAGCTGCTGAACTCGCTGCTGTTCAGCATGAAGGGCACGCCGGTCCTCTACTACGGCGACGAAATCGGGATGGGCGACAACGTCTTCCTGGGCGATCGCGCCGGCGTTCGGACCCCGATGCAGTGGACGGGCGACCGCAATGCCGGCTTCTCGAAGGCCGACGTGCATGCCCTGTACGCGCCGGTGGTGGCCGACCCCGTCTACGGCTACCAGGCCGTCAACGTCGAGGCGCAGCAGCGCATTCCGGGCTCGCTGCTGAACTGGACGAAGCGGCTGGTCCGCATCCGTCGCGCGCACCCGGTCTTCGGCCGCGGCACGCTCGAGTTCCTGCACCCCGACAACCGCCGCGTGGTGGCGTACCTCCGCGAGCACGAGGGCGTCTCGGTGCTGTGCGTCGCGAGCCTGTCGCGCTTCGCGCAGTACGTCGAGCTGGACCTCGCGCGCTTCCGCGGGCGCGTGCCGGTCGAGCTCATCGGGCGCGTCCACTTCCCGCCCATCGGCGAGCTGCCGTACCTGCTCACCCTCGGGCCGCACGACTTCTTCTGGTTCGAGCTCACCGAGCCCGGTGGCTAGGCACTCGTTGCCGCGCGCTGCCCGCGGCTCAGCATTGTCATTACTGGTGCGCAGCTTGGTGCGGCTCGTCTGCCCGGATCGGCATAGATATACCCAGGTTCGTCGCACATTCAGCCGCCACCCTGCTGCGTACCAGTCACCTGGTTACTAGGACGTGGAACGCACCCTCACCGCCGAGTGGATCGTCGCGCAGCGCTGGTTCCGCTCCAAGCGGCGACCGGTGGCCGCGGTCTCGGAGTTCGACACTGCGCCGCTCGGAGGTGGAGCGGCGCTGACCGTGCTGGCCGTCGCGTACGCGGACGGCGGCGAGAGCCACCTGTACCTGGCTCCGACCGTCGAGGGTCGCGAGCCGCGTGACGGCGAGGGCGCCTGGGCCGCGCTCGCCGGCGCGATTGCGGGCGACGCCGAGCTGCCCGGCATCCGCGGCCGATTTCGCGGCTCCCGGACCGGCGCCCTCGACGAGCTGCTCTCGGGCGAGATGCGAGAGCGGCGCCTGGGCGTCGAGCAGTCGAACACCTCCGTCCTGGTCGGGGAGCGCCTCATCCTGAAGCTGTACCGGCTGCTCGAGGAGGGCGAGAATCCGGAGGTCGAGGTCAGCGCCTTCCTGACCGATGCCGGCTTCGCCGATACGCCGGCCCTGGCCGGCGCGATGACCTACCAGGCCGATGGCGCCGCCTGCGCGGCCGCCATGCTCCAGGCGTTCGTGCCATCCACCGGTGACGCGTGGGCCACCGTGCTTCGGGCCCTGGCGGACGACTCCGCCGGCGCGAACGCCCTGGTCCGGCGCATCGGGGAGCTGACGGCGCGGATGCACGCCGCGCTGGCGTCGCGGCCGGACGATCCGGCGTTCCCGGCACGGGCGGCGGCCGTCGAGGAGACGGCGGCATGGCGGGCATCTGCGGAGCGGCAGCTGGCGCACGCGGTGACCGCGGTGAGCGGCCCGGCGCACGATCGGCTGGTGGCCCTCGCGCCGCGGATCACCGCGCGCCTCGCCGAGGCCTTCGGGTCTGCGACCGGCGAGGCGCGCGTGAGCCGCATCCACGGCGACTACCACCTGGGACAGCTGCTGGCCCGGCCGGACGGCGGGTTCAGCGTCATAGACTTCGAGGGCGAGCCCGCGCGCCCGCTGGCCGAGCGCCGAGCACCCGGCTCGCCGCTGAAGGACGTCGCCGGCATGCTTCGCAGCCTCGACTACGCCGCGCGCACCGCCGAGGCCGGCGCGCACTCTCCCGGGTTCGAGGCCGCGCCCTGGCTGGCGGGGGCGCGGGCGGCGTTCCTCGACGGGTACGGCGACGTCGGGCCGGACGAGCGGCAACTCCTCGCGGCCTTCGAGATCGAGAAGGCGTGCTACGAGGTCCGCTACGAGGCGAGCAACCGGCCCGACTGGCTCTGGCTCCCGCTCGCCGCCGTGG
Organism: Candidatus Limnocylindria bacterium; assembly: GCA_036393435.1. GTDB lineage: Bacteria > Chloroflexota > Limnocylindria > QHBO01 > QHBO01 > JACDBZ01. Next base: position 2,473 of record DASWGW010000117.1, on the reverse strand, counting down.
AACGCCACGCAACGGCAACCTGATCGTGGGTCGGGTCACACCGGGAACGGAGGATGCGCGAGGTGCTGCTGAGGAGGATCAGATCTCCGCGAGGCGCAGCCGCGCCCTCAGCGAGCGTGCAGCGGCGGCACGCACGAAGACCGGTATCGATTCGATTGGCGTGTCAACGGTCGCCGACCCGAATGACAGCTCGCCGGTCCACAGGTCGGTCCATTCGCCTTCCGGAAGGTAGAGGCTCCAGGCTGTCGCGCCCGGCTCGGTGACGGGAGCGATGACCAGATCGCGGCCCAAGCGGTATTGGAGCGGATGCTCCCATGCCGTCGCATCGCTTGGATCGTCGAAGGCCAGCGGCCGCATCAGCGGTAGACCGGTTCGCGCGGCATGACGCGCCTCACGAACCAGGTACGGAACGAGGCGTTCCCGAAGGCGGGCGAACTTGCGATAGACGGGAGTGACCCGCTCGTCGCCGGTGCGCTCGGCGATGTTCCACGGCGTGCGATCCCGGGACGGAGCGCGGTGCCCGTTGAACTCGGAGTGGTACTGCATGATCGGGCAGAAACAGGCCATCGCCGTCGATCGCAGGTAGAGTTCGGCGCTCGGGATCTCGCCCGAGAAACCGCCGATGTCCCAGCCCCAGAAGAAGATGCCGGAAGCGCCGGCCTGCTGGCCGGCGATGATCGCTGCGCGGAAGGCCTCCCACGTCGAGTCCTCATCGCCCGCCCAGAAAGCCGGATAGCGAGCGGAGCCCGTGAACCCGGAGCGGCTGAACGTCACGCCGTCAGGTCGGTGGGCCTTCAGCAGCGCGTGGTAGGCCGCCTGGTACAGGACGGGGTACTCGTTGTTGACCTCGGCGCCGCGCCGCCCATCCGCGTAGCGCAGGTCGTCGCCCCAGGCGTGCTCGCCGCCATCGGTCTTGAAGCCGTCGATGCCGAGCTCCTCGACAAGGTAGCGGCGCTTCGCCAGCCACCAGTCGCGCGCCTCGGGGTTCGTGAAGTCCGGCATCAACGCGCCGGGGAACCACCATCCGCGGTTGCGGTATGGACGGCCGTTGGCGGTCCTCACGCCGTAGCCGCGGGCGAGCATGGTGTCCCAGTCGTATATCGCCTGGCCGGTGAGATCGCGCCGGCGCTTCATGAGCGGCACCTGCCACAGCAGGAGGCGCGTGTCACTGCGGTGGAGCTCCTCGACCATGCCCTTGGGGTCGGGCCAGGCGCCTTCGGGCGGGAAGCGAAAGTCGCCAAGCCGATGCGGCGAGCCGTCGGCTCTGGGCTCGTACTCCGCGTCGCGAAAGATCGTAAAGCTGGCCTCGTCGCTCCAGGCTTCGATGACCACCACTCCCGCAGGGATGCCGAGCTCCTCGCCGCGGCGCACCTCGGCCATCACCCGCTCCTGCGTGTTCCACTCGTTGCCGCTCATCCACGGTTGGAAGACCCAGTCCGGCGGCAATGCGGCCGGACCCGCACGCTCGAGGAAGGAGGCCAGGACTTGCTGCGGGCTGCCCTCGTACAGCTCCAGGCGCAGGTGTGGATCGGTCGGGTCCAGGTCCGCTTCGAGCCAGAGCCGACCCGGGTCGCTGGCGCCAAGGTCGAACCAGGTGCGTCGCGAGGCGGCCACCCAAGCGCCCCAGCCGCCGCTGCTGATGAAGAACGGCATCGGCAGGTAAGTGCGCGTGCCGGCCCATTGACGCTTGTAGGGCTCGTAGACACGTGCGTCGAGCCGGCTGCCGCGCTGATCGAGGCGGTCGTACCGCTCCCCGAAGCCGATCAGCCGCTCCGCGGTCCCTAACGCGAGCGCCAGCCGAACGCGATGCACGCCGTGCGCGCTGCGCAGCCACGTGAGGCTACCGGACACCACGCGTGGGTGGGCTGGCTGGGCATCCGAGTCCGGGCGGAGCTCGCAGCGGCCAACCCGAGGCAGAACCTGAAGGCTCCAGCCGCCGCGCGCCTCCCACGCGGCTGACTCAAGTCGATGCCAGCGCGTCGCAGATGAACCGTCGGCGGCGACAAGGCGGTATCGAAGGGCCTCCGCCACCGGCGGCACGATGAGGCTGGCGCGCCAGCGGCGCCGGCCGTCCTGAGCAAGGCCGGCATCGGTGAGAGGCACGCGGCGTCCCGGGTCGAGCTCGAGGTGGGCGGCGCTGAGCGACCCGTGGCTGCTGGCCCGAATCTCGATCGGCTCACCCGCGATGGGCAGTACCGGCACGCGCTGCTCGTCGTCGGCCTCATAGGGGTGGCCGCGCCCTGCCGGCCGGTGGCGGATCACCGGTTGGCGCGCAACTCGCCGTGCAGATTCAGGTACATGGCATGTGACCACAGCAGCGGCCGCGCGACCGGCCCCCAGCTCTCCTGCCACTCGGCCAGGCGAACGGGATGAAGGAGGTGACCGCTGACCTGCTCGGGCAGGCTGCCATCAGCGTCCGCCTGCGCCGCCACCCACTCGCGCTGACCCCACGCGGCGTCCACGTCGCCCATGG
>DASWGW010000116.1:0-2801 GCA_036393435.1 Candidatus Limnocylindria bacterium | reverse complement strand
GTCGCCGGCCGACGCCTCCTCCAGCGCGCCCAGGGCCCAGTCCCAGTCGCCGGTGTCGATCGCCACGATGGTCGCGATGTCGAGCAGCTGGAGCGCCATCTCGCGGTTGCCCAGCCGCTCGGCCAGCTCCAGCCCGCGGCGAGCGGTGTCGAGGGTGGCGCGTGGATCGTCGCTCACGGTGAGCCAGGCAAGGTTGTTGAGCGCACGCAGCTCGGCCGAGCCGAGCCCCAGCTCCTGCGCGTCGGCGATTGCCTGGCGCAGCTCGGACATGCCGTCCTCGGCCGCACCCTGCCCGGCGCGGGCGGTGCCGAGCGTCACTCGCGCGTCGATCGCCACGCCGCGGCTGATGGCTGACGCCTCGGCCGCATCGGCCGAGGCGATGGCGCGCTCCGCCCAGTCCACCGCGCGGTCGTTGTCGCCGCGCAGCAGGTGGGCGCGTGCCAGCTCCGCCGGCAGCTCAAGCGTGCCCTGCCCGCCCTCGCCGCCCCTCGACGTTGCGTTCCAGGCCGCCTCCAGCTCGGCCAGCGCCGTGTCGGAGCGCTGCGCCTGGAGCAGCAGGCTGGCCAGCTGGGCGCGATGACGGGCTGACCGCATCGCGTCGCCCTGCGCGTCCCGAAGGTCGATCGCCTCGCGCAGGTACTCCTCCGCCTTCTCGAACCGCGCGGCCGCGCGCGCCGCGGTACCAGCGGCCTCGGCCAGGTCGGCGCGGGCCGGTGGGTCCGTGGTCAGCGTCAGCGCGTGCTCCAGGTGGACGAGCGCCCGCTGGGGCGCATGCAGCGCTTGCGCGCGCGCGGCGGCAAGGCGCAGCGCGTCGCGAGCCCGCTCGGCGACGGCATCCTCGTCCCGCTGGTCGCTGCCGATGGCGGCGTGGGCGGCGAGCAGGTGCTCGGCGATCGGCTCGATCAGGTCGGGGTCGTCGATCGACTCGAGATAGCCGATCACGGCCAGGTGCTGCGATCGGCGCTCGCGCCGGGAAAGTGTGTTGTATGCCACCTCGCGCACGAGGTCCTGCACGAAGCTGAGCTGACCGCGTCCCGGCGAGCGCGGCTCGTCGTCCATCGACAGGAACTCGCGCCGCAGCAGCGCCCGCAGGCGATCGCCGAGCGCGGCGCGGTCCATGCCCGAGAGCGCGCCAAGCACCTCGGGACGGAAGCGCCGGCCGAGCACGGCCGCGGTGAACAGCAGCGAGCGCTCCGGACCCGGCAACGCGTCGATCCGCGCCGCGATGAGCGCGTGCAGCGACTCGGGGATCTCCACCGTTCGGCGCGCCCCCGGCTGCGGCCGCGGCTCGGTCAGCATGCGGGCCATCTCGACCGCGTAGAGCGGCACGCCGTCGGCACGCTGCCGAATGCGAGTGACGGTGGCATCGGGCAGGTCAGGAGCCAGGGCTCGCACCAGGCTATCGACCGCTTCGTCCGGGAGGCCCTCCAGGTGCATGGCGGTGAACTGCGGCATCCCCGCTCCCCAGGTGGGCCGCGCCTCGAGCAGCTCGGGGCGGCCCAGGGTCAGGACCAGGATCGGCTGGTGGCGTGACCAGTCCGCGAGGTAGTCGATGAAGTCGAGCAGCTCCGCATCGGCCCATTGAAGGTCTTCGAAGACGAGGGTGAGCGGCGCCGTCTCCGCCTCTGCCTCCAGGAAGCGGCGCCAGGCGGCAAAGGGCTCCTCACGCTGTCCCGCGGCCGATTCCGCCGGCTCCAGCAGCGCAAGCAGGTGCGGCTCCATCCACTCCCGCTCGGCCGAATCCGGCACCAGCCGGCCCAGGGCCTCGCCCAGCGCGCGGCGGACCATCTCTGCGGGGTCCGTCTCCGAGATGCCCGCGCTGCGGCGCAGCATCTCGGCCAGCGGGGCGAAGGCGACCCGCTCGCCCCAGCCGGGCGGCCGGCCGGCGAGCCAGCGCGAGCGCGGCGTGGCCGCCGCCAGCTGCTCCAGCTCCCAGGCGAGCCGGCTCTTGCCGATCCCGGCGATCCCAACCACCGACACCACGCGCATGCGCCGCTCGCTGGCCGTGGCGGCCAGGAGCTCCTGCAGCGCGCGCAGCTCCGCCTCGCGACCGACGAACGGCCCGCTGTGGCCGGTGCGCGACTCGCTGACGGCCTGGGGCACGGCGTCCAGGGCGCGCCAGGCGGCGACCGGGATGGCCCTTCCCTTCAGGCTTCGCTCTCCGGCAGGCTCGAAGCCGATCGCCTTGCCGACCACGTGCCGGGTTGCGTCGTCGACCAGCACCGTGCCGGGCGTGGCCGCCTCCTGCAGCCTGGATGCCGTGTTGACGAGGTCGCCGGTGACCATCCCCTCGCCCTGGGTTGCGAAGGTGACCGCGGCCTCGCCGGTGGTCACCGCGGCACGGGCTTCCAGGTGCCCGCTGCCCGATGGGGCGAACATGGCCGCCACGTTGGTGACCATCTCCAGGCCGGCGCGCACCGCGCGTTCGCCATCGTTCTCGTGCGCGACGGGGGTGCCCCACACGGCCACCACGGCGTCACCGATGAACTTCTCGAGCGCCCCGCCGTAATGAGTCACCGTGGCGCGCGCCGATTCGAAGTAGCGCGACTGGATCTCCCGCACGTCCTCGGGGTCGAGCGACTCGGACAGGGTCGTGAAGCCGACCAGGTCGATGAACATGACCGAGACCAGGCGGCGCTCGGCCAGTGGTGCCGCTCGCTCGGCGATCGCCCGGGCTGGCCCTCCGTCGCCGCCGTCGATGGCGAGCGGCTCCCTCTCGTGCGGAGTCGCCAGCCCGATCCCGCACGACGGGCAGAAGCTGAAGGCCGGAGAGGTTGGGGCGCCGCAGGAGGGGCAGTTCA
>DASWGW010000115.1:0-1874 GCA_036393435.1 Candidatus Limnocylindria bacterium | reverse complement strand
TGGACCTCGGCGTCGAGGAGTGCCTGGCCGTCCTCGAGCCCGTCGTCGCGGCCGGTGGGCGGCACGGCGTGTTCGTGCGCATCGACATGGAGTCCTCCGCCTACACGGACCGCACGCTGGAGGTGGTTCGGCGGCTTCGTGCCGGCGGTCACGACGTCGGGCCGGTCCTCCAGTCCTACCTGCGGCGCTCGCCCGAGGATGCCGAGTCCCTTGCCGCGGAGCGCGTCCGGACGCGGATCTGCAAGGGCGCCTACCTCGAGAGCCCGGAGGTCGCGCACCTGGATCGCGAGGCCATCGGCGACGCCTTCGTGCAGCTCTGCACGCGGCTCCTCGAGGCCGACGCTTACCCCGGTGTGGCCACCCACGATCCACAGATGATCGAGCGCGTCGCGGCGGTGGCGACCGAGCGGGGCGTCCCGCCGGACCGCTTCGAATTCCAGATGCTGTACGGCATCCGGCGCGACCTCCAGCGCCAGCTGCTGGCGCGGGGCCATCGGCTCCGCATCTACGTGCCGTACGGCTCCGAGTGGTACCCGTACTTCATGCGACGGCTGGCGGAGCGGCCGGCGAACGTCCTCTTCGTGCTGCGCAGCGTCCTCGGAGAGCGCTCCTAGGGGCCACGACCACCACCCGGACGGCGAGCCCCGTCAGGCGTAGACTGCTGCTCCAAGCCATGTCAGCCAACAAACGGCCGAGCACCTCGAGCCTCCGCAGGTACCTCACCTCGCGGCCCTTCGTGGCGGTCGCCGACATCCGGCGCCGCTTCGCGCTGGAGCCGGATGCGATGAGCCTGGTGAGTCGGAACGGCACGTCCGCCTACATCGGCCTGCCCGAGCGCGAGGCAAGCAAGCTCGAGGACCTGTGGCGAAGGGACGAGGTCGGCATCGAGCTGTCGGTCGAGGTAAACGCGCCGGTGGTGATCGGCGTCTACCCGATGCGCCTGGCGCGGTTCGTCACCGACCAGCAGGTGAGCAACGGGAACGGGGTCGCGCAGCACGCCGCGGTGGCCGAGAGCTCGCAAGGCTCGCAGGGAGAGCCGCCCGAGCGGTGAGGGTGGCCGCGGTCGTCAGCGACCTCATGCTCTTCAGTCGAATCGAGGCTGCAGCGGCCGTCAGCGGGGCCTCCCTGCTGCGCGCCGATGCGCCGTCCGACCTGCCGGCCGAGCCGCCCGCCGACCTGGTGCTGGTGGACTGGTCCGCACGTGCCCCTGACTGGGCCGATGCGCTCGCGGCCTGGCGGGCCTCGGCCCCGTCAGCGCGCATGATCCTGTTCGGCCCGCACACCGACCTTGCGGCCCACGCCGCCGCTAGCGACGCGCGCCTTGGGCCGATGTGGGCGCGCTCGAAGCTCGTGGCGGAGCTGCCGACGCTCCTGAACAACGAGTGACCTGACGACCGATGAATCGCCGGAATCGCACCTGAGTGGCCCCTCGAGGCGTCAGATCAGCGATTCATCGGCGCTTCGGGCGTCGGGTCAGCGGCGGGTGCTCGTGACCTGCCCGTCCGGCGTGTCGCGCACCTCGACGCCGATCGCGGCGAGCTCATCGCGCAGCGCGTCCGACGCCGCCCAGTCGCGACCCTGACGCGCCGCCTCCCGCCGCTCCAGAAGCTCGGCCGCGCCCTCCGGCAGTGGAGGCTCGTCGGTCGGCGGGGCGGCGGCAAGGTCGAGGCCCAGGACTCGATCGAAGTCGAGGAGCAGGGCCGCACGCTGCGGATCGGTCAGGTCGTCCGCGCCCGCGACCTCGTGTGCCGCGGCGAGGGCACGAGGCATGGCCATGTCATCGGCGATCGCCTCCGCGAAGCGGGCGCGGTAGGTCGCCATCGGCTCAGCGTTCAGCCTCACCGGACCGTCGCCGGCCGCTGCGGCGCGACGCA
>DASWGW010000114.1:0-5532 GCA_036393435.1 Candidatus Limnocylindria bacterium | reverse complement strand
CAACATCGACCTGGAGTACGAGAAGCTCTTCGAATACAGCTGCTTCGATCCGACCGGGCGCGTGACCGGGGAGAAGCTGATCGAGGAACGGCTCTACAACGACTGAATGGAGCCGAGTCCACCGCTCGATCCATACGTGGTGCTGCAGGTCCTGCACACCGCCGAGGACGAGGTCATCCGGGCGGCCTTCCGGGCGCTCGCCTTCAAGTTTCATCCCGACCGCGACTCGAGCGAGTACGCGGCGCGTCGGATGAGTGAGATCAACCTGGCGTACGCCCTGATCAAGACCCCCGGCGCGCGCGCGGCCTTCGATCGGCGACGGCGCATGTCGCAGACCGTCGCGGCGGCCGACGTATCCCCACTTGCACCCCCCGTGGCGGTGCCGTCGGACGCCCACTCCGCCCGGTTGAGCTTCGGTCGTTACGCCGGATGGTCGCTCTCGCAGGTCGCGCGCTGGGACATCGACTACCTGCGGTGGCTCAGCCGCCACTCGTCGGGCATCCGCTTCAAGGCGGAGATCGACCAGCTGCTCCGCTCGCGAGGCGCCGCCACCACCGCCTGACCGGTGGTCCCGACCGCCACCCGACCTGCGCTAGGCTGTATCGGGTGATGGGCCCACGACAGACCGATGCCGGCGCGCCACTGCGCGCCGTGTTCCTGGACATCGGCGACACGATCATGCGGCCGAACCCCTCGTGGGAGCACGTGTACGCACTCGCATTCGAGGAGTTCGGCGTCAGGGTCGAGATCGACGAGCTCGACCGCGCCCTGCGCGATGCGTACCGCCACGGCGGCTGGGGCATGGAGGGCGGTTTCGACCCGTCCGAGGAGACGAGCTTTCGCCGCACCGTCGAGCTGGACGGCGCCGCGATCGCCGCCCTCGGCCTTGAACCGATGCCGGAGGCCTTCTACCGCCGGCTCGGGGAGCTCTTCCTGCTCACGAGCCACTGGCACGTCTTCCCGGATGCATACCCCGCGCTGGCCGCGCTCAAGGAGCGTAATCTCACCATCGCCGCGGTGAGCAACTGGGTCTGGAACCTGCCGGAGCTGCTGCATGCGCTCGACATCGTGTCGGCCTTCGACTTCATCGCCGCCAGCGCCCGCATCGGCTATGAGAAGCCACACCGCCGCATCTTCGAGTGGGCCCTCGAGCAGGCCGGCGCCGCCCCGGAAAGCGTCATCCACGTCGGCGACCACATCGGCGCCGATGTCGAGGGTGCTCGCGCCGTAGGGATCACGCCGGTGCTGATCGACCGCTTCGGCCGGCACGCGGCGAAGGACGTTCCCGAGGGCGTGCCGGTCATCACCTCGCTCGACCAGCTGATCCCGATCGTGGACGCCAGGCTCCACGGGGCGCGAGCCGCGTGACCGAATCGTGGCGCTGCTTCGTGGCCGTCCCGGTCGGGCAGGAGCTGCGCGCGACGCTCGCATCCGCGGTCGGGGCGTGGCGTGAGCGGCCGGACCTCGCCGGCCTGCGCTGGTCCGAGCCCGAGAGCTGGCACCTGACCCTCGCGTTCCTGGGCGCGGTCCCCGCCGCGGACGTCGGGCGCCTCGCGGAGGCGCTCGAGGCCGTCGACCGCGGGCAGGAGGCGTCCGTGCTGCGCACCGGAGATGTCGGCGGCTTTCCCTCGACCTCGCGCGCTCGGGTCGCCTGGTACGGCGTGTCGGATCCGGCAGGGCGGCTTCACTCCCTTGCCGACTCCGTGCGGCGCGCCCTCGCCCTCCCCGAAGCCGCGCCCGTGCGCGGCCACGTCACGCTCGGCCGCGCGCGCTCCGCGCCGCTCGACCTGCGCCCGTGGGTCGCGTCCGCGCGACCGCCCGAGGGCAACCTGGTCGTCGAGCGCGTGGATCTGATGCGCAGCCACCTCGGCCGAGGCCCTGCCCGGTACGAGGTCCTCGCCACCATCCCGCTGGGGGTCGGTGCCCGTGTCTGAGCTGCCGGCGCGGCTGCGGCCGCCGTACGTCGCCGTGGTCGGCGACTCCGACCCGCACGGACCGGATGCGCACCGCATCCTCGAGTGGGCGGAGGAGATCGGCCAGCAGCTCGCGCGCGGGGGAGCGACCGTCATCACCGGCGGGCTGGGGGGCGTCATGCGCGCCGCGGCGCGCGGGGCGCTGGGCGCGGGCGGCGAGACGATCGGCATCCTGCCCACCGCCAACGCCGCCGATGCGAACGAGTACATCCGCACTCCCATCGCCACCGGGCTCGGCGTCGTGCGCAACCTGGTGGTGGTCACCTCGGCCGACTGCGTGATCGCCGTCGGCGGACGACACGGGACGCTGTCCGAGATCGGCCTCGCGTTGCGAATGGGCAGGCACGTGGTGGCGCTCTCCTCGTGGCGCGTGGAGTCCGAGCACCGCCTGGGAGGCCCGCGCATCCATCGTGTCCGGACGCCGCGCGAGGCGGTGGAGCTCGCCCTGCGCCTGGCCCGGGAGGGCCCGCTCGAGGCGTCGTGAGCCACCTGACGAATGGGTGAGCTCGTCCTCGTCCTGCCGCGCGGCGCCGTTCCAGGGGGCTGCGACTTTCACGGGCTGCGTCCTGCCGACGATTCGGTCCTGGCGCAGCTGCGTGGCGCGGTGGCGGAGGATGGGCGCTACCTCGAGCGCGCGCTCGCCGAGACCGAGCCGACCTTCAAGCAGCTGATCCCGTACGTCGTGGTGCGCGACGCCGGCGCGGTGTTCCTCATGCATCGGACCGATGCCGGCGGCGACGCCCGGCTTCACGGCAGGGCGAGCATCGGGGTCGGCGGCCACGTCAACCCTGTCGACGAGGGGAAGGATGCGCTCCTGGCCGGGCTGCGCCGGGAGTGGGACGAGGAGCTCGACGCGCCCTGGGAGCCGGAGTTCCGCCTGGTCGGGCTGCTCAACGACGACTCGAACCCGGTCGGGGCGGTGCACCTGGGGGTCGTGTTCAGCGTCGAGGCCGATGGGGGTCCTGTGCAGGTGCGCGAGCGCGACAAGCTCGTCGGCTCCTTCACCGGCCGCGACGCGGTGGCCGCGAGCTGGGAACGGCTCGAGACGTGGTCGAGGCTCGTGGCCTCGAGCCTCCTCGGCGTGACCGGCCCGGCCTGACGCTCGGCGGCATTCGCGGCGTCGGCTTCCTATACTCGAATCATGCTTCATCGCGCCCTGGCGGCGGCGTGCCTGGCGGTCGGGATCGTGGCTCTCGCCGCGCCGGCGGCGGCGCAGGGCGAGGAGATCGCGCATATCGACCTGGCCGGCGTCATCGACCAGGTCAATGCCGCGTACATCGAGGAGGCGCTCCGCGTCGCGGGGGAGGCCGGCAACGCCGCCGCGATCATCCAGATCGACTCGCCGGGCGGTGAGCTGACGAGCATGGATCGCATCATCAAGGCCATCCTGGCCAGCGAGGTCCCGGTCATCGCCTGGGTCGCGCCCGGGGGCGCGAGGGCCGGGTCGGCGGCCACCTTCATCGTCCTGGCCGCGGACGTGGCCGCCATGGCGCCGAACACGAACATCGGCGCCGCCTCCGTCATCGGCGGCTCGGGTGAGGATCTCCCCGAGACGCTGGCGAAGAAGGTCACCAATGACGCCGTGGCACGGATCCGGTCGCTCGCCGAGCGGCACGAGCGGAACGCGGACTGGGCCGAGTCGGCGGTGCGCGACTCCGCGAGCATCAGCGCCGCGGAGGCGGCCGAGATGCGGCCGCCGGTCGCGGACCTCGTGGCCGAGGACCTGCTCTCGCTCCTCGCCGGGATCGACGCGGGGGCCCGAGCCGACGGCCGTGCCTTCACGTTCGACGGCGAGCCACTCCCCGAGCTGTCGGGACTGCCGATCACGCAGCTCGAGATGAACTTCGGGCAGGGCCTGCTGCACGTCCTGTCCGACCCGAACGTCGCCTTCATCCTGTTCACCATCGGCTTCTACGGGATCATCGCGGAGCTGTTCCACCCGAACTTCTTCTCCGGGATCGTCGGCGCCATCGCGATCGTGGTGGCGTTCATCGGCTCGAATGCGCTGCCGCTCAACGTCGGTGGCCTGCTGCTGATCCTCATCGGCGTGGGACTGCTCGCGCTGGAGGTGGTCGTGGCCTCGTACGGCCTGCTCACGGTGGGCGGGGTCCTGGCGCTGGTGCTCGGAGCGTTCGCGCTGTGGACCGGCGTGGAGCCGGGCGTCGAGTCGATCCAGGTCAGCGTCAGCCCGTGGCTGATCGCGATCGTCGTCGCCGTGGGGGTGGTCTACGTCTGGGTGCTCGTGCGCGCCATGATGCAGATGCGGCGGCAGCGCGGCGGGCTGTCGAACGCGCCGGTCGGGGCGCTGGTGGGGACATCCGGAACTGCCCAGACCATCATCGGTCCCACGGGGATCGCCTATGCTGGCGGGGAGAGCTGGTCCGCCCGGACGAGCGGCGCCGAGATCGGGGCAGGGACCCAGGTGCGCGTGGTGGCGGTCGACGGCCTCGAGCTGATCGTCGAGCCGACACCCGCCGGCGGTTCGCAGAGAACGGAGGGAGACATTTCATGAGCTTCGACGAACCCGTCGGCCTGATCCTCCTCGTCGTCGGCGTCCTGCTGGCGGTGTGGCTGATCTTCACCATCGTCCACATCGTCCGCGAGTACGAGCGCCTGGTCGTGTTCTTCTTCGGACGGCTGCAGGGAGCGCGTGGTCCGGGCATCGTGCTCCTCATCCCGTTCGTCCAACAGGCGGTCAAGGTGGACCTCCGCGAGCGCTTCCTGGAGATCCCGCAGCAGAGCTGCATCACCAAGGACAACGCGCCGATCAGCATCGACTTCCTGGTGTACTCGAAGGTCTTCCAGCCCGACGTGACCGTCACCGCCGTGGTCGACTTCACCGGCGCCAGCCAGGCGCTGGCGGCGACGACGCTGCGCGCGGTGATCGGCGACATCCTGCTCGACGACGTGCTGGCCAAGCGCGAGGAGATCAACAACGTCCTGCGCGCCAAGCTCGACGAGGTGACGGCGCGCTGGGGCGTCAAGATCACGAGCGTCGAGATCCGCGAGATCGTCCCGCCGCGCGACATCCAGGACGCCATGAACCGCCAGATGAGCGCGGAGCGCAACCGCCGCGCGCTCATCACCGAGTCGGAGGGCACGCGGCAGGCGACCATCAACGTCGCGGAGGGCGACAAGCAGTCGAACATCCTGCGGGCGGAGGGCGAGCGCCAGTCCCAGATCCTGCGCGCGGAGGGCTACGCGAACGCGCTCAAGACCATCTTCGGCGCGGCGAAGGGCATCGACGAGAAGACGATGGCGCTGCAGTACCTCGACGCGCTCAAGGCGCTGGCCGCGGGCGAGAGCACGAAGTGGATCGTGCCGATGGAGCTCTCCGAGCTCACGCGGCCGATCACCGGGGTGATGCGCCAGACGCGAGGCGCGGGCGAGGGCGGCTCCGCGGGCGGATGATCCGGGCCTTGCTGCGGGCGGTGGGGCGCGCCTTCGGCGCGGCCGCCGGCGGGTATCTCCTCTACGTCGGGGTGCGCGGCTCGCGGCTGCTCGTGCGGCCCGACGTGCGCCCGTTCCTGCCCGAGTTTCCGGGCGCGCCCGCGACGCC
>DASWGW010000113.1:0-4016 GCA_036393435.1 Candidatus Limnocylindria bacterium | reverse complement strand
ACACGCGCAAGATGCTGGCCTCGCCAATGACGAGGAGCGCCCTGGTGGCCACCCGGCACCGAATCGCAGACGACGACGCTCGCCGGATCGCTCCGCGGCTGCTCCGCACGTCGCGACGCCTGCGTGAGCATCGCCGGCTGCTGGGGAGGGCCGATCTCACCGAGTCGCTCGATGGAGACGTCGTCGAACCGGCGGAGCTCGACCGGAACCTCGCCGATCTCGCTCGCCTCGGGCGCCTGTCCGGTGGGGTGTCGGCGAGTGCCGCCGCGATCCGCCGGCTCGCGCCGGCGGAGACTGACCCGACCATCCTCGACGTCGGGGCGGGCCGGGGCGACATGGCGCTCGCCTTCGCGAGCCGCGGCTGGCGAACGGTGGCCGTCGACGCGCACCCCGATGTCCTGGCGGTCGCGCGCAAGCAGACTGCGCACGAGCCTCTTGTCGAGGTGCTCGAGGGCGATGGCCGAGCACTGCCCTATCCGGACGATGCCTTTGACGTGAGCCACTGCTCGCTCCTGCTCCACCACCTGGATCCGGCGGACGCGGTCGCCGCCCTGCGCGAGATGGCCCGTGTCGCGCGTCACGGCGTGGTCGTCAACGACCTGCGCCGGGGCCTGCTGCCATTCGTGGCCACCGGCGTTGCCGTGGCGCTGCTGGGTCGGTGCCGAACCACCCGTGTGGACGGCCTGGCATCCGTTCGCCGCGCATACACGCTCGCCGAGCTGGACGGGTTACTCGCGCTGGCAGGCCTCGTGGTGCGCTGGCGCTCGCTGGGCTTCATGCCGCGCGTGGCGACCGCCGCTGTGCGACGGGCCGGCCGATGAGGCACGTCGACCTCCTCGTCGTCGGCGCCGGACCTGCGGGCTCTGCGCTGGCGGCCTCGATGTCCCGCGCCGGCGCATCGGTCCTCTTGATTGAGTCGTCCAGGCATCCACGCCCGAAGGCGTGCGCCGAGTATGCAAGCCCGCGAATCATCGAGGAGCTTGCGCGGATCGGCCTCCCCCCGGACGATTGGACCGATGCGGCCGTCCCCCTGGACGGCATGCGGCTGCACGCGGGCGGACGGGCAACCATCGTCCGATACGCGGACCGGAGCGGGCCGCGAAGCGCCTGGGGCGTCGAGCGCCAGATGTTCGATGCGCGGCTGGCGTCGCACGCCGCCGAATGCGGGGCCGAGCTGCGAGTGCGGTCCTCCGCGGTTCGGCTGGAGACGGCGGGCGGCCGTGTGCGCGGCGCCTGGATCCGCGACCGCGCGACCGGTCGCGAGAACCTCGTGACGGCAGACTGGACGGTCGGCGCCGATGGCGTCCGGTCGACGATCGCGCGCCTGGTCGGCGTGGAGCGGCCCGTGCGCTTTCCACGCCGCCTGGGGCTCGTCGCGCACTACAGCGGCGTCGACGGCCTGACCGACCACGGCGAGATGCACGTCGGGGCCGGAGGCTACGTCGGCCTGGCGCCGGTGCCCGGCGGGGAGCTCAACGTCGGCATGGCGCTCCCGCTTGAGGGGAGGTTGGGAAGCAGCCGCTCGAGGTTCGAGGGGGCGATCGCCGCAATCCCGGCCGTGGCGCAGCGTCTGGCGGGCGCCCGACGGGTGACGCCGATACGCGGCGCGGCCCCCATCGGCCACCGCGTATCGAGGGTGGCCGGACCGGGATGGCTGCTCATCGGCGACGCCGCGGGCTTCGTCGACCCGTTCACCGGGGAGGGGATCCACCGCGCCCTGCGCTCGGCGCGCGCGGCGGCGGACGCGCTGATCGCCGGCGGCGACGTCGAGCGAGCGTACGCGCACGAACGTCGGCGGGCGTTCGCCGCCAAGACCGCGCTCACGTGGCTCGTGCAGGGGTTCCTGGCGGCGCCCCCGCTCCTGGAGCACGCCGTGGCCAGGCTGGAGGCGCGGCCGCGAGCCGCGCTCCTGCTCGGGTCGGCGCTCGGCGACCTGCGCCCGGCGACGGACGCGCTGGCGCCCAGGGCGCTGTTCGAGGTGCTGGCGCCGTGAAGAGCCGGCTCCACCAGCTCATCGACGCCCCGTACGAGCGGATCTTCGCGCTGGCGGCGGACGTCGAGCGCTGGCCGGAGATCCTTCCCCACTACCGATACGTGCGACCGGTACGCGACCCCAACGGCGAGCGGCGCTTCGCGATGGGTGCGCGCCGCGGGCCGATCCCGGTGACGTGGGAGGCCATCCAACGGCCGATGCGCAACGAGCGCCGTATCGAGTTCGTGCACACGGGCGGCGTCACTCGCGGGATGGAGGTCGCCTGGCGCTTCGAGCCTCGCGACGGGCAGGTCGAGGTCAGCATCGAGCACCGGCTCGACCTGCGCTGGCCGCTCATCGGCGAGCTGGTGGCGCGGACGATCATCGGGCCACAGTTCGTCGAGGCCATCGCCGGGCGAACGCTGCGGCGCGTCAAGGCGCTCGCGGAGGGGACGGCATGAGGCGACGAGTCGTAATCACGGGCATCGGCGCCATCACGCCGGTCGGGCAGGGCGCCGATGGGCTGTGGGACGGCGTCATCCGCAACCGATCGGCGGTCCGCGAGATCGACCGCTTCGACGCGTCGCCTTTCCCGTCGCGCATCGCGGCGCAGGTGGACTTCGATCCGGCCGACCACCTCGACGCGAAGCGCGCCCGGCGGCTGGATCGGTTCAGCGCCCTCGCGGTGGCCGCTTCACGCCAGGCCGTGGACGACGCTGGGATACCGTTGCAGGACGGCATGGCGACCCGGACCGGCGTGTGGATCGGATCGGCGCTCGGCGGCGTCGCATTCGGGGAGGAGCAGCACAGCGCGTACGTCGCGCGTGGCGTGCGCGGCGTCGCCCCGACCCTGGCGCTGGCGGTCTTCGGCGGCGCCGGCGCGAGCAACGTGGCGCTGGACCTGGGCGTCACCGGGCCGGCGGTGGGCAATGCCAACTCGTGCGCCTCGGGCGCAGTCGCCATCGGCCAGGCGTTCGCGGCGGTGCGTGACGGAACGGTTGACGTCGCGATCGCCGGCGGGGCGGAGGCGCCGCTCGCGCCGCTGACCTTCGGCGCCTTCGCGATGATCAGGGTCCTGTCGCAGCGCAACGACGACCCCGGGACGGCGTCCCGGCCGTTCGACCGCGACCGCGACGGCTTCGTGATGGGCGAGGGGGCCGCGGTGCTCGTCCTGGAGGAGCGCGACGCGGCGATCCGGCGCGGCGCGCGGATCGTGGCCGAGGTGCTCGGCTACGGAGCCAGCAACGACGCGTACCACATGACCGCCCCGCGCCCGGACGGACGCGATGCGGCGCGCGCCATCTGCCTCGCCCTGGGCGACGCGGGCATCGGTCCCGGCGGCATCGGCTACATCAACGCCCACGGCTCGAGCACGGCGCTCAACGAGCCGGCGGAGGCACACGCCATCCGCGCTGCGTTCGGGCCGCGGGGCACGGAGATCCCCGTCTCCAGCACGAAGGGGCTGTACGGCCACGCACTCGGCGCGTCGGCTGCGATCGAGGCCGCCATCACGGCCATGGCACTCGACCGAGGCACGCTACCGGGGACCTGCAACCTCGAGCATCCGGACGCGGCGATCGACCTCAACCTGCTGCGGGAGGCGACCGCAGGCCGGCCGGAGGCCGCGATCTCGAACTCGTTCGGCTTCGGTGGGATGAACGCGGCGATCGTGCTCGGCCGTCACGCGGACTCCGGCGGCTGAGCGCGGACCGGCTTTCGCTGCTCGAACGCCCAGGCGAGGGCCTGCTCGAGCGGCACGATTCCGCCCTGCTTGTCGACCACCCGCGTCAGCTCGTCCTCTCGAACGACGGCTGGCAGCCCCTCCGGACTGTTGGTCCAGTAGATGACCGGCATGCCGCGGTACCGATGGCGGGTGGCCAGGAACAGGCCGGAGCTGAGCTCGTTCGTCAGGCGCCAGTCAAGGATGACGGCGGACGGCATGCTCGAGCCGCGCAGCGCGAGCAGGAACGCGAGCGGCGCGCGGAAGATCGTCGGCACCGCGCCGACCGACTCGCAGATCTCGGCCGCCAGCTGCCCGACGTTC
>DASWGW010000112.1:0-14828 GCA_036393435.1 Candidatus Limnocylindria bacterium | reverse complement strand
ACCGCGGCGGTGGCCCGTGGCGACACGGTCAGGCCGAAGCCCGCGCCGAACAGGGCGAGGTCGCGCACGAGCCGGTCGAGGTCGGTGTCGACTCCCCACCCGATCGCCAGCCACAGGGCCAGGGCCGTGATCGCGACCCCGGCCAGGGTGACGACTCGCTCGCCGATGAACCCCGTCAGCAGGCCCCCGAACAGCGCACCGCCGGCGACCGCCAGCGTCAGCGAGGTGAGCGCGACCGATGACTGCTGGTCGGTGCCGAACAGGACGCGATTGACGAACACCGGACCGCCGATGATCGCCGTGGCGAGCGTGTAGCCGGTCAGCAGGCTGACCGCGTTGGCGGCCGAGAAGCCCCGATCGCGAAACAGCCGCAGGTCGATCAGCGGCGCGCGCAGGCGGCGCTCGAGCCGGACGAACGCGGCCAGCGCGGCAGCGGCGACGACCAGGCCGCCGATCACGATCGGGTTCGCCCATCCGCCAGCACCGGAGACGGTCACGGCGCCGATGCCGGCGACGAGCGCCAGGCCGGCCAGTGCCGCGCCGCCGAGATCGACCCGAGCGCGGACGCGCGGCGTCTCCACGCCTCCCGCCACGACGTAGATGAGGAGCAGGACGATGATCCCGATCGGCACGTTGAGCAGGAAGATCCACTGCCAGTTGGCGATGTCCAGGCCGGGAATCGGGAGGCTGAAGTTCAACAGCACCCAGGCGCCGTAGGCCGGACCGATGGCCATCCCGACGTACGTCGCCGCGCCCTCCACGCCCAGCGCGGCCGCACGCGAGCGACCGGTGAACAGGTGGCTGGCGAGCGCCATCGACAGCGGCACGAGCGCGCCGCCTCCGAAGCCCTGCACCACGCGCGCGGCGATGAGCCAGGTCAGGCCGTCCTCGGGGCCCGCGACGCGCGCGACGCCGGCACCCGCGCTGCCGGCCACGAAGAGGAGGAGCGCCACGACGTACAGGTGGCGGGCGCCCCACAGGTCGGCGCCGCGCCCGGCCAGAGGCATGGCCACCACGTAGGCCAGCAGATAGGCGTTGACGATCCAGCTGACCCGGGCGAGGTCGTTCCAGCCCCCGAAGTCCGCGACGATCGAGGGCAGGGCGATGGCGACGACCATCAGCTCCGCCCCACCCAGGAGCACTCCGAGGCTGGCGATGCCCAACACGGCCCACGCGGCGAGCGGGTGCATAGCCACCGAGGGCCGGTCGGGCTGGCTGCTCACGCGCGCAGGGTATGCGAGAAACCGCCCACCGGCGCCCGCCGCGCCGCGGACTTGACGGCCGGTCGCCGGGCCGGTAGCATAAGCAACTCCTTATATAAGCAGACATTTGATAAAGAACCGCTCTCCGGTCAACCCGCTGCTCGAGACCCAGGCAGATCAGGATCTGCGCCGCCTGCGCGTCCTGTATCGGGCCCTGGGCGACGAGACGCGCCTCCGCGTCATCGGCCTGCTGGCCGAGGTCGGACCGATGCCGGTGAACGTCCTGTCGGCGCGCGTCGGGCTCTCGCAACCGCTCATCAGCTGGCACCTGCGCATCATGCGGCTGGCCGGGCTCATCGACACCCAGCGCCAGGGTCGGACCACGATCTGCCGCCTGCGCACCGCGGCGTTCGAGGAGCTCCACGAGGCCGAGGCGCGACTCGTGAGTGGTGCGTTCGGCCTGTCCGTGGGCGAGACGTCCGGAGCGGTGCCCGATGTCGGCTAGCCGCGAGGGTGCGCACGACCTGCGCCGGGGCGACTCCGTCCTCCCAACACGGGTGAAGGAAGCCGTGCGGGCGACGCTGCGGCCGGTCGTCGGCCTCGCCATGGCGCTCCACATCACGCCCAACACCATCACAGTCTTCGGAGTCGTCGTCACCCTCGCCGCATCCGCCCTGGTGGCGGGCGGCTGGCTCCTCGTCGGCGCGGCGATCCTGACCGCCGGCTCGCTGCTCGATGCGGTCGACGGCGCGCTCGCTCGTGCGCAGGGCGGCGGCACGGCGTTCGGCAGCTTCCTGGACTCGACGCTCGACCGTGTCGGCGAGGCCATCCTCTTCATCGGCGTGGCGGGCTGGTTCCTCTTCGCGTACGACGAGCCGGCGTGGCCGGTGCTGCTGACGCTCGTGGCGCTCGCCGGCTCGTTCCTGGTCAGCTACTCGCGCGCCCGCGCCGAGGGCATCGGGCTGAACGCCAGCGTCGGCCTCGCGCCCCGCACGGAGCGGCTGGTGCTCGTCATCGCCGGCATCGCGGTCGCAGGGTTGGGGTACGACCTGGGCCTCATCGGCGCCCTGGCGATCATCGCCGTCCTGACGATGGTCACGGTCGCGCAGCGCATCTGGCACGTCTGGCGCCAGAGCCAGGTCATCGCATCACACAGCAGGGAGAACTGAGACAACAGTGGGACGAGACGAGAACGGCAAGCGCAACGGCAGGCCCAGCAGGGCTGACCGCACCCGCCAGCGGTCGACTGACGGCAAGGTCCGCGTCGCCATCGTCGGCGTTGGCAACTGCGCCAGCAGCCTGGTGCAGGGCCGCCACTACTACGCCGATGCGAAGGCGGGCGACTTCATCCCGGGCCTGATGCACGTGGACCTCGGCGGCTATCACGTTCGCGACATCGACTTCGTGGCGGCCTTCGACATCGACGTCAACAAGGTCGGGAAGGACCTCTCGGAGGCGATCTACGTCGAGCCGAACAACACGTACCGCTTCGCGGACGTGCCGGAGCTCGACGTGCCCGTCGAGCGTGGCATGACGCACGACGGCCTCGGGAAGTACCTGAGCCAGGTCATCACCAAGGCGCCCGGCCCGACCGCCGACATCGTGGGCATCCTCCGCGACCGGGACGTCGACGTCATGGTCAGCTACCTGCCCGTCGGCAGCGAGGAGGCCACGAAATGGTACGCCGAGCAGGCCATCCAGGCGGGCGTGGCCTTCGTGAACGCCATCCCGGTCTTCATCGGTCGCGAGCCCTACTGGCAGCGCCGCTTCGCCGAGGCGGGGCTGCCGGTCATCGGCGACGACATCAAGAGCCAGGTGGGCGCCACGATCACGCACCGCGTGCTGACGCGCCTCTTCATGGACCGCGGGGTGCGCATCGACCGCACGTACCAGCTGAACTTCGGCGGCAACACCGACTTCCTCAACATGCTCGAGCGCGAGCGGCTGGAGTCGAAGAAGATCAGCAAGACGAACGCGGTGACGAGCATGATCGACTACGACCTCGCCGATGGAGACGTCCACGTGGGCCCGTCCGACTACGTGCCCTGGCTCAAGGACCGCAAGTGGTGCCATATCCGCATGGAGGGCACAACCTTCGGCGACGTGCCACTCAACCTCGAGCTCAAGCTCGAGGTCTGGGACTCGCCGAACTCCGCCGGCGTCATCACCGATGCGATCCGCTGCGCGAAGCTCGGGCTCGACCGCGGGCTGGCGGGCACGCTCGTGGCGCCCAGCGCCTACTTCATGAAGAGCCCGCCGATCCAGATCCACGACGACGTCGCGCACAACCGCGTGGAGGCGTTCATCCGCGGCGAGGACAACGAGACGCTGGTGGGGACGGAGCCGCAGCCCAGAGCGATCAAGCGCAGGGCCCCCGCGCACACCGCCGGGAAGGCGAAGGCCGCGGCGGCGGCGGTCTCCTGACCTTGGCGACCGAGGCGCCCGCGGCCTCGCCCGCGATGCCGCGCACGCGGGTGAGCGACGCGCAGCCGGAGCGCAAGCGCGAGATCCTGACCTACTGGCTCTACAGGCTGGCGGAGCGGGTCATCAACGCCGTCCCGCGCGCGGCGGTGCTTCCGGCGGCGGCCGCGGTCGGCAACGTGGTCTACGACCTGGGCGGCTCGAAGCGGCAGCTCCTGAACGAGAACCTGGCGCGGCCGCTCGGCCTTCCGGTGGCCGATCCGCGCGTGGCGCGCGCTGCCCGCCGCGTCTTCCGAAACTACGCGAAGTACCTGGTCGACATGATGCGCATCGGCGAGCTCACCGATCCGCAGGTCAGGCGCCTCGTCCACATCGAGAACGCGGAGCTGCTCGACGAGGCGCGATCCGCCGGCAAGGGCGTCCTGCTGTGCACGGCGCACGTCGGCGGCATGGACCTCCTCGGCCCCGCCCTGAAGCTCCGAGGCGAGTCGCTGCACGTGGTGGCCGACGACACGAGCTACGGCCGCCTGTACGACCATCTCGCCGCGGAGCGCGCTCGCCAGAACATCCTGCTCATCGGCTGGCGCAATCTCCGGGGCCTGTTCCGAGCGCTCCGCGACGGCCGCAACCTCGTGCTCTTCTGCGACGGCGGCTACCGACGCGGCGATGTCCCGGTCGAGTTCTGCGGCGAGGCGACGACGTTCCCGATCGGCCCCGCCACGCTCGCCGCGAAGTCCGGGGCTCCGCTGCTGCCCGTCGCCTGCCAGCGGACGCGCGACGATCGCTTCGTCGGGCGCGGCCTGCCGCTCGTGACGTGCGCGAGCACCGAGCCCGCCGAGATCTACCGCGCCACGCAGGCGGTGGCCGACGCGCTGGCCAGCGTGATCGCCGAGGATCCGGGCCAGTGGTACATGTTCCGCCCGGTCTGGCCACAGACCGATGCGGACCGGGCACATGCGCGGGCGGCCCTGGCTGCCGCGCGCCGCGGCGAGGACTGGGCGAAGATCAGCGCCTGATGCTGCTGCGGGCAGGGCTGGAGATCGCCGATCGCGTCGTGGCGGCTCTCCCGTCCCCGGTCGCATACGGGCTCGCCGACCTCGCGGGGGACGCCTGGTACCTGCTCGCTCGGGCGCGGCGGCGGATCGTCGCCGCCAATCTCGCGCGGGTGTGCGCGGCAACCGGCCGCCCGACGCATGGCCGGGCGTTCACCGCGCTCGTGCGCGCGGGCTTCCGGAACCACGCCCGTTACTACGTCGAGCTGCTGCGCGTCCCGCACTACGACCCCGGCGACATCCAGCGGATCGTGGACGTGCCGCAGTGGCCGACGTTCGAGCCCGAGGTGCGTGGCCGCCCCTCGATCCTGGTGAGCGCGCACGTCGGCAACTTCGAGCCGTTCGGCACCTTCCTGGCGTCGCGCGGCATCCGGCCCCTGTCTCCCATCGAGGAGATCGAGCCGCGGCAGCTGTTCGAGTTCCTCGCGGCGCACCGCGGCGGAAGCCACGTCGACCTCGTGCCGCTCCGCGACGCTCGGCGCGCGCTGACCGCGCGACTGCGCGAGGGCGGCATGGTGGGCATCGTGGGAGACCGAGACCTCACCGGCGGCGGGCAGCCCGTCGAGATGTTCGGGCACCCGACCACGGTCCCGACCGGTCCGGCGTTCCTGGCGGTCACGCATCGCGCGACCCTCATCGCCGGACGCTGCCTGAGGACCGGTCCGGATCGCTTCCGCGGCGAAGGTGAGATCCTCGAGGTGCCTGACACCGGCGACCGTCGAGCGGACGTGGCGACGCTCACTGCACGCATCGCCACCCGCTTCGAGCGCGACATCGGCGAGGCTCCCGAGCAGTGGTGGGGCGCCTTCCAGCCGTTCTGGCCGGACATCGGGACCTCGTGACAAGCATGAGCGCTTCACGGCCGCGGAGCGGCGGCGAGCTCGGCAAGGCAGACATGCACCTGCACACCCTGTACTCGGATGGCACCGCATCGGTCCAGCAGCTGCTCGACCACGTCGAGCGCGCCACAGACCTCGACGTCATCGCCATCACCGACCATGAGCGGATCGACGGGGCGCAGCGCGCGAGCGAGATCCACGCGGCCG
Source organism: Candidatus Limnocylindria bacterium (assembly GCA_036393435.1). Classification (GTDB taxonomy): domain Bacteria; phylum Chloroflexota; class Limnocylindria; order QHBO01; family QHBO01; genus JACDBZ01. The sequence continues at coordinate 9,107 of DASWGW010000112.1, read as the reverse complement.
GGGGCTACTCGTTCGACCTCGTCATCGGCGAGGAGGTCACGACGCGCCGTGGGCACGTGCTGGCGCTGTTCATCACCGAGCGAATCCCGGCCCTGCGGCCCCTGGCGGAAACGCTCGAGCGAATCCACGACGCCGGCGGCATCGCCATCGCGCCGCACCCGCTGGCGCCGCTGACGCCGTCCGTTGGCCGGGGATCGCTCCTGGGCTGCCACGGGGCGCCGGATGCGCGGCACCGGTTCGACGCCATCGAGCTCATCAACCCGTCCGCCGCGGGCCGCGCGCGTCGCGGGGCGCGCGAGCGGCTGAACGCCGAGCGGCTGCGGCTCCCGGCGGTCGGGAACTCGGACGCGCACGTCCTGGAGGGAGTCGGCACCGCCTGGACGTGGTTCCCGGGTGCGACGGCCGCGGACTACCGCGCCGCGATCGCTGCCGGGGCGACGCAGCCCGACGGCACGTTCTGGACGAGCCGCCACAATCTCGACATCTACCGGAGGCAGCTGATCGCCAAGGCGAGGCACCTGCGGCATACTCTTCGCCCGAGCGGAGAGTGGCGATGACATCGCTCAGGCAGGGGCCGTCCACCGCGCCGGCGGCAGCGGTTCCATCGGTCAAGCAGGCCATTCCAGCGCACCCACCGCTGCGGATCGGGATCGTGAGCCCTTACGGCTACCCGGATCCGGGCGGCGTGAACGAGCACGTGCGCTTCACGTACGAGGAGATGAGCCGCAAGGGCCACGACGTCTGGATCATCACCAGCAAGTACGGCCCCCAGCGCGAGAGCGAGGGACACGTCATCCGCCTCGGCACGGGCTGGGCTGCGCCGGCGAACGGCAGCGTCGGCCGCGTGACGCTGGGGCTGCGCTTCAAGCACCAGGCGCGTGAGGTGCTCGAGGCGCACCGCTTCGACGTGCTGCACTTCCACGAGCCCTTTGTGCCGTTCCTGTCGCCGACGATCCTCGACCAGTCCGAGACGGTGAACGTGGCGACCTTCCACGCCTTCGGCGGCTTCAGCCCGAGCTACTGGATCGGCTCCAAGGTCACGCGGCACCTGGCGGCGAAGCTGCACGGCCGGATCGCCGTCTCCAGTGCCGCGCGGCACTTCAGCAACCGGTACTTCCCCGGTGACTACCGGATCATTCCGAACGGCGTCGACCTGGACCGATTCACCGGCGCCGCGCCGTTCGAGGAGCTGCGCGACGGCACGCTGAACATCCTGTTCGTGGGTCGCCTGGAGGAGCGCAAGGGCCTCAGCCACCTCCTGAAGGCGTACCACCGCCTCAGGAAGCGCCACGTCGACGCGCGCCTGATCGTGGTCGGGGCGGGGCCGAAGCTGCGCGAGTACCGGCGCTTCGTCGGGCTGCGCGGCATCCGCGACGTCCAGTTCGTCGGGCGGGCCAGCGACAAGGCCAAGGTGCGCTACTTCGCCTCCGCCGACATCTTCTGCGCGCCGAACACCGGGCAGGAGTCGTTCGGAATCGTGCTCCTGGAGGCGATGGCCGCCGGCGTGCCGATCGTGGCATCGGACATCCACGGCTTCAAGCGCGTCGTCGAGCGCAACGTGCAGGGCCTGCTCGTCGAGCCGAAGAATCCCCGCGCACTGGCGGCGGCCCTCTACCGGCTGGCCTCCAACCCGGACCTGCGCCACGAGATGGGCGAGGCCGGACGCGCCAAGGCGCCCGAGTACAGCTGGGAGCGCGTCACCGACCGAATCGTCGACTTCTACTACGAGGTCCGGGCGCGCGTCGGCGCCACTCGGGGCTAGGGCTTGAGGCCGTCCCCCTCATGCGCCGCGTCGGAGATCGTGAGCGCTCCGGTGGTCGGGGTCACTCGTTGCCCTCATCCATCGGCTTGCGCCAGGCCTGTCCGCGCTGCACGACACGGAATCCGAAGGACTCGTACAGGCCGAGCGCGCCCGAAGGGTTGTCGGCGTCCACGCCCAGCGCGGCGGTGTCGAGTCCCTCCCGGGCCAGCACGTGCAGCGAGCGCGCGATGAGGGCCCGCGCCACCCCACGCCGGCGCCACGCGCGCCGCGTGAAGACGCTGTCCAGCCACCCGCGCTTCATGCCCAGCGCGTCGTTCTCGGCCGTGTAGATCGCGTTGATCACACCGCCCGCGATCTCGTCGCCGTCCCAGGCGACCACGAACAGCTCGGGCCTCCATTCTGGACGCTCGATGAAGCGCCGGAAGTTCGCCTCCGACGCATCGAACCCACCCCAGTGATCCTGAAACGCCTCGATATCCGCCTGCCACAGCTGCCAGGCCTCGTCGCCACCCACCGGGCGAACCTCGAGGCCATCCGGCAGCGGCGGCAGCTCGGGGAGGTCGCGATCCAGCCCCGGACGCTCCATCTCGAAGAACCATCGCTCGGGGCGGAAGCCCTCGCTCTCGGCCAGCGCGATGGCGCCCCGCGACTGCTCCATGGTCCATAGGCCAAGGACCCTCGGCCTGTCCGTCTCGTGGGCGGCGTCGATCTCGCGCAGGCGCGCGATGTTCGCGCGGTGGAGGGCGCGACCGATGCCGCGGCGCCGCCAAGCGGGATCCACGTAGCCGCCGGTGCGGTACTCACGGAGGCCGTCGGTGGTGTCGACCCAGTCGACGCGGCCGTGGGCGACGAGCACACCGTCGACCTCGACCAGGTGGAGGTCGCGCGCGGGATCGAACTGCTCCGAGGCATGGCGAAGCTGGGAGGCCGCCTCTTCCACCGTCCGGCGCTCGTGGATCCCATCGACGGCGAGCTCCGCGTTCGCGACGCGCACCATGTCGGGGATGTCGGCCTCGCCGCGGTAGCGACGGATGACGAGGCCGGGGATCCCGGCCGCCGGCGCGGCCGCATCGGTCTTCATGGGGACTCTCCTGCGGTCGTCATCCGACCCGCTTCAGCTTTCCGGTTCGCTTCGCGTAACGCTCCGCCACGCCGAAGACCTTGACACCGACCGGGATGAGCACGACGCCCATCACCACCAGCGGCCAGACGTCGTGCCACAGCTCGGTCACCGGCAAGCCACGAATCAGTCCGCCGCGCACGCCGTCGAGGACGTAGGTGCCCGGCGAGAACTGCGATACGAACTGCATCCACTCGGGCAGGATGTCGGTCGAGTAGTAGACCCCGCTGAACAGCAGGATGACCGACTGGATGACGAACACCATCTGGTCGCCGCGCTCGACGTACAGCAGCGGCAGGATGGCCGCCATCATCCCCACTCCGACGAAGCTCAGGGAGCCGAGCAGGATGAAGACGCCCGCCGTCACGTAGTTGCCGCCGGTGAACTCGAGGTCGAAGAAGAAGACCATCGCGCCCAGGATGATCAGCATCTGGATGAGGGCGTAGGCCACGGCGAAGAACGTAGAGCCGACCAGCTGTGTGTAGCGCCGCACCGGCGCCATGAACGTGTACTCGAGCGTCCCCTCCCAGCGCTCCCAGGTCACCGTCTCGCCGATGAAGCCGAAGACGATCGAGAGGTAGTTCCAGAAGATCGTGCCGATCACGAGCACCTGGAGCAGGGCCGGGTCGTCCTGCGCGACGCCGATGAAGGCGACCGCCAGCGCGGCCGCCAGCGAGTACACGAGCCAGGCGACCTCCCAGCCCCAGTAGCGCTTGGTCAGGTTGAAGTTGCGCTGCACGAAGGCGTAGCTCGCCCGCAGCTCGCGCGTCGCGATGGTCATCTGCTCACCTCCGTTCGGTCAGTCGCCGTCATCGGTCTTGCCGTCGTCGATGTCGTCGTCCAGCGAGCGCCCCGTGAAGGTCATGAACACGCTCTCCAGGGTCGGCTCCTGGCCGTGGAGCTCGGCGACCATGGCCTTGAGTCCCTCGGGCGTGTCCTCGGCCACGATCCGCCCGTCGTTGATCAGCGCGATCCGGTCGCACAGGCGCTCCGCCTCGGCCAGGTCGTGCGTGGTCAGCAGGATCGTCGCGTCGTGCGTGTCGCGAACCTCCTCGATGAAGGTCTGCACGTCGAGCTTCGACCGCGGGTCGAGGCCCGTCGTCGGCTCGTCGAGCAGCAGCACCGTCGGGCTCGTCAGCAGCGCCCGCGCGATGGCGACCTTCTGCTGCATGCCTCGGCTCATCTGCTCGAGGGGCCGCTTCAGCCGCTTCTCGCCGATGCCAAGCCGCGCCAGGATGGCGATCGCCTCCGCCCGCGCCGCCCTCGGCTCGAGCCCGTACAGGCCGGCGGCGTAGGCGAGGTTCTCGAGCGGGCTCAGCTTCTTGAAGAACGCCGCGTCGACGCTCACGCGGTTGATGAGCCGCTTCACGGCCATCTCGTCGCGCGCGACGTCGTGCCCGTGCACCTCGATCCGCCCGCCCTCGAGCGTCAGCAGCGTGCTGATGAGGCGAATCAGGGTGCTCTTCCCGGACCCGTTCGCGCCGAGGATCCCGTAGATCTCGCCGCGTCTGATGGAGATGCTCACGTCATTGACCGCGACGACCGCCTTCTTCTTGCGGCCCACGATGAACCGCTTGGTGGCGTGCTCGAGCAGCAGCGCCGGCTGCTCGCCCGCGGGCGGTGGGCCCACGCGCGCCGCCGCGCGCTCGAGCGGCGACAGCTCGGCAGCCGCCCTGGCTGCGGTCTTTGGTTGGTCCTGGAGCTCGATCATCGATTCGTCCTGTCACGTCGTCCGGAGGGCCGCCGGCTCCGGTGAGCCGCGGCACGTTGCCCTGCGTCCGCGGCCCCTTGGCTGCCCGTCCGGGCAACAAAAAACCGTGGACCCGATCCGGCCCACGGCTCGTGGCTGCTGCCTCGGCGGTTTCACCGCCGCTGCGTTACCTCGACCAGGGCACAGATCTCCCGTCGCCACCGCTGACGGGCGGTGCGCTCACGCGTGGGATCGCGCGGATGAGGAGATTCATCGCCTTCGGATCGTCCTCGCTTCAGTGTGGTTGGCCGGCGGCAGCCGCGGCGCAGCGCTACCTGGCGACGCGAGTGCCGGCGGAGTCTACGGCCGCCGCTCGGACGCTGTCAAGAAATCCGGCGCGCCCCGATCCACAGGCCGCGGCCCATCAGGCCATCGGGGTCGTGCTCGACCGCCAGCCCCGCCGCTTCGAACGCGGTCCGGTGTTCATCATCGGTGAAGAGCCCGAGCGTATGGGTCTCGACGACGTGCTCCAGGGGGTGTCCCGCGCGGACGACCAGATAGTGGAAGTCCATGACCGACAGGCGACCCTCGACGCGCGAGTCGTTCAGGCGGACACCGACGAGATCCGGGCGCTCGACCATCACGACGCGACCGGGATGGCTCGGGTCGAAGGTCGACGGCGAAAGCCACGGCTCGACCATCAGCAGCCCGCCGGGCGCGACGTGCCGCGCCATGGCGGCGATTGCCGAGCGCAAGGCCTCCGGGGCCTGCACGTAGCCGATGCTGCTGAACAGGCAGGTCACGACATCGAACCGGCTGCCAAGGTCAAAGTCGCGCATGTCGGCGACCTGGAACGGGACGTCCGGGAGCCTGCGCCGCGCGACGTCCAGCAGCCCTTCGTCGAGGTCCACCCCCTCGACCTCGTACCAGGCGCGCAGGTGCTCGAGGTGCCGGCCGGTCCCGCACGCGACGTCCAGCAGGGTCCGGGCGTGAGGCGCGCGGGATTCGGCGAGCTCGCGGATCCTCGCGGCCTCGCCGGCGTAGTCCTTCCACTCGTAGAAGAGGTCGTAGAGCTCGGCTGTCTGCGTGAACAATGGAATTGGTCTCCCGACTATCCGGAACTTGCCGCCACGCGACAGCAACTACGAAGATGGCCCTCTGGACGGCTCTCGACCGGCGCGCCGATGGTCGCCCTGTGCATCCGGCGGCAAATCCAGGCTACTTCCGGTGCGCATCCTCGTAGTTGCGTGCATCTGGCAGCAAGCCGCGCCGGAATGGCGGCGCGACAGCTCTCCACTGTCCCAGGGGCCCGGGGTGTCCCTCAGGTCGTCGACGGCTGGGGTGAGCGGCCGGCGCGGAAGCGCCGCCATCGGTCCGTGATCGATCGGCCGTAGAGGGCCCAGGCCATGGCCAGCAGCGCCAGGATCCCGGCCGCGGCGGCCTTGAGGGCGCTGACGCTCACCAGCTCGGCGCGGTCGCCCTGCGGCGGGTCGGGGAACTGGAAGCCGAAATTCCACGGCGGGAGGGCTCGGGCGGCGTTGACGTACCAGTCCGGCATCGGCAGCGCGAATCCGAGCGGGAAGATCAGCAGGCCGACGACCGCCACGAGGGCCAGGTAGCCGATGGCGAGCGAGCGCCAAACGGGTCGCCGCAGGAGCTCGTCGACGAGGTAGGCCACGGCGATCATGGCGAACATCACGGCGGTCAGGTAGTGGTAGGCGAAGGTCGCGCGCTCGATGCGGATCCACGGGATGAACTGGAAGGCGAACGCGACGACCACCAGGACGAGGGCGTCCGAGCGCCGCTTCCAGGCCAGGACGGCGCACGCCGCGAGCGCGGGGATGCCGGCCCAGGTCAGGATCGGGTTGCCGCCGTTGTAGATCACCGCCAGGCGGTTGCCGTCGAACGATCCGTTGTAGAACCAGGTCGGCTTGAGGCTCAGCGGCCAGCTCCACCACGGCGACGCGCTGTCGTGGCCGGCCTGCAGGTTGAAGTGGTAGCCGAACATCTGCGCGTGGAGCTCGTCCAGCGACCAGCCGTAGCCGGGGCCGGTCTCCGGGATGGCCCACGAGTGGCCGAACGCGAGGTACGGCAGGTAGCTCAGCGCGTAGACGGCGAGCGGCACAATGACGAGGCACGCGCCCATCCACGGCCACGCGAAGCCGACCATCTCTGTCGGCCGATACCAGCGCGCGTCGGTCTCGGGGTCGCTCAGCGTCAGCAGCCCACGCCACGCGATGAGCACGACCGCCACGCCGACCATGATCCAGGCGGGCCACCCGGCCTCGACGCCGCGCAGCAGGATCCCGAAGAGGTACTCGACCGCGCCGTTCGGCGTGCGCCCGTCCACGGAGTTGAAGGCGAGCAGGAACGGGACGGTGATGCCCGCCAGCACGAGGGTGGTGGCCGGAATCGCGATCCCCGCCTCGCGAAGGTCGATCCGGATCGGCTTGGCGTAGGTGATCGCCAGGGCCACCGCCAGCACGCCGAGCATCACGACCAGGAACGGCCACGGCGCGTCGATGCCGCCGATCACGGTCAGCAGCGCAGCGAGCCCGACGAGCACCAGTCGGCCGAGCGCCGATTTCGCCAGCACGAGCACGATCAGCCCGGCGAGCGCGTAGAAGCCGACCCACTTCGAAGCTGACGCCAGGCCGATGAGGACGCCGACCGCCGGCAGCGCCCACCACGCGCTGCGCGCCCAGCGACCGGACCAGATCTGCCAGAAGAGCGCGTACGCCGCGACGATGAGGGTCGCCACGAAGATGTCGTTCATCGAGATGCGGCTCATGACGTAGCTCATGCCGTCGATGGCCACGAAGGCCGCGGCCAGCACGGCGATCCGCCGCCGGCTGAACATCGTGGCCGCCAGCAGGTAGACGAGGCCGACGAGCGCGGACCCGAACGCGACGCCCGCCAGGCGCCAGGCGAAGGCGTTGCTGCCGGCGTCGACGCGCACCACGGCGGCGTCGCCGGCACCGGAGACGGTGCTGACCAGGAGCCGGCCGTGGTCGTCCTCGGGGCCGGTGGTCGCGACGTCGAAGGCCATCGCGACCGGCGTCCCGGGCAGCGCCGTGGCGTCGAACGCGGCGAGGCCGACGCTCGAGTCGTCGCGGCGCTCCACGTGCGGCTCCAGCGCCCACAGCACCGGGCCTGCGGTTGGTGAGACGCCGGCGACGTACAGGATCCCGGCCTCCTGCTGCCAGCCGATGAGCGTCCCGGCGCCGGGGAGCGGCACGAGGTCCATGACGCATGGCGTGCCGCCGCACTGGTTGCCGTCGCCGTCCGCGTCGATCGCCGCGATGCCGCCGGTAGTGGCGCCGTGCTCGTCGGTTGCCGCCAGCGACCCGGTCAGGGCGAAGAGCCGCTGGTCGCCGCCGCCGCCGACCGCGAGCAGCGCGCCGGTCAGCGGGGCATCCACCGCCACGATCTGCTCCTCGCCCTCGGAGTCGGTGCGTGGCTCGAGCGTCGCGGCGTCGAAGTAGCGGATCGCCCTCGCGCCGGTGTCGGTGACCGCGATCCAGTCGGGCTCCTCGTCGACGCCGTCCACGAACGCGACTCCGGCGAACACGCCGGCGGCGGTGCCGATGACCTCGTCCGTGGAGCCGTCCACGGCCACCACACCGTCCGGACCAAGCACGAGCAGAGGATCGGCACCGTCTCCCACCACGATCTGGTTCACGCCCGCGAGGTCGGTCTCGATCGGCGGCCCGGTCGGCGGGGCGCGCCCGTCGGCCGAGGCGATCAGGCCGGCCAGCTCGTATGCCTCGATGGTGCCGGCGTCCGCGCGACCGACCAGCAGGCGGAGCGCGTCGGGGTCGTAGGCGAGCGTCCCGACCGGACCGCCCGCCTCCCAGCGAGCGACCTCGTCCCCGCTCTCGGCGTCCCACGCCACGATGGTGCTGGTCCCGTCGAGCGTGAAGGCCGTGGACCTCTCGATCCCGCCGGAACGGCGCTCCGGCTCCACGGCCAGCGCGCTCGAGGGCCGGTCGAGCGGCCGGGCGTCGACGATCCGATTGGGATCGGCGACCAGGATCCCGCCGGCGATCAGGTACTTCGCCAGCATCGGGTGCGTCCACTCGTACACGTCGCGGTCCCAGCCGTTCTGCCACGCGCTCAGGAACTCGGTCGCCGACCGCGCGTGGTAGACCTCGTCGAAGTGCTGGCCGCGCGGCAGCTCCAGGCGCCAGAGGCGGAAGAGCAGGGCGAAGGCGACCAGGCCCAGGAGCAGCAGCGCGTCGCGCCGGTCGAGCCTGCGCGAAGGCTCGTGGACATAGAGATCGGCCGGGTTGGGCGTGAGCCACGGGATCCGCGGCCCCGGCGGCAGCTCCTCCGCCTCCGCGACAGGCCGCGTGGGAGCGGCGGCGGCTGCGGAAGGTGCGGCGCGGGGGCGACGGTGCACCCGCTCCGCCGCGGAGATGGACGCCGCGTCGAACCAGGCCGGCCGGAGGGCGAGCTGCACCGAATGCCAGACGACGACGGCCAGGACGGCGAGGATCATGGCCGAGACGATCCAGATGCCGGCGTCGGTGAAG
>DASWGW010000111.1:0-5330 GCA_036393435.1 Candidatus Limnocylindria bacterium | reverse complement strand
CCAGCCGCACGCCACCAGTCCGGAGTTGCTCTCCACCGGAACTAACGGCCAACTTGGGCGCGTATCCGGGCAGCGGAGCGTCCTGGATGGCCGCCCGTTGCGCTGCCGGATAACCGGTGGCCAAGGAAGGGCTCCTTCTTGGCCGTTAGTTCCGCTGTGATGCAAATTTGGCGCGGCGCGTACGCCGCCGCATCGGCTCACTCCCACTCGATGGTGGCGGGAGGCTTCGAGCTGATGTCGTACACGACGCGGTTGACGCCCGGCACCTCGTTGACGATCCGCGACGAGATCTTCGCGAGCACCTCGTAGGGCAGCCGCGCCCAATCGGCCGTCATGCCGTCGTCGCTCGTCACCGCCCGGACCGCCACGACGTTCGCATAGGTGCGGCCGTCGCCCATGACCCCGACGGATCGGACGGGCGTGAGGATCGCGAAGCTCTGCCACAGCGACCGATACAGCCCTGCGCCCTTGATCTCGTCGATCACGATCCAGTCGGCCTCGCGGAGCGTCTCGAGCCGTTCGGCGGTCACCTCGCCGATGATCCGGATGGCGAGGCCCGGGCCGGGGAACGGCTGGCGCTGGACCATCGCCTCCGGCAGGCCGAGCTCCAGCCCGACACGTCGCACCTCGTCCTTGAACAGGTAGCGCAGCGGCTCGATGAGCTTGAAGCGAAGGTCGGAGGGCAGCCCGCCGACGTTGTGGTGGGTCTTGATCTTCTGAGACGTCTTCGTCTCCGAGGTCTTCGACTCGATCACGTCGGGATACAGCGTCCCCTGCGTGAGGAAGTCGATGCGGCCGATCTTCGCTGCTTCCTCCTCGAAGACCCTGATGAACTCGTCGCCGATGATGCGGCGCTTCTCCTCCGGATCCTCGACCCCGGCGAGCCGCTTCAGGAACCGATCCCGAGCATCGACCATCACGAGCTTCATGCCCAGGTCCCGCTCGAAGGTGACGCGCAGCAGCTCCGACTCGCGCTTGCGCATCAGGCCGTGGTCGACGTAGATGCAGGTCAGCTGGTCGCCGATGGCCCGATGCACGAGGGTCGCCGCCACTGCCGAGTCGACGCCGCCGGAGAGCGCGCAGATGACGTGGCCCGTTCCGACCCGCTCGCGGATCTCGGCGACCGTCGTCTCGACCAGGTTCGCCGCGGTCCAGTTGGGACGGACGCCGGCGATCTCGACCACGAAGTTGCGGAGCACGTCGCGGCCGATCGGCGTGTGAACCACCTCGGGGTGGAACTGAATGCCGTACAGGTTGCGGGACGGATCGGCCAGGCCGGCGAACGGCGTCGAGTCGGTCTGCGCGGTGGCCCGGAACCCCTCGGGCGCCCGCAGGATCGAGTCGCCGTGGCTCATCCACACCGGCTGCTCTCGCTCGATGCCCGCGAAGAGCCCGTCGGCATCGGTCACGCTGACCGTGGCCGGCCCGTACTCGCGCTTCGCCGACGGCACGACCTCGCCGCCGAGCTCGTGGGCCATGAGTTGAAGGCCGTAGCAGATGCCCAGGACCGGGATGCGCCCGGACCAGAGCGCCGGGTCGGCACGCGGCGCATCGGCGTCGTAGACCGATGCGGGCCCGCCCGACAGGATCACCGCCTTCACGCCGCGTCGCTCGAGCTCGCCCATCGGCGTGTCGTGTGGCAGGAGCTCGGAGTACACGTTGAGCTCTCGGACGCGTCGCGCGATGAGCTGGGCGAACTGGCTCCCGAAGTCGAGCACCGCGACCGTGTCGGGCTGCTCGGCCGCCTCGGTCTCGACGCGCTGTGGCGGCGGGGCGTGGAGCGCCTGCTCGAGGTAAGCCTCCACCTCCGCGTCGTCGGGAGCGAGCACCCGGTGCCCGGCGTTTGCCGGCTCACCGTGGACCGTCCGTCCGCGATCGCGGGGTGGCTGCTCGCGCGTCTCAGTCTCGTCGGTCACCTGGTGTGAGTCTATCGGCCCCACGCCCCCGCGCGTCCCACTCGTTACGAGTGGAATGCTGCGAGGCGATCGGCCTCGGCCTGCACCGCCGCCGCGGCATCGGCCGAGAGTGGCTCGAAAGGTGTCGTGGTCACCTCGCCAGCCTCATACCTCCAAGTGCCGGCCACCTGCCCGTCGACGAGGAAGGTCGGAAACGAGGGAGGCACCTTCGTGCTGAAGATGATCGGCCGGTAGCGTTCGGGGAGGATCAGCGTGCGCCGCGCGTGAACCAGCAGCGTGGCATCCCAGGTCGGCAGGAAGCGGACGGGCGCCGGAGTATCGGCGTCCGGAAGTGGCGCTCGCGGCACATCCAGCAGGGTCCCACCGGACTCATCGCGGAACGTGCGCAGCTGCGTCACGTCGACCACCGGCTTGAGCGCGGTGACCGGGACGCCGGTGAACGCGGCGACGTCACGCAGCGTCGCGGGGCCGAATCCACGCAGGTAGCGCCGGACGAGGTGGGCCAGCGGCTCAACGGCGGTGGATGGCCCAAGCCGTATCCAGTCGTCGGCCAATCCGTAGATGTCCGCCCGCCGGCGCTCCCAGGTGCCCGACGGGGGCACCCGCAGCAGGCCCGCGTCGAGGTCGATGGTCGCCCACGTCGCGTTCGGGACTTCCCCCCGAAGCTCCTGCAGCTCCGCCCGGCTCATCGTCCGGCCACGCAGCGAGGTTCGAACGCGGTCCACGAACTCCTCGCGGCCGAAGTCCTCGCCTCGATACGTGCGTCGCGCCCATGCGCGCATCGGCTCCCGAATGGCCGCTGCGAGCGGACCGTAGTCGCGCGCCGAGACCGTGTGGATCGTCCCCCGCATGAGCGTCCCCTGGACGACGTTGCCGCCCTGGTAGGCGGAGGTGAGGTCATCGCGCTCGAATCCGTCGAGGCACGACCACAGCCGGATGTAGGCGTTGGGCGCGTACTGGTTCTGGATCCCGGCGATGCGCTCGAGGGCCTGCGGAATGGAGAGCGTGGCGCGCTCGAGAAGGAGCTGGCGAGCGAGGAGGGCGCGGTTGAGCCGCCGCTGGCTGAGGACCTCGGCGGTCACGCGACGCGCGCGGGCACCTGCATGAAGTACTCGGTGAACTCGGCGCAGCGACCGTCGGCGAGGAACCTGAGCAGGAAGCAGTTGTAGTAGACCCGCTCAGGCTGTTCGGCGGTGGCCAGGTACCTGCTCCAGCCGGTGGCGACCGCCCGGTCCCCGTCGACAGCGTACGGCTCGTAGCTCGCCTCCCAGCCATCGGGGGCGTCGGGCTCCGCCAGCCACGCCGCAACGATCGCGTCCCTGCCGCGGATCGTCTGTCCCTCGTCGGCATATGGCTGGTAGCGGTAGATCGCGTCGTCCGCGAACAGCTGCGCGATGGGCTCCGGCTGATTCGCCCGCCATGCCGCGACGTACCGGTCGAGCCATTGCTGCACGAGCTCTCGGTCGATCGGCATCGGCCTACTCGCGCCCGCCGAGCTGCCAGGACTTGCCCTCCGTCGCGATCGACGGCGCGATGACCATCGGCACCTCGTGCATCTCGCGGATGGTCCGGGCGCCGAGGGCCGCCATCGACTGTCGCAGGGCGCCGACCAGGTTCTGGGTCCCGTGGCTGGTGGTTGCTGGACCGAAGAGGATCTGCTCGAGCGGCAGCCGCTCCCCGATCCTGATGCGCGTGCCGCGTGGCAGTGTCGGCGACGGCGCCGCCATTCCCCAGTTGAATCCGCGGCCCGGCGCCTCGACGGCGCCCGCGAGGGGCGAGCCGAGCATGACCGCATCCGCGCCGGAGGCGATGGCCTTGGCGATGTCCCCGCCGGTCTTCATGCCGCCATCGGTCACGATCGGGACGTAGTGGCCGGTCTCGCGCTCGAACCGGTCGCGCGCCTCCGCGACCTCCAGCGTGGCGCTCACCTGCGGCACGCCGATGCCGAGGACCTCGCGCGTCGTGCACGCTGCGCCCGGTCCGACGCCGACGAGGATCGCGGCCGCGCCCTGGTGCATGAGCTGGTACGCGGCCTCGCCGCTGACCGTGTTGCCGACGAGGACCGGCATCTTGAGCGCGCCGGTCAGGTCGGACAGCGACAGCACGCGCCCCGCCGTCGAGACGTGGCGCGCGCTGCTCACCTGGGATTGCACGAGGAAGAGGTCGGCCCCGGCGGCCGCGGCCACCTCGGCATGGTCCCACGCGGAGGCCGGCGTCGTCGCCACGGCGGCCAGCCCGCCATCGGCCTTGATGCGGCCGATGACCGACGCGATCAGCTCGTCGCGCACCGGCTCGCGGTACGCATCCGCCAGGACCGATGCGGCCGCCTGCGCGCTCTCCGCCGCGGCCACGCGCCCGATGACGGCCGATGCATCCTCGTAGCGGGTGTAGAGGCCCTCGAGGTTGACGAAGGCGAGCCCCCCGTGATGGCTCATCCGCACCGCGAAGTCGGCGTCTGCGACGGCGTCCATGGCCGCGGCCAGGAACGGGATCCGGAGCGCAAAGCCACCGATCTCGACGCCGAGGTCCACCTCCGAGGGCTCCGCGGTCACCGCCCCCGGAACGAGCGCCACCTCCTCGAAGCCGTACGCCCGCCGCAGCCGGCCCTCGACGCCCGCGACGACGCGCGGCTCCTCGACGGTCACGACGGCCTCCACACGAAAGAGCCCGCGGGCGGCATCGGCCGTCGCGGGCTCGGATGTGCGGCTCTGTTGGTGACCGCCCGGATCGGGTGCATGGGGTCGGGGTCCTGCGGCTTTCGCGCAGTATACGAGCGCCGCGTGCGTCAGCGACCCCGGTAGGTGCAGCTCTCCAGGCCGAGTAGGCGGCCGAGCCTGTGTCGGTTGCGGGCGACGACCCGGTACCACGCCTCGACGCCCCATCTCACCAATGAGACGCGCCCCGCGACGGCCAGCGGGCGCAGGACCGGCACGACGGCCGCGATCCGAAGCAGCGCGGCGCCGCCGCGTTCCCAGCGACCGTAGCGATCGCGGACGTGCATCGTCTCGAGGAGGACCTGCTGCGGCGGGGCGTCGTCGAGCTCGGTCGCCGCCCGCTGGAGCGGGAGAAGGCGCAGGGCGTGCCCGCGGTCGAGCCGGTCGAGTAGGGTCGCGGACCAGGAGCAGAAGCCACAGTCGGCGTCGAACAGGACGACCAGGCGAGCGCTCCCGCCGGCTCCCGACACGTCAGGCCCGCACGATCATCTGGGCGCGCTCGGGCCCGACGCTGACGTGGCTGATCGGCACTCCCGCCAGCGCCTCGAGGCGCTCGACGTAAGCCCGCGCTCGTTCCGGCAGCTCACCCCATGAGCGGCAGGCGGTCGTATCGGCCTGCCAGCCCGGAAGCTCCTCGTAGACCGGCTCGAGCCGCTCAAAGACCGATGCCGACGCCGGCACGGTGGTCCACTCGCGGCCC
>DASWGW010000110.1:0-4509 GCA_036393435.1 Candidatus Limnocylindria bacterium | reverse complement strand
CCGCGACGATGGCCCACGTCACCGGGGTCCGCGTGTCCTGCATGGCGTAGAAGGCGCGGGTGAGCACGTGCACCACGATATGGCCGCCGAGGCCGATGGCGAAATACAGCAGCGTGATGGCCGTCAGCTCGGTCGCGGCCTGGCTGAAGAGCCCGTACTGGTAGAAGACGCTCGTCAGCGGCTCACGCAGGACGACCATGATCGCGGTGAGCGGCGCCGCCACGAAGACCAGCACCCGCACGGCGTTGGCTACCTGGCGCCTGATCTCGCCGATGCGGCCCAGCGCGGCATCCTGGCTCAGGGTCGGGAACAGTGCCACGGCGACGCTGACGCCGATGATGCCCACCGGCAGCTGGCTCAGCAGGAAGGCGTAGTTGTAGGCGGCGAGGCTGCCGGCGGCGAGCCCCGATGCGAGCGCGGTGCTGACGAGGAAGTTCACCTGCCCAGACGCGAGGCCCAGCATGCGGGGACCCATCAGCCATGCGACGCGGCGCACGCCCGGGTGCGAGAGTTCGATCCTCAGCCTGTACCGACGACCGACTCGCGCGAGGTTCGGCAGCTGGACAAGGAGGTGCGCCAGCGAGCCGAGGGCGACGCCGATCGCCAGCCCCTCCACGCCGACCACCGGCGCCAGGAAGATCGCGGCGCCGATGATCGCGAGGTTGTAGAGCAGCGGCGCGATCGACGGCACGGTGAACTGCTGGTACGAGTTCAGGATGCCGGTCACGACGGCGCCCATGCCGATGAGCACGGGGCTGATGAGCATGATGCGGGTCAGGCGGATGGTGAGCTCGGTCGTCTCTTCGTCGAAGCCCGGAGCCACGAGCGGCACGAAGAGCGGCGCCAGGATCGCCATGACGAGGCTCAGCACCGACAGCGCGATCATCACGAGGTTGATGACGCTGCTCGCCAGCCTCCACGCCTCCGCCTCCTGGCCGCGGGCGCGATAGCTCGAGAAGACGGGAATCAGCGCGGCCGACAGCGCTCCGGCGACGACCAGCTGGAAGATGGCGTCCGGGATCCGGAACGCGGCGAAGTAGGCGTCGAGCTCGCGGGTGGCGCCGAACTGCGAGCCGATGACGAGGAGGCGGATCCAGCCCAGCAACCGGCTGGCGAGCGCCGCGACCGTCAGCACCAGGCTGGCAGTGACGAGCACGCTCGCCGCGCTGATCGTGCTGGGCGGTTCGGTTGCGGGGCCGGCGGGCTGCGCCCCGGGCGTGCGCGGCTCGGCCGTCGTCACGCCTCGGGATGCGCGGGGGAGCGCAGCCGGCCGGCGCGCGGGTGCGCCCCGCGATACGCGGAGCGGAGCGCGGCGTCCGAGAGGTGCGTGTACACCTGCGTCGTCTGCAGGTTCGCGTGCCCGAGCAGCTCCTGCACCACGCGCAGGTCCGCGCCGCCCTCAAGGAGGTGCGTCGCGAACGAGTGGCGCAGCGTGTGCGGGCTGGTCCGCGTCGGGCCGCCGACCTTCTCGACCCAGCGAGCCACCACCATCCGCGCGCCGCGAGCGCTCAGTGCGCGGCCATTCGAGTTGAGGAAGACGGCGCTGGTCGGCGTGCCGCGCGCGGCCAGCACCGGCCGGCCGCCCACGAGGTACGAGGCCATGGCACGCGCCGCGTGCTGCCCGAACAGCAGGTCGCGCTCCTTGGTGCCCTTGCCGATGACCCGCAGGCGCCTCCGCGCGACCTCGAGCCGGTCCATGGTCAGCGTCGCGAGCTCGCTGATGCGCATCCCGGTCGCGTACAGGAGCTCGAGGAGCGCCGCGTCGCGGCTGACGAGGGCCTCGCCGCGCCCCGCGAGGCGGCGCGGAGCGGTGACCAGCGCCTCGGCCTGCGAGACGGAGAGCACCCGCGGCAGGCGCGATGGGCGGCGGGGAGCGCGCACGCCGGCGAGTGGATCGGTCTGGATGCGGCCGTTGCGCAGGGCGTGCCGGTACATCGAGCGCACGGCCGCCAGGCGGCCAGCGACTGATGACGCGGCCAGCCGCTCGTCGGCGAGCCCTCCCAGGTACGCGCGCACGGTGGGCCTGTCCGGCGACCTCCAGTCGACGCCTCGCCGCGCAAGGAAGTCCAGGAACGCCCCGGCGTGACGCCGGTACTCGGTGATCGTCCCGGGCGAGGCGTTCCGCCCGCGCAGGCCCTGGAGGAACGCGTCGAGCGCGGCTCGCGCGTCGGCGGGTAACGTCGCCCGGCTGGCCTCAGGCACCGCCGCCGGCCGCCGTCGCCGCCCGCCGCCGTGGACGCCCGGCTCGTCGCGCGCGCTTTGCCGGACCGCGGCGCGCCGTGGGTGGTGTCGTCCCGTCGGGCGATGGTGCCTGCGTTCCCGAGACGCCCTCGCTCCCCGGCCGGGTGAAGCTGGAGTAGTCGCATGCCGGGTAGCGGTTGCAGCCCCAGAACGGGCGCCCGCGCCGGCTGCGCTTGGTGACCACGATGCCCTCGCCGCACTGCGGGCACGGCCCGAACTGCTCGCTGGCCGGTGCGGCGTCCTTCTTGATGTACCTGCAGTCGGGGTACCTGTCGCATCCGACGAACGGTCCGAAGCGACCGCGCTTGGCGACGAGGTGGCCTTCACCGCATTGCGGACAGGCCTCCCCCACTCCGGGCATGTCGAGCGCCTCTGGCTCCTCGCCAGGGAGCGGCTGGGTGTACCTGCACTCCGGGTACGAGGCACAGCCGAGGAACCACCCGTTGCGGCCGAAGCGCTTGACGAGCATGTCGCCCCGTTCGCCGGTCAACGGGCACGGGATGTCGGTGACCTCGACCTGCTTGACGATCTTCTCCTTGCCCTCGATCACCTTGGCGGCGAACGGCGTGTAGAAGTCGCGGACCATCGGCACCCACTCCTGCTCGCCGCGGGCCACGTCGTCGAGGCGGTCCTCCATGCGTGCGGTGAACTCGTAGTCCACGATCTCCGGGAAGTACTCGGTCAGGAGGTCGATCACTCGGAAGGCCGACTCCTCGGGAAACAGGCGCCGATCGGTGATGGTCACGTAGCCACGCTCGCGGATGGTGCCCACGGTCGGGGCGTACGTGGAGGGCCGGCCGATGCCGTGCTCCTCCAGCACCTTGATGAGCGAGGCCTCGGTGTAGCGGGGCGGCGGCTGCGTGAAGTGCTGCTCGGACTCGAGGCCGGCGAGTCGCAGGGCCTCATCCTCCGCGAGCTCCGGCAGCACTGCCATGCGCTCGTCCTGCTCGTCGTCCTGTCCCTCGACGTAGACCGCCTGGTACCCGTCGAAGACGCGCTTGCTCGTCCCGGCGCGAAGCGTGTAGCGACCGGCCTCGATGTCGACGCCGACAAGATCGAAGCGTGCGGGCGTCATCTGGCTCGCCAGCGCGCGCTTCCAGATCAGGTCGTACAGGCGGAGCTCTTCCGGCTTGAGGTGCGCGCGGAGCGACTCGGGCGTGCGCGCGAACGAGCTCGGCCGGATGCCCTCATGCGCCTCCTGGGCGCCACGGCTCTTGCTGCGGTACGCGTTGGGCTTGGGGGGCACGAAGTCGGCGCCGTAGCGCCTGCCGATGAGGTCACGTGCCTCGGCCACGGCGCTGCCCGCCATGGCCACGGAGTCGGTGCGCATGTAGGTGATGAGGCCAACCTGGCCGTCCGGCAGGCTGACGCCCTCGTACAGGCGCTGGGCGACGCTCATGGTGCGCCGGGCGCCGGAGCCGAGCTTACGCGATGCCTCCTGCTGAAGCGTGCTGGTGATGAACGGCGGCGAGGCCGTCCGCCTGCGCTCGCTGCGCGTGACCTTCTCGACGCGGTAGGCGGCCTCACGCAACGCCGCCTCGTGCTCCCGCGCTTCGGCCTCCGATCCGACCTTCGCCTTCCTGCCGTCGATCCGCGTCAGCTCGGCGACGAATTGCCTGTCGCCGACACTGCGTGCCAGGGTGGCCGCGATGCTCCAGTACTCCTCGGCGGTGAAGGCCTGGATCTCGCGCTCACGATCCACGACCAGCCGCACCGCCACGCTCTGGACCCGTCCGGCGGTCAGCCCTCGACGGATCTTGCTGGCGACCAGCGGGCTCAGCTTGTAACCGACCAGCCGGTCGATGACCCTCCGCGCCTGCTGGGCGTTGATGAGGTCGAGATTGAGCGACCGTGGGTGGGCGAACGCCTGGTCTATGGCGCTCTTTGTGATCTCGTTGAAGGTGACCCGACGGATGCGGTCGTCGGCGAGCCCGGCGTGCTCGGCGATGTGCCACGCGATCGCCTCGCCCTCGCGGTCGAGGTCGGTGGCGAGCCACACCTGGTCTGCGCTGCGCGCCTGGTCCGTCAGGCGGTCGAGCTCGCGCTTTCGGTCCTTGAGCGGCTCGTAGGTGGGCGTGAAGTCGCCGTCGACGTCGACTCCCAGCCGTTTCTTCGGCAGATCGCGAATGTGCCCGTAGCTGGCCACCACGTGATAGCCCGGTCCCAGGTAACGCTCGATCGTCTTCGCCTTTGCCGGCGACTCGACGATGACGAGGTCCCCAGCGGCGCTCTTCTTGCGCGGCATCAGTTCGGCGAGTCTAGCACCGG
>DASWGW010000109.1:0-9112 GCA_036393435.1 Candidatus Limnocylindria bacterium | reverse complement strand
TTGAGCGGGAGGATGGTGGTGGTGACTGGCAGCCTCGAGACGTTCAGCCGGACCGAAGCAGAGGAAGCGGTCCGCGCGGCAGGCGGCCACACAGCATCATCAGTCTCCGCCAAGACGAGCTACCTCATGGCCGGCGAGAAGGCGAAAAGCAAGCTGGCGAAAGCCACGCAACTCGGCGTGCCAATGCTGGACAAGGACGGATTCAGGAAGCTGCTCGAGGAGAAGTCATGACCGATGCGATCCGGAGCGCGATCGAGGGCGCCTCGGCCTACGTGACCGCGCACCCCGACGAGGCGCGGTATACCGACTCGCTCGCGACGGCGACGCTGGGCGAGGGCCTCCGCGTCCGCGTCGAGGGACCGAATGGCGAGCGGCTCGATACCGACATGCCAGGTGCGGTGGGTGGCGCCGGCTCCGCGCCGAGCCCCGGCTGGTTCCTGCGCGCGGCGGTGGCGTCATGCGTGGCATCACTGGCCCGGATGCGCGCCGCTCAGATCGGGCTGCACGGGTTCGCGGGCTCGGTCGACGTCGACAGCTTATCGGACGACCGTGGCATCCTCGGCGTGGAAGCGACCGTGCCGGCAGGCCCGCTCAGCATGCGGATCCGGTTTCGCGTCACTGCTGACGGCGTGGACCCTGCCCGGCTGCGCGAGGTCGCGGAGTGGGCCGCCGACCATTGCCCGGTCTCGGATGCCGTGCGCCGTGCCGTGCCGCTCCGCGTGGAGGTCGTCTCGCAGTGACGACGCAGCTGAGGGACTACCGCGTTCGGCGGGATGCCTGGGAACGCTTCCTGGATGCCTGGCGGAGCCAGGTGCTTCCGCTGCGTGCCGCACACGGTTTCGAGATCGAGGCCTGGACGGTTCCGAGCGAGAGCCGGCTCGTCTGGTTCCTGAGCCACCCTGGCACCATCGACGAGTTCGAGGCCGCCGACCGGGCGTACTACGACTCCGACGAGCGGCACGCGTTCGACCCGGACCCAAGGGAGCTCCTCGAGAACGCCGAGCACTTCTTCGTCGAGCGGGTCAGTCTCCCTCGCTGAGGAACTGCTCCACCAGGTCGTCGTAGCCGCGGAACGAGGTCCGCACGGTGTGCCCGGACTCGCGATCGGTGACCAGGAGCGCCCCGGGGATGCGATCCGCCACCAGCGCGGTCGACGCGAGCGGGACGACCTGGTCCTGCTCCCCTGCCAGGACCAGCGTGGGGACGTCGATCTCGCCCAGGCGGCTCGTCACGAACGAGCTCGGATCCAGCGTGGCCTTGAGCTCGCCGATGAACCGCTCCGGCGTCGCGGGTCGCGGCTGAAGGCGGGCCGCGGCGGCGAACGATCCGGCCTCGGCCTCCGAGGCTGCCTTCATCTGCTGCGCCATGGCCGCGAAGAAGGTTCCCCAGTCGCCCGCCTCGCCCAGCGAGATCCAGCGCGCCATTCGCTCGGCCATCGGCGAATCCGGAGGGGTTTCGGAGGCCACCGACGCCAGGACGAGGCGCGAGACGAGCTCCGGTCGGTCGACCGTGAGCCACAGGCCGATGCGCCCGCCGCCCGACTCCGCCTCGATTGCCACCGGGCCGCGGCCGAGCTCGCCGAGAACCTGGGCCACCCCGTCGGCGATCACGCGCGGGTGCATCATCCGCTCGGCATCGGCCGGGTCGTCGGGCAGGGGACGGCCGACGATGGTGACCGGGCGGCCGAGGGTCCGGCGCTCCCATCGGCGCCGGAGCACCTGCTCCGTGCCCGCGAGCGGTCGCATTCCCATCTCGACGCCGCCGAGCACGACGAGCGGGGTTCCCTCGCCGCCCGGCAGCGAGAACGCCTCTATTCGCCCGCCGGGGATGGGATGTGATCCGACCGTCACCGGCTCATGCTGCCAGACGCCGCGGTGGATCGCCGCTCGGCGGCGTCAGCCTCTTCACGTGGCTTCGTGCAGCACGATGCCACGGGGAGCGCCTGACAGATGGCCCGGAGAATGGCCAGTCGGCCCCGTCTTTCAGGCTGCGCGCTACCATCGGTCCATGGCCGACATCACCCGTGCCGACGTCGAGCACGTCGCGGATCTCGCCCGCCTGCACCTGACCGACGAAGAGCTCGACCGCATGCAGACGCAGCTGTCGCGCATCCTCGAGGCCATCGAGACGCTCCGCGACGTCGACACCAGCCAGGTGGGGCCGACCGCCAGCGTTATCCAGCTGGAGAACGTGATGCGCGAGGACGTCGTCCGCCCGGGCATCTCGCGGGACGCCGCGCTGGCCAACGCTCCGCTGCGCGACGACCCCTTCCTGCGGGTGCCGACCGTGCTCGAGGAGGGCCGGTGAGCGTCACGCTCCCGCTGCCCGACCGCACGATCTCGGAGGTCGCCGATCTGCTGGCCTCTCGGGAGGCGAGCGCACGCGAGCTGACGGATGCGTGCCTGGCCCGGATCGAGCGGGACGCGGAGCGGCTGAACACCTTCCTCGCCACGGACGCGGACGCCGCACGCGCGGCGGCGGATGGCGCGGACGCGGCGCTGGCGCACGGAGACCTCGCCGGGCGACCGCTGCTCGGCATCCCATACGCGCTCAAGGACATCTTCGTGACCCGCGCGCTCGACGATGGGGGCCGGCCGATCGACGGGGGACTGCCGACCACGGCCGGGAGCCGGATCCTGGAGGGCTACCGGTCACCGTACGCGTCCGACGCGGAGGACCGGCTGCGCGAGGCCGGCGCGATCCTGCTCGGCAAGACGAACTGCGACGAGTTCGCGATGGGCTCCAGCAACGAGAACAGCGCCTACGGGCCGGTCCGCAACCCATGGGACGAGTCGACGGTCCCGGGCGGCTCCTCCGGCGGCTCGAGCGCGGCGGTCGCGAGCGGCCAGGCCTACTTCGCCCTCGGCACCGACACCGGCGGCAGCATCCGGCAGCCCGCGGCCCTGACCGGAACGGTCGGCCTCAAGCCGACGTACGGGCGCGTGAGCCGATACGGGATGGTGGCCTTCGCCTCCAGCCTCGACCAGGCGGGACCGCTCACCCGCTCGGTGCGCGACGCAGCGCTCGTCCTGGGCGTGCTGGCGGGCCACGACCCCCGTGACTCGACCAGCGTGGAGGAACCGGTTCCCGACTACGCGGCCGCGCTCACGGGCGACGTGAAGGGACTGCGCCTCGGCGTTCCACGCGAGTACTTCGTCGCGGGCATGGAACCGGGGGTCGAGACGGCCGTGCGGGCCGCGATCGACGTGCTCCGGCAACTCGGGGCGCAGGTCGTCGACGTCAGCCTGCCGTCGACCGACCGCGGCCTGGCGACGTACTACATCATCGCCCCGGCTGAGGCATCGGCGAACCTCGCGCGCTACGACGGCGTGCGCTATGGCGCGAGCGCGGGCGAGGACGAGCTGTGGGCGAACTACACCCGGACGCGCGGTGAGGGATTCGGGCCCGAGGTGAAGCGCCGCATCATGCTCGGCACGTACGCGCTGTCGGCCGGGTACTACGAGGCGTACTACGTCAAGGCACAGCAGGTGCGCACGCTCATCAAGGCCGAGTTCGACGAGGTCCTCGCCACGGTGGATGCCATCGTGGCGCCGACGTCGCCGAACGTGGCGTTCCCCATCGGTGCCAAGGTCGACGATCCCCTGGCCATGTACCTCAACGACGCGTGCACCCTGCCGGTGAACATCGCGGGCCTCCCCGGGATCAGCGTCCCGTGCGGCCTGTCGGACGGAAAGCCGGTGGGCCTCCAGGTCATCGGGCGCGCCTTCGACGAGGCGACGGTCCTGCGCGTGGCTGATGCGTACGAGCGGGCCGCGGGCTTCGCGGACCTCCGGCCGCCGACCGCGACGGCCTGATTCGTCCGTCGTTGACGTCCCGGCGCCGTGGGCGGATGCTCTCGCGCACGCCATAGCAGGAGGACCCGCGATGCTCAGCGCCCACCCCATGTCGGCCAGGCTGGCCGCATCG
Source organism: Candidatus Limnocylindria bacterium (assembly GCA_036393435.1). Classification (GTDB taxonomy): domain Bacteria; phylum Chloroflexota; class Limnocylindria; order QHBO01; family QHBO01; genus JACDBZ01. The sequence continues at coordinate 5,185 of DASWGW010000109.1, read as the reverse complement.
GACATTGCCCGCGCGCGAGCCTGGTACCAGGAGAAGCTCGGCTTCTCGCCCGAGCGAGAGGAGATGGGCGGAGCCGGCCTGTGGTACCGCAGCGGCGAGACGTGGTTCTACCTCTATCAGACCGACTCCGCCGGCACGGCCCGCAACACGGTCGGGGGGTGGGAGGTCACCGGCATCGAGGGCCTCATGGGCGAGCTGCGGTCGAAGGGCGTCTCGTTCGAGGAGTACGACTTCGGCGAGATGCGAACCGAGAACGGGCTTCTGAGCGCTCCGGGAGGCTACAAGGCGGCCTGGTTCAAGGACAGCGAGGGGAATACGCTCGAGCTGACCGAGGTTCCGCGGGCGAGCTGACCGCGCCGCCACGAGGGCTGCTCATGGATGAAGTCGAGGCCTGGCGCGAAGACCGCTTGGCGCGCCTGCGCGAGCCGATGAGCTGGCTGACGCTCGTCGGGCTCGAGTGGCTGCGCCCGGGCGTGAACCGCCTCGGCAGCGCACCGGACGTGGAGCTCAGGCTGCCGTCGGGACCGCCGCTGGCCGGCTCGCTCCTCCGGAACGGGCTGAGCGTCACCGCACGCGCCGAGCGGGGGACTGGCCTGACCCACGACGGCGCCGAGGTGAACGGCCTGGAGCTGGTGAGCGACGCCGACGCCGCGGAGCGCGAGGGCCCGACGCTCCTGGAGCTCGGCGACCTGCGCCTATGCCTCATCCGGCGGGGTGAGCGGCTGGGGCTGCGCGTCTGGGATACGGCCGCGCCCGCGCGGCGCGACTTCGTGGGAATCCCGCACTACCCGGTGGACCCGCGCTGGCAGCTGGCGGCACGCTTCGCGCCGGGAGCACCGGGCGAGACGTTCCCGGTGCCGGACGTGCTCGGCGACGTCGTGGACGAGCCCCTTCCGGGTACTGTGGTCTTCGACCTCGATGGCGTCACGCATCGGATCAGGGCGCTCGACGGCGGCGACGGCAAGCTCTGGCTCGTCTTCGGTGACGCCACGAACGGCGACACCACGTACGGGGGCGGCCGCTTCCTGTACACCGATCCGCCGACGCCCGACGGGACGGTGCTCGTCGACTTCAACCGCGCCTACAACCCGCCCTGCGTCTTCTCCCCGTACGCGACGTGCCCGCTGCCGCCCGCGGAGAACCGGCTCTCGATCCGCATCGAGGCCGGGGAGCGCCTCCTGACCTAGGCGGCTCTTACCCGGCCCGGCGGAGCTCGTCCAGGTCGAGGTCGCGCTCCACGCGCCGCAGGGCCTCGTCGCTGATCACGCCGCGATTCCGAAGGTCAACGACGGCGACGCGCTCGGCACCGAGCACCTCGCGCCTGATCTGCTCGTGCTCGATCTCCTCCTGGTCCATCTCCACGCCGCTGCCTTCCTGCTGGCGGCTGAAGTGCTGCGCGCGGTCCCGGTACTGGTCGCGCAGCCGGTCGATGAGCTCGAGGTGGCCGGGGACCTCGGTCACGAGCTCGTCCAGGCGCTGGAGCGCGGCCTCGGTGGCCGCCTCGCGCGCGTGGAGCTCCTCCTGCTCCGCGCTCCCGTCGTCGCCCAGGCGGAGCCGTCGGATGAGCCATGGCAGCGTCAGGCCCTGGCCGACGAGCGTCGCCAGGATGACGGCGAACGTCAGGAAGATGAGCAGGTTGCGCGGAAATGCGTCGCCGTTGGGCAGAATGCCGGGCAGCGCGAGTGCCGCGGCGAGTGAGACGACGCCGCGCATCCCCGCCCAGCCGAGCACCAGGACCACGCCCGGCCCCGGCGCCGGATCGCGACGGCTGAGACCGGGCACCAGGATGCGAGGCAGATAGGTCCCGGGGAAGACCCAGGCCATGCGCACGAGGATGACGGTCGCCACCACGGCCGCGGCGAGGCCCGCGAGCTCCAGTGCGGTGTAGATGGCGAGTCCCTCGAGCACCGACGGCAGCTGGAGGCCGATGAGGATGAAGGCCAGGCCGTTCACGACGAAGATCGTCATCTGCCATGCGCCGAAGCCCAGGATCCGGGTGTCGGAGCCCATGATTCGTGGGGCGCGCCAGCCGAGGACCAGGCCCGCCGTGACCGCGGCCAGCACGCCGGAGACGTGGAGGTTCTCGGCGGGGAGGTATGCGGCGAACGGCGCGAGCAGCGTGATGAGCACCTCGACCGGCGGGTCCTCGAGCCTCTTGAGGACCCAGGACGCAGCCAGGGCGACGACGAGTCCGACCAGGACACCACCGACGGCGACGGTGACGAAGCTCATCGCCGCCTCGCCGAGGCTGAAGGTCCCGGTGGCCGCGGCCGCGAGCGCCAGGCGGTAGGTGACGAGCGCGGTCGCGTCGTTCACGAGGCTCTCGCCCTCGAGGATGGTGACGAGCCGGCGCGGCATGCCGAGGCGTTGCGCGATGGAGGTGGCGGCGATCGCGTCCGGCGGAGACACGATCGCCCCGAGCGCGGCGGCGGCGGGCCAGCCGATCCCGGGCACGAGGGCCATCATCACCGCCGCGACCGCCACGGTCGTCATGAGGACGAGGCCGAAGGCGAGCAGCGTGATCGGCCGGACGTTGCGCCACAGGTCGCGCGGGGAGCTGAGAAACGCCGCCGAGAACAGGATCGTGGGCAGGAAGACCAGGAGGACGACGTCGGGCCTGAGCTCCACGCGCGGGACGCCGGGCAGCAGCCCCAGGACCAGGCCACCGATCACCATCAGGATCGGGTAGGGGATGCCGATGTGACGCGCCGCGATCGCCAGCGCGGCGACGGCGCCCAGCAGGACGAGGAAGAGGAAGCCGACCTCGACTGATTCCATCGCGGGCAAGCCTATCCCGCGGGCCGATTCCGGCGCCGTGCACCAATGTCGGGCCACGCCAGGTTTGACGGGTTATGCATACTGGTGGGGAGTATCCAACACAAATCGTCGCGAGAGCGTTCAGTGGACCACGGCGCAGACTCCCACCACGAGATGGACAACCAGCCGGCCGACGGGGGCGCGGCGCGGCACGCGGGCGAGCACGGCGCGCACGCGGCGCACAACAAGCACGCAGGCCACGATCCCGACGTCTTCCGCCGCCAGTTCTGGATCGTCCTGGCGCTGACGATTCCGGTCATCATCTGGAGTGCCGAGGTCCAGCATTGGCTGGGCTACATGGCGCCGACGTTCCCCGGCTCCGAGTGGGTGCCGGCCGTCCTCGGCACCGTCGTCTTCGTCTACGGCGGCAGAGTATTCCTCGAGGGCGCGCGGACCGAGCTGGGCGATCGGCAGCCCGGGATGATGACGCTCATCAGCCTGGCGATCGTGGTCGCCTTCGTCGCGTCGTGGGCCGCCACGCTGGGGATCTTCGCGGTCGACGTGTGGTGGGAGCTCGCAACCCTCATCACGGTCATGAGCCTCGGGCACTGGATCGAGATGCGCTCGATCATGCAGGCCCAGGGGGCGCTGAATGCGCTCGCCGAGCTCCTTCCCGACAGCGCCGAACGGGTCACCGATGCGGGCACGGAGACCGTGCCGCTTGCCGAGCTGCGGCTCGGCGACGTGGTGCTCGTCCGACCCGGGACCCGCGTGCCGGCCGATGGCGAGGTCACCGACGGTACGGCCGACGTCGACGAGTCGATGATCACCGGCGAGTCCCGCCCGGTCACCAAGGACCCGGGCGATACGGTCGTGGCGGGAACCGTCGCCGTCGGTGGCAGCCTGCGGGTCCGCGTCGCCGCCCTGGGCGAGCAGACGGCGCTGTCCGGAATCATGCGCCTGGTGGCCGAGGCGCAGGCCTCGCAGTCGCGGGCCCAGGTCCTCGCGGATCGCGCCGCCGCCCTCCTGTTCTTCGTCGCGCTCGGGGCGGGCGTCCTCACGCTGGGCGTGTGGATCGCCGTGGGTCAGCCGGAGGATGCCCTGATTCGGACGGCGACCGTGCTCGTCATCGCCTGCCCCCATGCACTCGGCCTGGCCATCCCGCTGGTGATCGCCATCAGCACGACGCTCGGCGCGAAGAACGGCCTGCTGGTCAGGGACCGCCTCGCCCTCGAGCGCGCCAAGGATCTCCAGGTCGTGATCTTCGACAAGACGGGGACGCTGACCCGCGGCGAGCCGGTGCTGGCCGCGGTCGCCGCGGTGCCCGGCGTCGAGGAGGCCGATCTCCTGGCCCTGGCCGCCGCCGTGGAGTCGGACTCGGAGCACCCGCTCGGCCGGGCCATCGTCCGCGGCGCGCGCGAGCGCGGGGTGAGCGACCGGCAGGCCACGAGCTTCGAGGCGCTCGCCGGGCGAGGCGCGAGGGCCACGGTCGAGGGCCGTGAGATCAGCGTGGGTGGCCCGCGGCTGCTCGCGGACGTCGCGGTTGATGCGCCCCCGGAGCTCAGCGCGATGGCCGACGGCTGGGCAGGCGAGGGCCGGACCGTCCTCCACGTCATTGCGGACGGTCGCGTCATCGGTGCGGTCGCGGCCGAGGACGAGATCCGTCCCGAGTCGATCGAGGCGGTTACGCGCCTGCACGAGATGGGGCTGCGCGTGGCCATGATCACGGGCGACGCACAGTCGGTGGCCGATTCGGTCGCGAGGCGCATCGGCATCGACGAGGTGGCGGCGCAGGTCCTGCCGGCTGACAAGGCCGAGGCCGTCAAGCGATTCCAGACCGGCGGCGTTCGCGTCGCGATGGTCGGCGACGGCGTCAACGACGCGCCTGCGCTGGCGCAGGCCGACGTCGGCATCGCCATCGGTGCGGGGACGGACGTCGCCGTCGAGTCGGCCGGGATCGTCCTCGTTCGCGACGACCCGCGCGACGTGGCCGGCGCCATCGAGCTGAGCCGCGCGAGCTACCGCAAGATGGTCCAGAACCTCGTATGGGCGGCCGGCTACAACGTCATCGCCATCCCGGTCGCGGCCGGTCTGTTCGCGCCGTGGGGCGTCATCCTGCCGATGAGCGTCGGGGCGCTGCTCATGAGCGTCTCGACGATCGTCGTGGCGCTCAACGCGCAGCTGCTGCGGCGTCTCAAGCTGCGTCCCGACGAGGCTCCGGCTCGCCACGCGCCGGAGCCAACGCCAGCCTGAGCCCGGCAGCCGCAGCCTCTACACTGACCGCGATGAGCGCTCAGCCAGCCCCAGTGACCCGCCGCGCGCCGGCCGACTTTCTGAACGACCGGGTGCGATCCATGGCGCCGTCCGGGATCCGGCGCTTCTTCGACATGCTGGCCGAGATGAAGGACGTCATCAGCCTCACCATCGG
>DASWGW010000108.1:0-9189 GCA_036393435.1 Candidatus Limnocylindria bacterium | reverse complement strand
TTCATCAGCCAGGTCGGGATCTCGGTCATGCTGCCCCTCCTGCCGCTCTTCGCGAGCGAGCTGGGAGCCACGCCGTTCGTGCTCGGCCTCCTGACGGCCTCGTTCGCGGTCACGAACGCCATCGGCCAGCTCGGCACCGGGTTCCTGGTGGACCGCTTCGGTTCCCGCCCGTTCATGAGCGGCGGCGTCGGCCTCTACGCGGCGATGAACGCGCTCATCGCGACGTCGTCCGCGGCCCCGTGGCTCATCGCCTGGCGATCGCTCGCCGGGTTCGGCGGTGGGGCGATGATCGTCTCCGAGCGCATCTACGTCACCGAGGTGACGCATCCCGCCCGCCGCGCGTTCGCAAACGGGATCATCTCCGCGGCGCAGTCGGCGGGCACGGTCACCGGGCCGGCGGTCGGGGGCCTGGCCGCCTCGATCGGCGGCCTGCGGGCGCCCTTCGTCATCGTCGCCGCCACGAGCGCGATCGCCTTCGTCGGGACGCTCTTCCTGCCGCGGCCGAAGCGCGTGGATCGCGCCGCGAGGGGCGACGACATCGCCGTCGCCGAGCCCGTTCCGTATCGGTCCCTGGCCCTGCTGCTGGCGGCGAACCTGGCGATCATGGCGAGCTACGGCGCGTTCATCACCTCGTACGCGCCGATGGCGACCGAGCGTCTCGGCTGGTCGACGCTCGAGGTCGGGATCGCCTTCTCGTTCCTCGGCGCGGGAAGCATCCTCCTCGGCCCGCCGCTGGGCCATGTGGCCGATCGATACGGTCGTCGCCCGGTCGCCGCCTGGTCGACGCTGCCGATCGCGGCCTTCTCCCTGAGCCTCGTGCTGGGACTGCCGCAGGCCGCGACCTTCGCCCTCGCGGTGCTGGCCGGGGCGGGCCTGACCGGCTACAACGCGTCCTGGTACGCGCTGCTCGCCGACGTCGCGGGCGAGCGGCGCCGCGGACGCACCTTCGGAATCGTGAGCGGCGTCTCGAACGCCGGCATCGTGGTGGGGGCGCTGGCGGCAGCCGAGCTGTGGTCTCGGGTCGACATCGCGGCCGCCCAGGTCTTCGCGATCGTGGCGGTGCTGGCCGCGGGTGCCGCGATCGTCGCATTCCGTCCACCGCACACTGGAGCCGACTCCGCCGAAGCCGCCTGAGGCGAGGAGCGTCCCGGGCCGATATCATCGGGCCGCTGATGGATCCCCTCTTCCTCGGCCTGGAGCTCGGCGCTGCCCTCTTCTTCGTGCTCGCCGCCTGGCTGGCGCTGCGCCGGGGCCGAATGCCGGTCCTCGAGCTCCTGAGCGCCGCGGCCTTCGGGCTGCTGCTCGAGGAGGGCGACCAGCTCATCTTCGGGACGTACGCGTACTCGCCGGACTTCGTGCTCGCGATCGACCGTGCTCCGCTCGTAATCGGCCTGACCTGGGCGCTCATCATCGCCGGGGCCATGCGCATCACCGATGCGCTCGGCGTGCGTCGCCGATGGGCCCCGTTCGTGGACAGCGTGCTGGCGATCATGCTCGACCTGGCGTTCGACGCCATCGCCATCCGCATCGGCCTGTGGACCTGGCGGGACCACGTGACCGGCGTGCCGCTCTCGTCGGAGGCCGCATGGTTCGGCGTTCCGGCTGGCAACTTCTACTCGTGGCTGTTCGTGACGTTCGGCTTCAGCCTGCTCACGCGGTGGCTCCGCGAGCGCGCCCCTCGCGGATCCGCCATGGAGTGGCTCCAGCTGCTGGTGCCGATCCCCGCCTTCGGGATCCTCCTGCTCAGCCTGCTTCCCTTCACGACCCTGCAGCCGATGATCGACCCCACCCCAGGCGGCGGCATGCTCCTCTTCCTCGTGACCTTCACGGTCTTCCTGGGCGCGACGGCGTGGGGGGTCTTCGGTCCGGACCGCGGCCCCGCCAACGGCGAGACGGCCGCCATCCTCGACCTGCGGCTCACCTTCCTCACGCGCGCTGCGATCCACCTCTTCTTCCTCGCGGCGCTCTTCGTCTCCGGACTGGCCCTCGGGCTGCCGGTCGTCCTGGCCGTCGCCGCGGTGCTCCTCGCCGCCGAGGTGCCCCTGGCCTGGCTGGCGGCCGCCCGACGGGGCGGCATCGAGGACGTGACCTCGTCGAGCTGGAGCCTTCGCCGAGTGTCGAGCGTCGATCCTGCGGAATAGTCACCTGGCTACTGTCGGGGCGGTGCGCGAGGCCTTCCGGGCAGGCTCGGAGCCGGCCGAACCTCGCCGGAGACCTCGCCACGCTACCGTACGTAGCATGGCCGCCGACCTGCGCCCGCACCTCGACCTCGACCGCTGCGTCGAGGACATGCGCGCGCTGATCCGCATCCCGTCGGTGAATCCGCCGGGCGTGGCTGACACCGCGGCGGGCCTGGACACGACCGGCGCCGAGACGCGGGCCGCCCGCCACTGCGCCGAGGTGCTCGCGGGCGAGGGGTTCGAGCCCGAGGTCGTCGAGCTGACGCCGGGCCGGGGGAGCTGCATCGCCCGCCTCCGTGCGTCGGGCTCGGCAACGGAGCCGCCGCTGATCCTCCTGGGCCACATCGACGTGGTGCCCGTCGACGCTGAGTCGTGGAGCCGCGACCCGTTCGGTGCCGAGCTGGTCGACGGGGTCGTGTGGGGGAGGGGCGCCGTCGACATGAAGAACATGGTCGCCATGGAGCTGGCCGTCATGCTCGCCCTCAGGCGCTCCAGCGCCGAGCTGCGTCGCGACGTGATCTTCGCCGCGGTGGCGGACGAGGAGGCCGGAGGAGCCCACGGCGCGCGAGGGCTCGTGGCGGAGCGTCCGGAGCTCTTCGCCGATGCGCAGGGGCGTCCGGCGTCCGCCGCCATCAACGAGGTCGGCGGCTACTCGATGACCCTCGGCGGCCGCCGCTTCTACGCCATCCAGGTCGCGGAGAAGGGGATCATCTGGACGCGGCTGCGGTCCACCGGCACGCCCGGGCACGGGTCGATGCCCCACGCCGACAACGCCGCGGTGAAGCTCGCCGCAGCGATCACGGCCCTCACGGAGGACCAGTCGCGGCGCCCGGCCCGCGTGCTGCCGGCCGTGGCGGAGTTCCTGGAGGCGCTCGGCCTCGGGGAGGTCGCTCGGCTGGCGGAGAGCGACCCCGCCGCCGCCTCGGCCGCGCTCGAGGGCGGGGTGCACGACCCGGTGATGCGCCGCTCGCTCGACGCCATGCTGCGCGACACCGTCACGCCGACCGTGATGCGCGCGGGAAAGAAGGTGAACGTCATCCCCGGCACCGGCGAGGCCGAGGTGGACGTCCGGACCCTGCCGGGCACGGACCACGACGTGCTGCTGAGCCACTTGCAGGGCGTCGTCGGCGCAAACGCGACCGTCCAGCCGATCGTCAGCCTGCCGGCAGTCGAGTGTCCGGCCGACGCCGAGATCGTCGGCCTCATGCATGCCGCCCTGCGGAGCGCGGACCCCGACGCCACCTCGGTGCCGATGATGATCACTCCGGGCACCGACGCGAAGGCGCTGGCCGTGCTCGACATCCCGTGCTACGGCTTCGCCCCGCTGCGCCTGGAGCCCGACGTTCCGTTCCTCTCCCTGTTCCACGGCCACGACGAGCGCGTGCCCGTCAGCGCCCTGGCATTCGGTTTGCCGGTGCTGGCCGAGGTCGTGTCGCGGTACGTGACGCGAGGCTGATTGGCCGGGGGCCGAGATAGGGCCTCCCGCAGCACGAAGGTATACTCGCCACGATATCCACGCACGCTCGAGCCATGACCCACGACACCAACGGTGGCGCTGCGCGTCCGCAGCGCTCGATCGCCTTCGTCTTTCCCGGCCAGGGCTCCCAGTACGTCGGCATGGGCGCCGACCTGGTCGAGCGCTCCCCCGTCGCGGCTGACGCCTTCGCGCGCGCCGATGCGGCGCTGGGGATGCCGCTCTCGCGGCTGATCCTCGAGGGCCCCGCGGAGGAGCTCGACCAGACAGTCAACGCACAACCCGCGATCCTGGCCACGAGCTTCGCCTACCTCGAGGCCATGCGGGCCGACGCCCGCGAGGCCGGCGTCGAGATCACGCCGCGCGCCATGGCGGGCCACTCGGCCGGCCAGTACGCCGCGGCCGTCGCGGCCGACGCGATCGACTACGGCGACGCGCTGCGCCTCGTCCGCGAGCGTGGCCGGATCATGCAGGAGCGCGGCATCGAGGGCGGCATGGGGGCGATCGTCGGGCTCTCCGACGAGCAGGTCGGGGAGATCGTCGACGCGGCCCGCGAGCACGGCGAGATCGGCGTCGCGAATGCGAACGCGCCCGGCCAGATCGTCCTCTCCGGCGTCATCCCCGCGCTCGTCTTCGCACTCGAGATGAGCAAGACCGTCGGGGCCCGCAAGGCGGTGCGGCTGACGGTCGGCGTGGCGAGCCACTCGCCACTGATGCGGCGCGCGCGCGACGAGTTCGGTCGCATCCTGGCCAGGGTGCCCTTCCGCGATCCCAACGTGCCCATGCTCGGCAACGTGCATGCAAGCGTGATCAAGACGGCCGAGGCCCTGCGGACCGAGCTGACCGAGCACCTCGTGCACGGCGTGCAGTGGACCGCCACGGTACGGCGCCTGGACGCCGGTGGAGTGACCGACTTCGTCGAGATCGGCCCCGGCCGCGTGCTCTCCGGGCTCATCCGGCGCATCAGCCCGGAGGCGCGGACGCACCCCGTGGACGGGCCCGGCGAGCCGACGTGGCGGGACCTGCTGCGAGAGCCGGAGGGGTGAGCGCGCGCCGCGCGGTCGTCACCGGCCTTGGCGCCGTCACACCCGTCGGCATCGGCGCCGACGCCAGCTGGGACGCGCTCGTGTCGGGGCAGTCCGGGATCACCGACATCACACTGTTCGACGCCACGCCCTTCGACATCGGCGTCGCGGGCGAGGTGAAGGGCTTCGACGCATCGGCCTACATGGACGCCAAGGACGCCCGCCGCCACGACCGCAACACGCACTTCGCGGTTGCCGCCGCGGGTGAGGCGCTGCGGCACGCGGGACTGCTCGGCGAAAACGGCCACGTCAACGGCGACGTCAACGCCGACCGCTTCGGGATGGTGTTCGGGACCGGCATCGGCGGCATCGGCATGATGCTCGACGGCCACAGGACCCTCCTCGAGCGCGGGCCGCGGCGCGTGTCGCCGTTCATGCTGCCGCACATGCTCCCCGACTCGGCCTCGGGACAGGTGGCGATCGAGTTCGGGCTGCGCGGCCCGAACATGGCCGTCGTGAGCGCGTGCGCCACCGGCGGGCACGCCATCGGCGAGGCGATGGAGGCGATCGTGCGCGGGCAGGCCGACCTCATGCTCGGCGCCGGCACCGAGGCGCCGCTCGTGCCCCTGGCGTTCGCCGGCTTCGGGCAGATGCGGGCGCTCGGCACCCCGAAGGACCCCGACACCGGCGAGTACAGCCCGGCGATGGCCTCGCGTCCCTTCGACGCCACCCGGGACGGCTTCGTCGTCTCCGAGGGCGCGGCCGTCCTCGTGCTCGAGGAGCTGGGGCATGCCCTGGCGCGAGGCGCCCGGCCGATCGCTGAGGTCATCGGCTATGGCTCGTCGGCCGATGCCTTCGACATGGCCGCCCCTGCCGAGCGCGGCGAGGGAAACCAGCGGGCGATGCGGGCAGCGCTGGAGCGCGCCGGCATCGGCCCGGAGGCGGTGGACTACATCAATGCGCATGGCACCAGCACGCCGCTGAACGACCGGTACGAGACGATGGCCATCCGCGACGTCTTCCGCGAGCATGCCGACCGGCTCGCGGTGAGCAGCACGAAGTCGATGATCGGGCACGCCATGGGGGCCGCGGGCGCGATCGAGGCGTTCGTGTGCGTCAAGACCGTCCAGACCGGCTGCATCGCCCCGACCATCAACTACCGCCACCCGGACCCGGAGCTGACGCTCGACTACGTCCCCAACGAGGCTCGTGCAGCCGACGTGCGCGTGGCGCTGTCGAACTCCATGGGCCTCGGCGGCCACAACAGCAGCGTCATCGTCCGCCGCTTCGAGGCCTAGGCCGACCCGCATGGCCCGAACCCCGCCGCCGCGCGATCCGGCGCGGAGGGCCGTCGTCACCGGCCTCGGCGCCGTGACGCCCATCGGGAACGACGTCTCCGCCTTCTGGGCGAACCTGACCTCCGGCGTGTCCGGGGTCGCGCCGATCTCCCTCTTCGACCCATCCGGCCTCGAGGTGCGCATCGCCGCCGAGATCAAGGGCTTCGACGCCCGCGACTGGATGGACTTCAAGCAGGCGCGTCGCATGAGCCGCTTCTCGCAGATCGCCGTCGCGGCGGCGCGGCAGGCGATCGACGACTCGGGCCTCAAGATCGGCGACCACAACCGTGACGACATCGCGGTGGTCGTCAATACCGGCGGCGGCGGCCTCCAGGACGTTGCGGTGGGCGAGGCGACCTTCCGCGAGAGCGGGGGACATCGCGTCAGCCCGTTCATGGTTCCGATGCTTTCGCCGTCGATGGCCGCCTGCCAGATCAGCATCCAGAACGACACGCGCGGCCCGGTGATCACGTCGGTCGCTGCCTGCGCCTCCGGGGTGCAGGCGTTCGTGGAGGCGCAGCGGCTCATCGAGCACGGCGACGTCGACGTCGTCATCACCGGCGGAACCGAGAGCGCGATCATGCCGGTCTCGTTCGCAGCGCTTGCGAACATGGGTGCGCTCTCGAAGCGCAACGACGACCCGCGGCGCGCGTCGCGTCCCTTCGACGCCACCCGCGACGGCTTCGTCTTCGGCGAGGCCGCGGGCGTGGTCGTGGTGGAGGCCGCGGAGCACGCGGAGGCGCGTGGCGCGACGATCATCGCCGAGGTCGCCGGCGGGGCGCTGACCGCGGACGCGTTCCACATCTCGGCGCCCGAGCCCTCCGGCCGCGGTGCCGCGATGGCCATGGAGCGCGCCATCGCCGACGCGCACCTCGAGCTCGAGCAGGTGAACTACGTGGCCGCCCACGGGACGAGCACGCCGCTCAACGACGCGACCGAGACGCGCGCCATCCGCGCGGCCTTCGGCGACCACGCCGATCGCCTGGCGGTGAGCAGCAACAAGAGCATGATCGGCCACACGCTGGGCGCGGCAGGCGCGATTTCGGCCCTCGCGGCCGTACTGGCCATCCGCGACGGCCTCATCCCGCCCACCATCAACCTCGAGACGCCCGATCCGGAGTGCGACCTCGACTACGTGCCCAACGTCGCGCGGAAGGCTCAGGTCGACGTCGCGATCGTCAACGGCTTCGGGTTCGGCGGGCAGAACGCCGTGGCGGTGTTCTCCCGTTACGGTTGACCTTTGGCCCGATTGTAACAATCGGACTTACGTGGGCCCCGCAGGGGAAGGCTCGACTTGGAGGGCGACCTCCGCTCTCCTCCCCGTGGCAGGATCGCGTGGGCCCTGACGTAACTTTCGAAGTTACAGATAGCGCAGTCGAAGGCCGTGCTCACGGATCGCCCTCGACCCACAGCTCGGGCTCGAAGCGCGGTCCGCGCCCCGGCAGCGACGCCACCCAGTCGCGCAGGGCGCTCTCGACCGTGCTGAAGGCCAGCTCCTCCCATGGGATCTCGTCGGGGCCGAACGCGCGCACCTCGATCGTCTCGGCCGCTGGCTCCGGACGCCCGCCGACGACGCTCGCCTCGTATACCACCGTCACGACGCCGACGTGCGGGCGCGAGTAGACGCCGACGAGCCTGCCGACCTCGACCCGCAGCTCGGTCTCCTCCTCGGTTTCACGACGCGCACCCTCCTGGGCGGCCTCGCCCACCTCGAGGAAGCCGCCGGGATACGTCCAGCGGCCGGCGCCAGGCTCGATCGACCGGCGCGCCAGGTAGACGCGCCCCGACTGCACCGGCAGCGTGCCCACCACGACGCGCGGGTTGCGCCACGTGACGTGACCCTCGGGGCACACGAGCCGCGGACGGTGGTCCTCCTCGAGGATGCGCTCCTCCACCGGGCGGCCGCACGCCGGGCAGAATCTCGGCTGCTCGCCGAGCGTGAGGGGATAGGCGTCGGAGGCGTCGCGCTGCGGCATCGGGCGTCATGGTAGTGCCGCGCACCGTCGCTACAATCTGGGGCGCCATGAGGGGTCCCGCGCCGCAGATGCGCCTGCACAACTCGCTCACGCGGCGCATCGAGCCGCTGGAGCCGATCACGCCCGGGATGGTGACGATCTACACCTGCGGCAGCACCGTCTACAAGTACGCCCACATCGGCAACCTGCGGACGTACCTCTTCGGCGACGTCCTGCGCCGCACGCTCGAGTACCTCGGCCTGCGCGTGCGGTACGTGAAGAACATCACTGACGTCGGGCACCTGGCCGATGACACCTTCGGCACCGGCGAGGATCGGATGGTGCTGGCGGCGGAGGTCGAGGGCAAGGCGCCCGAGGAGATCGCCGAGTTCTACACGCAGGCCTGGCTCGAGGACGAGCGCCTGCTGAACATGCCGCTCGCCGACGTGATGCCGAAGGCCACCGACCACATCCCCGAGATGATCGCACTCATCCAGGTACTGCTCGCGAAGGGCCTGGCGTACGAGGTCAACGGCAACGTGTACTACAACGTCAGCGAGTTCCCCGACTACGGGCAGCTGTCGGGGCAGCGGCTGGACCGGATGCAGGCCGGCTACCGGGTCGAAGTCGACACCGACAAGCGCGACCCGGAGGACTTCGCCCTCTGGAAGCATGCCGGTGACCATCGGCTCATGAAGTGGCCATCACCGTGGGGCGACGGCTTCCCCGGGTGGCACATCGAGTGCTCGGCGATGTCGATCAAGTACCTCGGCGAGCGGTTCGACATCCACACCGGCGGGATCGACCTCAAGTTCCCCCACCACGAGGACGAGCTCGCGCAGTCGGAGGGGGCCCTCGGCCATCGCGTCGTGAACACGTGGCTGCACGGGGAGTTCCTGACGCTCAAGGACGCCAAGATGGCGAAGTCGGCGGACAACATCATCCGCGTCAGCGACCTGCCGACGAAGGGCTTCGATCCGCTCGACTTCCGGTATCTCGCGCTGACCGCCCACTACCGCTCGAAGCTCGACTTCACCGAGGACGCCATGCATGCCGCGCGCTCCGGCCTCGCGCGCCTGCGTCGCGCCGCAGCGGCCGGCGACGGTCCGGTGAGGCTGAACGCTGAGCCGATGGCGACCTACCGCGCCCGCTTCGCGGAGGCGATCGCCGATGACATGGCCATGCCTCGTGCCCTCGCCGCGGCACACGAGGTCGCGG
>DASWGW010000107.1:0-3352 GCA_036393435.1 Candidatus Limnocylindria bacterium | reverse complement strand
TCGAGGATCAGCAGGGCCGGATGGCGCCGCCCCAGGAATCCGCGTACCTCGGCGATCCGCCCGAAGTCGTACGCGATCCAGCCCGACTCCTCGGCAACCTCGCGGACAAGCTCGACCGTGGAGGCATCGTCGTCCACGATGCAGAGAACCGGCGCCTCGTTCCGGCCCGGTCTCGCCTCTGTCATCCGACTGGCCACGGTATCCCCCGGGTGTGGAGTTCGGTGCAGTGCAAGGGACGTGCCGCGACTGTATGGAAGCATACAGTCCTTGCCCGCACGGCAGGCGACCACCGAACCCGCAAGCGCGGGTCCTAGGCGGCGCACACCCGGTTTCGACCCGCGCGCTTGGCCATGTAGAGCGCCACGTCCGCGGCGCGAAGCAGCTCCTCGGCGGTCTCGGTGTCGGGACCTATGGCGGCGCACCCGGCGGACACCGTCGCGGTGAGCGGCTGGCCGCCGGCGCCCATGATCTTCGTCCCGGACAGCTGCAGGCGAACGCCGTCCGCGATCTGCATCGCGTCCTCCAGCGTCGCCCGGAACAGGATCGCCGCGAACTCCTCCCCGCCCCAACGGGCCACCAGATCGCTGGCACGCATCCGGGCGCGGAGGATCGCACCGAAGGTGCGCAGCACCTCGTCGCCGACGTGGTGCCCGTGCCGGTTGTTGAGCTCGCTGAAGTGATCGAGGTCGAACATGATCGCGGCGAGCGGGAACCGCTCGGCGACCGGGACCCGGGCCCGCTGCGCGATGAGCTGCTCGAGAGCCGGATCGAGGTATCGGCGGTTGAAGAGCCCGGTCAGGGGGTCGCGCATGGCGAGCTCGCGAAGCTCCGCATGCAGGAAGGTGTTGCTGACCGCCAGCACCGCCTGCTCGCCCAGCATCCGCAGGGCGTCGAGCTCGGGCTCGCTGAACCGGTCGGACCGGTCTGTGCGCATGAGCGTCAGGACGCCCACCACTGCGCCATCGCGAATGAGCGGCAACGCCGCGGCCCGCATCGGCACACCTTCGCGCTCGTCGACCAGGAATCCCGCGCCGAGGCGCCCCGTGCGTGGCCGTGGAGCGGCCTCGTCGATGATCATCGTCCGGTCGCGGAGCGCACGGCCGGCCATCCCTTCCCCGGGCTTCGCCTCTTCGCTGACCGCCGACCCGTCGGCGCCGTCCGCGGCGCGCAGCATGTAGCGGCCCGTCTCACGGTCGAGCACGTGCAGCGTCGTGACCTCCGCGCGCACGACGCCGGAGACGGACCGGACGATCGCGGCGTAGAGCTCATCCGGCTGGAGCGTGGCGTTGACCGCCTCGCTGAACTGGTTGAGGTGGCGGAAGAGCTCGACGCGCTCCGCGAGCCGCTGGCCGTCGCGCCCGATGATGAGCGCGGCGGCGAGGCGGTCCGCGACGGCCACCATCAGCCGCAGGTCGGTAGCGCCGAGTGGGCGGGCCTGCTCGGACTCGACGTTCAGGAAGCCCAGGAACTCACCGTCCGCCATGAGCGGGACGCAGACCTCGCTGGCGACCTCCAGGTTGACCGCGACGTAGTCCGGATCCATCCCAACGTCCGGCACTAGCGCGGGCCGGTGGGTGCGCATGACTCTGCCGGCGACCCCGTGAGCTGAATCGAGGGTCGCGGCGATCCGGGAATACCCGCGCTGCGCGCCAAGGCTGACTCGCTGGTCATCGCCCAGGAAGATGGACACGTAGCGGTAGCCGAACTCGCGGGAGATACGTCCGACCAGCTCGTCGAGCGCCTCGGCTGTCGGGCCGCGCGAGGCGAGGATGTGGCCGATGGCCTCTACGCCTGCGAGCTGTCGAGCGCGACGACGATCGATCGTGACGGCTCGGCGCATCCGTCGCCGGGCGAACTCCATGCGCCGCACCTCGCGGCGGGTGGCCATTGCCACGAGCAGGATGACCGCCGCAAGCCCGAGGGCACGCTGAGCCGCGTCGCCGAAGGAGGCGCGATCGATGGCCTCCACGCCGAAGTGGGCGCCCATCGACGCCACGACCGCAAAGCCGAGCAGGATTGGGCCACCGAACGCCGCGAGCGCCACGATCGGCAGGTAGAGGGCCGCAAGCAGGCCGGTGCTGCTCGTCAGGAGCTGTGCGGCGGCCACCAGCGCGACGCTCAGGCCGATCCGGGCCGCGTTCCACTTCATGCCGCGCGGGCGCCGGGCGCTGCGCTCCGACGAGCGCCATACCAGGGCGACGTTCAGTCCGAGATATGCGGCCGCCGCCGCCCACAGCCCCCAGCCGCTGGCCGCGGGAGCCCCGATGAGGAAGACGGGGAGCAGGAGCGCGGCCGACTCGAAGACAGCGCGATCGCGCGCCACGGCTACCGCCCGCGCCAGGAGCCCGCGGAGCGATCCGACGACGCGTGTCGACGCGGGGCGCGCGGCGCCCTCGGCCTCTACAGCGTTGGTCATCTGTTCAATCCAGTCTGGAGCGCACCGCACCGGACCTCCATGACCCATCGGTACCCCGGCGGTCGCCCTTCGGCGACGCCTGCTACGCTCGCCGACATGGACCTCCCGCCTCCCTGGGGCCATGAGTGGGCCGGCCGCCTCCACGAGCTCGAGATCGACAGCGAAGCGCTGACCGGCAACCCGCTGGGGGATCCGCACCGCCGGCCGCTCTACGTCTACACGCCGCCCGGCTACGACGCCGACCCCGAGCGGCGCTACCCCTCGATCTACGTCATCCAGGGCCTCACCGGACAGCTGGACATGTGGCGAAACCGCAAGCCCTTCGCGCCGAACCCGATCGAGGCGCTGGATGCCTCGTTCGCGCGAGCCGGCGCACAGCCGGCGATCGTGGCCTTCGTCGACGCCTGGACCAGCCTGGGTGGCTCACAGTTCATCGACTCGCCCGCGACCGGGCGATACCACCACTACCTGTGCGAGGAGGTCGTCCCGTTCGTCGACGCTCGCTACCGAACGTTGGGCGGTGGAGAGCACCGAGGGATCGCCGGCAAGAGCAGCGGTGGCTACGGCGCGATGGTGACGCCCATGCTGCGGCCCGACCTGTTCGGCGGCCTCGCCACCCACGCGGGCGACGCGCTGTTCGAGGCGTGCTATGCGCCGGACTTCCGCGAGGCGGCACGCGCATTGCGCGACGAGTACGACGGTTCGTACGGCGCGTTCTGGACGGACCTCCGCTCACGCCCCGGCCGCTCACGACGCAGCGACGGCGTGCTCCTCAACGTCTGGTGCATGGCCGCCTGCTACTCGGCGGAAGCGGACGGCTCCGTGCGGCTCCCGTTCGACACCACGACCGGACGAGAGATTCCGGAGGTCTGGGATCGCTGGCTGGCCTGGGATCCGGTGCGCATGGTCGAGGGTCATGCCGAGGCCCTCCGCGGC
>DASWGW010000106.1:0-8733 GCA_036393435.1 Candidatus Limnocylindria bacterium | reverse complement strand
CACGACGGTCGTGGAGCGCACCGACGACGAGAAGGCGCGCCGCCGAGCCGAGTCACAGGAGCGCGCCGCGCTCATGGCCAAGCTGCCGGCCGAGGTGAAGATGCAGGTCGCGACGCGCGAGATCACGCTGCCCCAGGCCCTTGCCGATGCGGGCCTCGAGATCCCGGAGTGGCTGCGCACCGGCGCCAGCGCCCCGACCGATGCGCCCCTGCCGCGCGGAGAGGTCGAGACGTCGCTCACCGGCGCGGACCCGCAGTCGGAGCGGAAGCCGGAGCTGGACGCGCAGAAGGCGGAGGCGGCGGCAGAGGGACGTGACCTCATCGGCGGGTCGCCGGGCGGCGACACCCAGCCCGCGCGGCCGCGCACTCCGGCCGATGCCAAGCCGGCTTCCGTCTCGGAGCCGGCGCGTGCCACTCCCCCAGCCATCGCCGCAGGCGATCCGAAGGAGGCGAAGCGCGCCGAGGCCCAGCGCAAGCTCGCCCTGATGCAGCGCCTGCCCTCGGAGCTCAAGCTGCGGGTCGCGAAGCGCGAGATCTCGCTCGAGGACGCCATGCGCGAGGCGGGCATCGACCAGGCCGAGCTGGAGTGAGGGCCATGGCGTTCCCCCCGTGTGCATATCGGCCAGGTTCCAGTCGGCGCGGCCGAGAAGTTGGCCGCTATGAACATGGTGACGACGTATCGGCCACATTGGGGCGGTCCGGTAATGCTTCTTGGCCTCTATTCACGCCCCGTGAACGCGCGGGGCGCGTGGGGCCAAGGTGAGCACGAAGATCGCGCTCGACGGCGTGGGCGGACAGGGCGTCCGACTGATCGCGGGCGTCATGGGCGCGCTCCTGGCGCGGATGGGCAAGGAGGTCACCGTGCTGTTCGACTACGACTCGAGCGTGCGCGGCAGCATGAGCGACGCGTTCCTCATCTTCGACGACCAGCCGATCGAGAACCCCGTCGTCGAGGAGGCGGACATCATGCTCAAGCTCGCCGACAAGGGGCACCTGCGCATCCACGGCCGCAAGGTGGTCGCCGACCTCGGCCTCGAGGTGCCCGGCGCCGAGCAGATCCCGTTCGGCTCGCTCGGCGGCCAGCTGTTCGGCAAGGACCTGTTCGGCAACATGATCGCCCTGGGGCGGATCCTGCGCCTGGCCGAGATCGAGTTCGACGAGGCCGCGATCCGCGAGTCGCTGCCGAAGCGGTTCGTGGACGACAACGTCGCCGCCATCCGGTTCGGGTACGACCTCACGGACGAGCGCATCGGCGAGCTGGCGGCCGCCGCGCCGCCCTCGCGCTTCCAGATGAACACGGCCGCCACCGCCCACACGCACGAGCGCCCGATCAGCGCCGGTCACGGGGTGGCCGCCGGCCGGCCGCGGCCCTAGCATGGGTTCGCGCAGCGCGAAGGTCCCGCGATCGAGCGGCATCGAGCCGAGATCGAGGGAGCGGTCCGCGCATGGTGCGATTCGCGCGATGCCTGACCGGACACTCCGCACCAGCGACGGGCGGTCATTAGACCTCTACCTGGCCGGCCCCGAGTCCGGGACGCCGGTCGTCTTCCACGCTGGGACGCCCGGCTCGGGACTCGCATTCGAAAAGCTGGTGGATGCGCTTGCCGAGCGCGGCCTGCGCTACGTCAGCTGGAGCCGGCCAGGCTACGGATCTTCCACCCGGCAGCCGAATCGAACCGTCGCAGACGTCGCGCGCGACGCTGCCGAGGTCCTGGACGACCTGAGTTCGGGCGAGTGCTACGTCCTCGGATGGTCCGGCGGCGGCCCGCACGCCCTGGCGATGGCCGCGCTCCTGCCGCAGCGGGTACGCGCGACGGCGACCATCGGTGGGGTCGCGCCGTTCCGTGCCGACGGGCTCGACTGGTCCGCCGGCATGGGCGCCGAGAATGTCGCCGAGTTCGGCGCCGCGCAGGAAGGGCCGGAGGTGCTGGCGGGCTTCCTGGGGGAATGGTGGCCGGCAGTGCGGACCATCGAGGCTGAGAGCGTGGCGAAGGAGCTCGGCGACCTCATCGACGACGTCGACCGCGCCTCTCTGACCGGCGACTTCGCGGAGTGGGTGGCCGAGAACTTTCGAGAGGGCCTTCGCGAGTCGTACTGGGGCTGGCTCGACGACGACCTCGCCTTCGTCCGCCCCTGGGGCTTCGAGCTGGGCTCGATCACGGGGCCGGCGCACATCTGGCAGGGCGGGCGCGACCGGATGGTGCCCTCCGCGCACGGTGAGTGGCTCGCGGCGCGATGCGCGAATGCATGCCCGCACCTCCTCCCTGAGCACGGCCATCTGAGCCTGGGGGTGAGCAGCCTGCCCACGATCCTCGACGAGCTCGTCTCGGTTCAGAGTCAGGCGTGATAGCGTCTCGGCCATGGAAGGCGACCCGATCATCACGAACCCCGACCTCTATCGCGTGGTGATCGAGAGCCGCCTGGGGCCGTCAGCCGCCTGACCGATGGAGCGAGCCGTCAAGCCCACTCTCGACCTGGAGGCCATGCGCCGGGCGCCGAAGGTGCTTCTCCACGACCACCTCGACGGCGGGTTGAGGCCGGGCACCGTCATCGAGCTCGCGGCCGATGCGGGCTACCGCGATCTGCCCACGACCGATCCGGACGAGCTCGCCCGATGGTTCACGTCCGGGGCCGACCGCAAGTCGCTCGAGCTGTACCTGGAGGGCTTTCGCCACACCGTCGCCGTCCTCCAGACGCGAGACGCGGTGGAGCGCGTGGCGGCCGAGTGCGCAGAGGACCTTGCCGGGGACGGCATCGTCTACGCCGAGGTTCGCATGGCGCCCGAGCTCCTGACCGACGGGGGCCTGTCGCTTGACGAGGCGGTCACCGCCATGCTCGACGGGTTCCGTCGAGGGTCGGAGGGTCGGCCGATCACCATCGGCCTCATCGTCACCGCCATGCGCCAGGCCGCGAGGTCGGTGGAGATCGCGGAGCTCGCCGTGCGGCACCGCGACGCGGGCGTCGTCGGGTTCGACATCGCTGGGCCGGAGGCGGGCTACCCGCCGACCCGACACCTCGATGCGTTCAACCTCATCGCCCACGAGAACTTCCACTTCACCATTCACGCGGGCGAGGGCTTCGGGCTGCCGTCGATCTGGGAGGCGCTGCAGTGGTGCGGGGCCGAGCGGCTCGGCCACGGCGTGCGGATCGTCGACGACATCACGGTCCGCCCCGACGGACGGGTGGCGCTCGGCCGCCTGGCGGCATACGTCCGCGACCGTCGCGTGCCGCTCGAGATGTGCCCGACCTCCAACGTCCACACCGGTGCCGCCGCCTCGATCGAGGAGCATCCGATCGACCTGCTCCGGCGCCTGCGGTTCCGCGTGACCGTCAACACCGACAACCGGCTCATGAGCGGCATCACCCTGTCGAGCGAGTTCGCGACGCTGGTGCGGACGTTCGGTATCGGCCTCGACGAGATCGAGTGGCTCACGCTCAACGCCATGAAGTCCGCGTTCTGGCCGTTCGACGGCCGGCTGCGGATCATCAACGAGCAGATCAAGCCGGGCTACGCCTCGCTGCGCGCCCAGCAGGCCGCCGCGGAGCTCACGACCGCCTGAGCACGTCCGTCAAAAGCGCTCCGTGGCGGCGTCGAGGGCCCGCGTCTCGGCATCCGTCAGGCGCCGCAGCGGCGCGCGCATCCCGCGGTCCACCGGCACCCCCCGGCGGCCGATGACGTGCTTCGCGGCGGCGATGAACTGACCGCTCGCCTCCATGGCGACGCGCACGGCGCTCAGGCGCTCGGCGGCATCTTCCGGATGGTCGAGGGCCGCCCGGACGACGTCGGGGAATGCCGCGGCCATCCCGGAGACGGAGCCGATGGCTCCGCGCGCCAGCCCGGCCGGAATGAGCGGCTCGTTGCCAATGAGCACCGGCAGGCCGAGATCGAGGTACGGCTCGACGCGCTCGAAGGGCGACTCGCTCACCTTGAGGCCTGCGAGGTTGTCCACGGCGGCTTCGATTCGCCGGATGACGTCGACCGGCAGCGGATACCCCGAGCGCGCGGTGAACGCGTAGCAGTAGAACGGCAGCGGTGAGGAGGCTCGAGCCGCGGCGACGAAGTGCGCGGTCAGCGAGTCGTCGTCGAGGGCGAAGTATGGCGGCGCGATCACGGCGACCGCATCGGCGCCGATCTCTGTGGCATGTGCCGCCAGCGCGCATGTGTCGACCGTGTTCTGCGCTCCGGCGTGCACGATGAGGGTTCCGGTGACCGCCGCGCGGTATGCGCTCGCGACTCGCCGGCGTTCCTCGAGCGAGAGCAGCACGCCCTCGCCGGTCGTGCCACACGCGAAGACCCCATCGGCTCCATGAGACTCCAGGAACTCGACGTACGGCGCGATCGCCCCTTCGTCGAGGGAGACGCCGTCGTCGGTGAGAGGCGTGACCGCCGCGACGATGAGCACCGGGCCAGTGCGGTCGGCGAAGAGCATGTGCGCATCGTAGCCGGACGTGCTGCCGTACCGCCCCTCAGGCCCACGTAACAGTCTCGGTTACAGATTCGGCCGCCAGCCAGCGCGCGACCCCATCGGTGTAGACTCGAACCCCCGGGACGCTCAGCTTCGAGGGAGAGCAATGACCTACGTCATCACGGAGCCGTGTATCGGCGTCAAGGACGCCTCGTGCGTCGACGTCTGCCCGGTCGACTGCATCCACGCCACCGATGACGACCCGATGTTCTTCATCGACCCCGACGAGTGCATCGACTGCGGCGCCTGCGAGCCCGAGTGCCCGGTGACCGCGATCTTCGCGGAGGATGCCGTCCCGGACGACCAGCAGAAGTACATCGCCATCAACGCCGACTACTTCAAGCGCTGATCGGGAGCCGATACGTCCGCATGCCGCGACTGATCGTGCTCTACAACCAGCCCGACGATCCAGAGGCCTTCGACGCGCACTACCGCGACGTCCACACGCCCATCGTCCGCGCCTACCCGAAGCTCCGCGAGCTGAAGACCTGCACTCCGGAGGGAGTCGGGGGCCGACCTTCGCCTTACTACCTGATGGCGGAGATGTCGTTCGACTCGCAGGCCGACCTCAACGAGGCCCTCAGCTCCGAGGCCGGCGCGGCGAGCGCGCGCGACCTTCGGAGCTTCGCGACAGGGGGAACGGTGCTGTTCGTCGTCCCCGACTCCACCGATGCCTGAGCCACTCACCCCCATCGCCGTCGAGCCCTCGACGCTGGGATTCGAGCGCATCCGATACGAACGAGGCGCCGATGCGGGCGTGGCCACCGTCACCATCGACCGTCCATCCGTGCTCAACGCGCTCGACTTCCCGACCATGCGCGAGATGGCGCGCGCCTTCGAGCAGGCCTCGTGGGACGACACGGTGTCGTGCGTGGTCGTCACCGGCGCCGGCGAGCGAGCGTTCTGCACGGGCGCGGACCTCGACGAGCAGGCCGCCATGGGCGCGACCAGCGGCCAGTACTGGCGCTGGATGGGCGCCTTCATCGAGATGCACGACCGGCTGCGCCACATCGGCAAGCCCACCATCGCGCGAATCAACGGGAACTGCGTCGGCGGCGGCAACGAGCTCCAGATGGCCTGCGACCTGTCGGTGATCGTGGACGAGGCGTACATCCGGCACGTCGGGCCCGAGCACGGGTCAGTGCCGGCGGGAGGCGCCACGCAGTGGCTGCCCCTCATCGTCGGCGACCGGCGCGCGCGAGAAATCGTGATGCTCTGCGAGCCGATACCCGCCACTACGGCCCTCGAATGGGGCCTGGTCTCGCGTGTCGTGCCGCGCGCCGAGCTGGACGCGACCGTCGCGGCGATGGCTGCGAATCTCGCGCAGAAGCTCCCCGAGGCGATCCGCTACACGAAGACACAGCTCAATTGGTGGCGCGACCTGGTGTGGTCGCAGACGGTCGAGCACGCGCGCGACTGGCTGGCCGTCCACTCCACCGCCGACGAGACTCGCGAGGCCGTGGCCGCCTTCCACGAGAAGCGCGCGCCGCGCTTCGCCGAGCTGCGCCGCCTCGAGGCCGGCGAAGGGAGAACATGTCCCTCGTGCGGGGCGGTGGGGCTGCCGGCGGCGCATCGGTTCTGCGGCGCCTGTGGCGTGGAGCTGCCTGACCCCTGGGGTAACAGTCCGTGAATCTGCCAGATTCATATGACACGCGCGTTATGCGCGGATTGCGATGTCCGCCGAGCCCAATACTGGGGCAAACTTGGGCAAATCTAGCGCCGTCAGCGGCCGAATCTCGCTCCCGAGGCGCGTTGTGCCGCCACGGTGTGAATTTGACAAGTCGCGCGCAGGACCGCCCGTGACCGACGAGCAGCTCGTCCTTGTCGAGCGCCAGCCGGAGCACCGCACGGCGCTCGTGCGCCTCAACCGGCCCAAGCAGCTCAACGCGCTGAACGGCGCGGTCATGGATGCCCTGTGCGACGCTCTGGAGGAGCTGGACCGCGACGACGCCATCCGCGCCATCGTGGTCACCGGGAACGAGCGGGCGTTCGCCGCGGGCGCCGACATCGGCGAGATGGCAACCGCCACCCCGATCGACATGCTCACCAGCAACCGCATCGGCCAGTGGGATCGTGTCCGGAAGGTCAGCAAGCCGGTGATTGCGGCCGTCAACGGCTGGGCGCTGGGGGGCGGCTGCGAGCTCGCGATGACGCTCGACATCATCGTGGCGGGGGAGGGCGCGAAGTTCGGTCAGCCGGAGATCAATATCGGCGTGATCCCCGGCGCGGGCGGAACACAACGGCTGACGCGCGCCATCGGCAAGTCGAAGGCGATGAGCATGATCCTCACCGGAGAGCCGATCTCCGCGGCGGAGGCGGAGCGCGCGGGGCTCGTCGCGCACATAGTCCCCGACGAGCTCGTCGTCGAGGATGCACTGACGTTGGCGGCCAGGATCGCGACGAAGTCGCCGATTGCCCTGCGCCTCGCCAAGGAGGCGGTCAACGCCGCCTATGAGATGCCACTGACCGATGCGCTCGCCCACGAGCGCCGGCTCTTCTACCTGCTCTTCGCCTCCGAGGACCAGAAGGAGGGGATGGCGGCCTTCCTCGAGAAGCGCACGCCCGACTTCAAGGGCCGATGAACCTGGGCAACCCCGACCGGGCGGTCGGTGGCCTCGCCGTGCCGCGCCCGGAAGGCGTCGAGCTGCGGCCGATCGGCCGCGATGACCTCGCCGACGCGTTCGCGCTGGTGCGCGAGCTCTACGCGCTCCCGGATGCAGATCCGGAGCAGCATCGCGAACGTTTCGACGCGCTGGTCGGAGACGTGGACGCCAGCCCGTTCCTGGCCACCGCCGACGGTGAGCCGGCGGGCCTCATCCTCTTCCGATTTCGACGGCGCCTGAACCACGCCACGTTCGAGGCCTGGGTCAGCGAGCTCGTGGTGCGGGAGCGGTTCCGGGGCAGAGGGATCGGGCGGATGCTGCTGGCCGCGGCGATTGCCGAGTGGCGGTTGCGCGGCGGCCACCAGGTGATGCTCGAGGTGGCCCACGAACGGACGGCGGCGCGCGCGCTCTACGCCGCGGCCGGCTTCGAGGAGCGTGGGAAGTACTTCGAGATCGCTCCGGTGAGGACGCGCGGCATCAGCCCGGGAAGCGGCGTGGAAATCCGGCCTATCCGGGACGAGGACGCCGACTTCGAGGCCTCGACCCGGCTGCTCGCCGAGCTCGGGCGGCCATCGCCTCGTGAGGAGCAGCTGCCGGCGTTGCGACGCACCTATGCCGCGCACGTCGCGCGTGCGGACACCGGCTCGATGCTCGCGTTCCTCGACGGCACCGCCGTGGGCTTCGTCTCCCTCGAGTTCCGCCAGCCCTTCTTCCTCGCCGCGCCACAGGCCTGGATCCCCGACCTCGTGATCACGGAGTCGGCGCGCGGCCGGAGGATCGGTGCCGCTCTGCTGGACGCGGCGTTCGAGGAGAGCATCCGGCGCGGCGCCTATGCGGTCGCGCTCGAGAGCGGCAGCCACCGAGCCGTGGCGCATCGGCTCTATGATATGGCCGGCATGGTCGACGTCGGGACCTCTTGGACGCTCACCTGAGGGATTCCGCCTGCTAACGGGAACGGAACGTGCATCGGTGAGGGTCCCGGGGGAAGCGCGAATGCGCTCTACCCATATGGCTGGAGGGAAATCGGAGGAACTATGAGCATTATTGCGTGGTTGGTGGTCGGCGCCATTGCCGGCTGGGTTGCGAGCAAGGTCATGCCCGGTGACGAGGGCTACGGCCTCATCGGCGGGCTGGTCGCAGGCATCGTCGGCGCCGTCGTCGGCGGATACCTGTTCGGCCTGCTGACGAACAATCAGGACTGGACGACCGGGATCGACATTCCCACGATCCTCGCCGCCATCGTTGGCGCGATCATCGTCGTTTTCGTCTGGAACCTGATCTCCGGTCGGCGCAGCCGGGCCGTCTGAGCTCCACCGGACCGATACGCCCGGCGCCACATGCGCCGGGCGTTTTCGCGCCGCGGGTCCTCCGTGCGATCCCCGCATTCACCACAGACTGGATCGGCGAACGTGAGAACGGGCGTGGCCCCACCGGGCACCGGGATCGCGATTTCAGTCACGGGGTGACTGAGGCGGCGGATGAAGCGGCTCAGGGGCTTCGGGGGCGCTCGTAGCCGAATCGTCCGATCGCCGATACATTCATCACTGAATAGCGCGGATGGTCGAGCACGGCCCAGCCCCTCGGTACAATCGCGCGATGCCCGACGCGACCTACGCGACGCTGCTCCACGAGGTCGAGGACGGCGTCGCCACCGTCACCCTCAAC
>DASWGW010000105.1:0-2385 GCA_036393435.1 Candidatus Limnocylindria bacterium | reverse complement strand
GCTCGGCCGGCCTCGGCGTAGGGCCGCCGCACCATCGTAAGATCCACCCTCTCCGGCGGCCCCCGCTGCCACGCCCACTGAGGAGAGACCGCTTGCCAGGTGCCGGCCGCGACCGCCCCGCGGCCACCGTCATCGTGCCCGCGTTCAACGAGGAACGGGCGCTGCCGGTGGTGCTGGCGGCTCTGGCTCCGCTGCGCGAGCGGGGGATCGACGTGGTCGTCGTGGACGACGGCTCGACGGACCGGTCCGCGCGGGTCGCCCGCGACGCGGGTGTGCGCGTGATCCAGCTCGAGCACAACAGCGGGAAGGCGGCCGCCGTGAGGGCGGGGCTGGCGACCGCCACGAGCGACAAGGTCGTCGTCATCGATGCGGACGGGACGTATCCCGCCGATGCGATCCCGGAGATCGTGCGCCTGCTCGACGAGTACGACGTCGTGGTCGGCGTACGCACGAGCGGTCGTGAGCACATCCCGCCGCTCAACCGCATGGGGAACGGCGTGATCCGCACCGCGGTTCACTGGTTCTCCGGCTTTCGCTCGGCCGACCCGCTCACCGGACTGTACGGCCTGCATCGCCGGCACCTCGAGGCCATGGGACTGGATTCCGAGGGCTTCGGGCTCGAGGTCGAGATCGGCGTGAAGGCGGCACGGATGGGGCTGCACTGGGCAGACCATCCCATCACGTACGGCGAGCGCATCGGCGAGTCGAAGCTCAATGCGTTGCGCGACGGGCTCGTCATCACGAGGACCCTGATCCGCACGCTCTTCGGCCGTCCCCGGCTGCGTCCGCTTCCCGGGCGTGAGGGAGTCCCCGCCGCGCCGCTCGCGGTGGTCGCGACCGTCCTGTGCGTGCTGCTCCTCGCCCTGGCGGGCATCTCGTTGATCGCCACCACCACCATCTCGCTGGCCGCGATCGTCGATCCGCGCGTGCCATTCACCCTGACCGCCGCCCGGACGGGCCTCGTCACCCTCTTCGCCGGCCTCGTCCTGTGGCGGATCACCACGCACTGGGGGCGCCCTCCGCCGGCCACGCTCGTCCGCCTCGTCTCCGGCGCGGTGGTGGGCACGGCGGTCCTCGTCCTGGTCGTCGTCGTGGGCGCGCAGCAGCTCTCGCTGCTTCCGGCCGACCCACGCTACGAGGTGGCGGGCGCGGCCCTTGTCGTCAGCGCGCTCGTCATCGGCGGATGGGGGCTGATCGGGCTCGTGGGAGGCGCACTCGGGCCACGCGAGCAGGAGGGCCGGCTCCTCGCCGGTTTCCGCGCTCTCCCCGTCGCATTCGGCCGCCGCGGGGAGCTGATCGGCCTGGCGCTCGCCCTCGTCCTGCTCGCGCTGCCCGTCGTGCGGTTCATCAGCCTGGGGCAGATCCTGGGGTTCGACGAGTCGATCTACGCCGCCACGTCGCGATCGTGGGTCCTCGGCACGCCGAACTCGGCATGGAGCTCGGACCGCCCACCGGGGATCTCCCTGCTCGGCGCGCCGATCGTCTGGAAGGATTCGGACGCCGGCCTGCGCCTGATCGGCCTCGGCTTTGGGCTGGGCGCCGTGCTCGCCGCGTGGGCGCTCGCTCGGCGGCTGGGCGGCCCGGCGGCCGGCGTCCTCGCCGCGCTGCTTGTCGCCACCGTTCCGGGGCTGCAGCTGAACGCCGCGCTCTTCCTCACGGACGTGCCCTCGGCGACCATCCTCGTGGTCGTGATGCTGGTCATGTGGCAGCAGCTCGGGGTGCGCCCGCGACCGGATCGGGGGCTCCTCCTGCTGGCCCCGCTCATCGCCGCTGCCTTCTATCTTCGCTACGGCGCGAGCGTCCCGGTCCTGTTCCTGTCGGCGACGGCCGTGGTGCTGTGGCCGAACCGGCTGCTCGCCGCGTGGCGGCTCACCCTCGCGACCTTTGGGCTCCTGCTCCTCCTGCTCCTGCCGCACCTGCTGCAGTCGACGCTCATGCACGGGGACCCGCTCGCCATCGTCCTCTCGGCGCAGTCGCTCGCCTCTCCGGGACAGCCCGGCGAGGCGCTCCTCCACTACTGGCGCATCCTGCCGTCGGAGCTGGCCGGCGTCGTCGGGGCCTGGTTCCTCATCCTCGCCGTCCTCGCGTGGCCGATACGCACCCTCCTGCGAGGCGCCGACGATCGCGGCGTCCGTGCCCAGACCTTCCTGCTACTGCCCGCCATCGGGCAGCTGCTGCTCCTCGGCATCGTCGCGCTGCCGCAGGTGAGGTACGTGCTGCTACCGGTGATGCTGATCCTGATCGCGGGCTCCATCACCGCGATCGATCTCGGCACGCCGCTGAGTCATGCGTGGCGACGGACCCTGGCGACCGGCGTGGTCATCGCGATCGTCGTGACCGGGATCGGTTCGGCCGCGGTCATGATCCGCCTCCAGGCAGAGGTCA
>DASWGW010000104.1:0-9450 GCA_036393435.1 Candidatus Limnocylindria bacterium | reverse complement strand
CTGCCACGCCTTGCCGGCCTGCGCACAGATGAACTGAGCAATGCGAAGCTGGCCGCTGTCGCGCAGGTATGGCTCGCGTGCAGGGAACACCTTCACCGATAGATTCAGGCCGAGTGCGTCGCAGACCGCGGCGAGAGTGTCGAGATGGACGCCGGGTTCGCCACTTTCGACGCGGAGGACCGTTGACCGGGATACGGCGGCGCGTCGCGCTACCTGCGCGACGGTCAACGCCGTCGACGCACGTGCGACCGCGACCTCCGTGGCAAGCGTCTGCGCGATCTGGAGTGCTCTGCGCCGGCCGGCCGGTGAGGGCCGATGGACGACCATGCTCACAGTCTTGCAACTCCGCGCTTATCGGCCGCTTACTCGCCGATGAATCGGCATCCGGTCGCCTGCGGCGGTGTGTCAGGCGTCGCCTGACCGATTCATCGGTGCGCTGGACGCGCGAGGCTCGCCTCCGGGGCGTCCTGCGCCACCGTGAGACCGATGAATCGGGCACGTGACGCGCGGGACGAGCCTCTGAGTGTCAACCCGTCGACTCATCGAACGACGGTGGAACGTCGGCCGGTCAGAGCCAGCCGCGGCGGCGGAAGAACAGGATGAGGCCGATGGTGAGGGCGAGCATGCCGACGAGCAGCCACCAGAATGCCCCGCTGGTGCCCTCGCCCGGGAAGAGCACGTTCATGCCGAAGACGCTCGCGATGAGCGTCTGGGGCAGCAGGATGACGCTGAAGGCGGTCAGGACGCGCAGCGCATCGTTGACCCGGTGGCTGATCACCGACTCGTTCGACGACTCGACGCCCTCCGCGATCTCCTTGAAATTCTCGAGGACGTCCCAGATGCGCTCGGACGCATCGGTCAGGTCGTCGAAGTAGATGTCGAGGTCGTCGGTCAGGTAGCGCTGCTTGGCGCGTTCGAGGGCGCGAAAGACGGCCCGCTGCGGTCGGATGACCGAGCGGAAGTTGATGATCTCCTGCTTCACGTTGCTGATGTCGCGGACGATCTCGAACGATCGGCCTCCCTCGAAGATGTCGTCCTCCAGTCGCCGCAGCTTGCGGCCGAGCTGGCTGAGCATCGGGAAGCTGGCGTCGACGCATCGGTCCAGGATCTGGTAGAGCAGGAATCCGGAGCCCTTGCTCATGAGCTGCTCGCGGACGTCCTCGCGCGTCCGGACCCGATCGAACATGGCCGGCAGCGGCACGATCTCGTCGTTCGGCAGCGTGATGACGTAGTCAGGCCCGACGAAGACGTCGAGCTCCGCGGCGTGCAGGCGGCCCTGCTCCTTGTCGTAGCGCGGGAACTGCATGACGATGAAGAGGTAGTCCTCGTACTCGTCGACCTTCGGCCGCTGGTTGTGGCTGGCGACGTCCTCGAGGTCGAGCTCGTGGAACCCGAACGTGTCGGCGAGCCAGACGCGGTCGGCGAGGCGAGGCTCGTCGATGTTGATCCAGCGCAGCCCATGCGCCTCGATGGTCTCCGGGCGCGGCTCACCGAGCTCGTCGGCCGCCAGGTCGGGAACGGAGGGCTGGCGCTGCCGCAGGAGGCGAGGGAGGGCCTTCATCAGCGGACCTCTGGGGTGAAGGGGGTTGCGTGGCGCCACCGGCCGCCGCGCGGCGGTCGGGCTGCATTTTAGCCCGTCGGCCGCCCGTCATTGCCGCCGGCGGGACTTGATGGTCACGGTCCTAGAATTGCCGGATGCCTCGACCGCGAAGCGTGTCGCGTTCCAGCGACGCGGTGATCAGCAATGCCGAGCTGGCGCGGATCTTCAACGAGATCGGCGACATGCTCGAGATCCTCGGCGAGGTCGTCTACAAGGCGGTCGCCTACCGGCGGGTGGCCGATGCGGTCGCCCGCTATCCCGATGACGTCGCTTCGCTCTTCGCGCGTGGGGAGCCGCCGAAGCTTCCGGGAGCCGGCCCGGCGCTGACGGCGAAGCTCGCCGAGCTCGCGGAGACCGCCCGCCTCGAGTACCACGAACGGCTGCGCGCCCAGGTCCCGCAGGGCCTGCTCGACATGCTTCGGGTTCCGGGCGTCGGCCCTCGGACCGTGCGCCTCCTCCACGCCGAGCTCGGGATCGACTCGCTGGACGCCCTGCGCGCCGCCGCCGAGGACGGCCGGCTGCGACACGTCAAGGGCCTCTCCGAGCGGACCGAGAGGAACGTGCTGGAGGCCATGGCGCGACTCGATCGGGTGGGCACGCGCCTGCTGCTCCACGACGCCGACGAGCTCGTCGCGGGGCTCATGGCTCGCCTGGCGGAGGTCCCCGGCGTCCGCCGCATCGAGCGCGCGGGCTCCCTTCGCAGGCGAGTGCCGACCATCGGCGACCTCGATCTGCTGGCCGCCGTCGACGACCCCGCGTCGGTCATCGGCGCACTCGACGGCATGCGGGAGGTCGAGCGCGTCCTGTCAGCCGGCCCCGACAAGTCGAGCATCGTGCTGCGCGACGGACCGCGGGTCGACCTCATGGTCTGCCCGACGGCCGCATGGGGGACGCATTCGGTGCACTTCACGGGCAGCCGCGACCACAACATAGCGCTGCGCGGCATGGCGCTGGATCGCGGCTGGTCGCTGTCGGAGAAGGGGTTCAAGGTCGTGGAAACGGGGGAGCTGCTGCTCGCGGCGGAGGAGCACGAGGTCTACGAGCGGCTCGGCATGCCGTGGATCCCACCCGAGATCCGCGAGGCCGCCGGCGAGATCGAGGCCGCGCTGGCGGGCAAGCTGCCCGTGCTCGTCACCCTCGACGACGTCCGCGGCGACACCCACGTCCACTCCGACTGGACAGACGGCGTCGACTCGATCGAGGCGATGGCTCGCGCTGCGCGCTCGGTGGGCCACGAGTACATCGTCCTCACGGACCACTCGCCGTCGCTCGGCATCACCCGCGGGCTGACGCCGGACCGCGTCGAGGCGCAGGGCGCCGAGATCGCCCGCCTGAACGCCGAGCTCGCGCCCTTCCGCATCCTCCATGGGACCGAGCTCGAGATACGAGCCGATGCGACCCTCGACTACCCGGACGACCTGCTCGCGCGGTTCGACGTGGTGATCGCCAGCGTCCACACCGGGCGCGCGCAGTCGGCCGAGCAGCTCACCCGGCGGGCCCTCGCCGCGGTCGAGCATCCACACGTCGACGTCCTGGCGCATCCGTCGGGGCGGATCGTGAACCGCCGCGATCCGCTCC
This sequence comes from Candidatus Limnocylindria bacterium, assembly GCA_036393435.1. Lineage (GTDB taxonomy): Bacteria > Chloroflexota > Limnocylindria > QHBO01 > QHBO01 > JACDBZ01. The sequence continues at coordinate 6,272 of DASWGW010000104.1, read as the reverse complement.
CGCTCGACTGGCCGGTCATCTTCCAGGCGGCAGCGAAGTCGCGGACCGCCCTCGAGATCAACGGCAGCCCGCGCCTGGATCTGGATGACTCGCTGGCGCGTGCCGCGGGACTCGCCGGCGCCAGGCTGACCCTGGCCTCCGACGCGCACCGCATCGAGGAGCTCGACCAGCAGCGATATGCCGTCGACCTCGCTCGGCGTGCGTGGCTGACGGCCGATCAGCTGCTCGCGACCCGTACGGCGGACGCCCTCCTCGAGCTCGTCCGATGATCAGCCGGCTCGTCGGAGGGCGGCGGCTGGCGATCCTGCGCCAGATCGACCGCCCGGCGGTGATGGGCCTGGCGATCCTCCAGGCGGTCGTCGCGGCGGCCGGATGGTTCGCGCCGCCGGTGTGGCTTGCCGGCGCGATCGCCGCGCAGCTCGCCCTCGGCGGGGTCGGCGCCGTCCGCATCCTGGGGCCCGCCCGTTCCGGCCTCGGACTGGCGCGCTACGCCGTGCCCGCGGTGGCCGGAATCGTCGCGACCCTGTTCGGAAAGCTCATCCCGGGAGGGCTGAGCCTGCTCCTGGTCCCGATCCTCGCGGTCCTGCTCTGGTCGGTCACGTATCTCGAGCTGCGCTTCGAGCGCGGGACCGGCGGCCGGACGATCGGGGACCTGCTGCTCACGGCGATGGTCTTCGCCGGTGCCGCCGGCATCATGACCTTCTTCGGGACCCGGACGTGGCCGACGCCCCTCATCCTCGTCGCCGGGCTCACCCTGCCACTGGCGCTACGTGCCGCGGAGGCCCGGGGCACCATGGGCGCCGAGGGTCTCGGCCAGGCCCTGCTGCACCTGCTCGTGGTCGCGCAGGTCGGCGCGGCCGCGGTGCTGCTCGTTCTGCCGGCGCCCGTCATCGCGGCCCTCATCGCCCTGGCCTTCTACACGTGGGGCGGTGCCGTGGACGCCCTTCGCGGCGAGGCCTCCGGCAGGAGCGTGGCGGCCGAATTCGGGGCCCTGACAGCGCTTGGTCTCGTCATCGGCCTCTGGCTCTCAAAGGTCTGAGCGTCCCGAGCCGCTTGCGTTGACACCCCCGGTGGCCGGTGATACAAGGAGCGCCGCCGGATCGCCCCAGGCCCCCTCCCCGCCGCTCGCAACGAGGCCGCACCGCCATGGCGCTTGGAGAAAGCGACGCCACCACCCGACAGCGACGCCAGCTGGCGGAGACCGCAATCGCGCAGGCGACGCGAGGCGAGTGGGAGGCGGCGGTCGGGACGAACCGCGAGCTCGTGGAGCTCGGCCCGGACGTCGATTCGTACAACCGGCTCGGAAAGGCACTTGCCGAGCTCGGGCGGACCGAGGAGGCGCTCACCGCGTACGAGCAGGCGCTGGAGCGTGACGGGACGAACCGCATCGCCCTGAGGAACGTCGAGCGGCTGCGCATCGTGACCGCCGCGTCCGGTCCCAAGCCCCGCGGCGGCAAGGCCCCGTCCGAGAAGGCGCCGGCCACGGTGTTCATCGAAGAGATGGGCAAGACCGGCCGCGCGCGTGTCATCAACCTCTCCCCGCAACGGGCCCGGGCGCCGCTCTCGCCGGGCGATGCCCTCGAGCTGATCGTCGACGGCGACACGCTCGCCGCCACGAGTGAGGGCGTCCCGATGGGAACCGTGGAGCCGCGCATCGCGGCGCGCCTGCTCAAGCTGATCGCCGCCGGGAACCGGTACGAGGCCGCCGTCACCGCTGTCCACGATGCGGGCGGCGAGGTCGCGATCATCATCCGCGAGGTGTTCACGCACCCGGCGAACTTCGGAAAGGTCTCGTTCCCCACGCTCGGGGCGAGCGCCGGTGGCATCAGACCGTACATGAAGGGCACGGCACTTCGCTACGATGACGACGACGAGGAGGTCGAGGCCGACGAGGACGCGGAGGAGGTCGAGGAGCTCGACACGACCCTTCCGGAGTACTCCGGCGAACCTGAGCTCGAAGAGGAGCTGGTAGAAGAGCCATAGCCGAATGATCGAGGCGCAGCGGACGGGACTCGACCATGTCGTCCTCCCGCGACGCCCCCCCGGCCTGGCGCTCCTGGAGCGATACTTCCCGTCACCGGCCGATAACGTCCTCGACGCGGAGCTCGCGGCGTTCGCGACGGCCGGCGACACGATCCTCGACCCCTGGGCAGGCACCGGCTCGACCGCGCGGCGGGCGATCGCGCACGGCATGCGGGTCGTGGTGGCCGATCCGAGCCCGCTGGCCCAGCTCGCCGGGCTGGCGCTCCTGACCGCGCCGGGTCCGGCCGTCCTGGACGCCGCGTTCGCGCAGCTCGCCGGTTCGCGCCTCGTCGACGTGCCGCTGCGTCAGCACGTGGAGGAGCTGTACGCGACGCGCTGCGCCGGCTGTCGCAGGCCGGTCGTCGCCGACCAGTTCATCTGGCCTCGCGACGGCGACGCGCCGGGCCGCAAGCTGTACCGCTGCGTTGCATGCGACGCGGCGCTCGGCGGGGCGGAGGAGAGGTCGGCGCCGGTCGACGAGGTGGATCTCGCCAAGCTCGGGATCGATGGCACGTCCGCCGGAGCGCCGGTCGGCGCGCCGCCCGAGCCGATGGAGGACCTGCCCCCGGCACCGTTGGGGCTGACCGAGGCCCTCGGACCGCTCGGCGAGCTCGCCGAGTTCACCGAGTCCGAGGAGCCGCTCGGCGAGCGCGGGGACCCGCCGGCGCCCGCCCGTGAGGCGGTCGACCCGCCCGGCGCCGCGGAGCGCCCCCGTTTCGCCTCCACGGTCCGCCCGCAATCGATCCCGATCGCGGCGGCCGAGGGGATCCGGCAGAGCCCGCACTACGTCGAGCTCCTCGGCCGCTTCCCGGTGCTCGACGGCCGCGACGAGCTCGTGACCGAGCTGCTCGCCCTCTACACGCCGCGCAACCTGTACGCGCTCCACGCCATTGGCACGAAGATCGTCTCCGAGCTTCGCGACACGCCCGCCGCCACGGTCATGAAGCTCGCGCTGGCGGCCTGCCTGCTCCCCGCCAGCAAGCTGAATGGCTACCCGGGGCGCGTCGCGTCGCTGCGCATCAGTGGCGGTCACGTCCGCCAGCCCGCCAGCCGCAACCAGCGGGAGGTGAACGTATGGTCCGCCTTCGAGGAGGCGTACCGCGACGTCCGCGCGGCCGTGGCAGGCGCCGGCGGCGAGCGCCGTGAGGCTCGCTTCGCGGCCGACCACGCTGAGCTCGACGGCATGGATGCGGCGAACCTGCTGTGGCTCCGCACGCGCGCCTCGACCGTCGGCCAGCACCTCCCGCCGGAGAGCGTCGACTTCGTGCTGACCGCCCCGGCGCCGTCCTCGAGCATCGACGAGCTCTCGTTCGAATACCTGGCGACCTCGTGGATCCTCGGCCGTGACGCCGCAGAGACCCTGCGCCTGGAGCCGATCTTCGGCAGCGGTGGGCACGGCGAGGGCGCGGAGGCTACCGCGCTCCGGCACGGGATGACGTCTGCGGCGACGGCGCTGCGGGCCGGAGGTCGGTGCACGGTGATCCTGGCCGATGCGGACCCGGAGCGGCTGCTGGGCGCCGCTCTCGCAACCGCCGCGGCCGGGCTGGAGCTGCTCGAGGTCATCCACCGCGAGTCGTCGCGCCTCGGCGACGGCATCACCCTCCACCTGCGGCGGCCGTCGAGTGAGGATCGCCTCCGCGACGCCGTGGCGCCGCGTCCGCTCCGGCTCGGATCGAAGTCGGGCCAGCTGACCTATCCGGAGCTGGCCGCGGCCATCGAGCGCGCCACCACGGCGCTCCTGCGGGACCGGGGCGAGCCCGCCGGGCTCGCTCGAGTCGTCGCGGCGGTCGTGACCGAGCTCGGCAGGTCCGGGCTGCTCGCCCGCATGGCCGTCTCCCGCATCGGCGAGGGAGAGGCCGCCTCGGGCGATCGGATCGAGGGAGGAGGGCCACGGATGCTGGCCAGCCTCATCCGCGAGGAGCTGTGGCGCGACGACCACCCGGCGCTGATCCGCATCGGCGACGAGGCCAGGCCACAGTGGTGGCTGCGCGAGCCGGAGCTCGCCGAGCAGCCGCTCGCCGATCGGGTCGAGTGGTCCACCTGGTCGGTGCTGTCAACCGCCGGGCGCATCGACGAGGCCGGCTTCTTCGACCGCATCTACCGGCTCTTCCCGGGGCTCCAGGCGCCCGACGAGGAGCTCGTGCGCGCGTGCCTGGAGGCGTACGTGACGCCCGGGGAGCGCGGCTCGCTCAGCACGAACGACGACCTCACCGGGCGCACCGAGGACCACTCTCGAGTGCTGGCGAAGCTTGCCGAGTACGGTCATCGGCTCGGGCTGCGGGTCTGGATCGCCGGGCGCGAGCAGGGCCGATCGGTCGACGGGAGCACGCTGGCCGCCGGGCTCGCCGAGGACGAGCGCCGCGTCTACCTGCCGCTCGTGGTCCGCGCGCCGGCCGAGGCCATCGGCCAGGTGGATGCGATCTGGTACGTCCGCGGGAAGCTCGCCTTCCTGTTCGAGGTCGAGTGGACGGCGATGGTCGGGGACGCCGTCCTGCGCCGTGGCCGGGAGATCCCCGTCACCGAGCAGCAGGCCCGCTTCCTGGTCATCCCGGCGGAGCGCGGTGAGCTCCTGCGCCTGAAGCTCGACCGGTCACCGTGGCTTCGAGCCGAGATGGAGCGCCAGAACTGGCACGTCCTCAAGTGGCAGCACCTCGACACGCTGGCGGCCCGCGCCGGCGCCCGGCTCGAGTGGCTCGAACCGGTGCTCGGGCTCGATCCGCTCATCGAGCGGGGCGGCGAGCAGCTCACGATGTTCGGGGAGTAGAAATCGCTTGCTCGGCGGGTGAGCGACGTTTAGACTCGCCGCTGGGAGTGCCGTGGTTCCCCCCTGCGGCACTCCCTCGTGCTGCCCGGAGGCAGGGAGCTAGGCGTTCGGAGGGGCTCTGCGCGGCCCTCGCCGGCCCATTGCCCGGCGGATCACGGACATCACCTCGTCCACGTACGGGCGGCCCTGACCGCTGTCGATGGCGTGGGTGAGGCACCCGTCGATGTGGTCCTCGAGGAGCAGCAGCGCGACCTCGTCGGCGGCGGCGGTGAGTGCCTCGACCTGCTGGAGGACGTCGAGGCAGTAGGCCTCCTCCTCGACGAGGCGCTGAATGCCGCGCGCCTGCCCCTCGATGCGCCGCAGGCGCGTGACGAGGTCGCGGCCGTCCTTGGTGTAGGAGTGCCGGAAGTGCGCAGCTGGCAGATTGGCGGTCATACTGGGGAGCAGTATGCGTGGCGCGCGGGAGGGGGTCAATCAACCGGGCTCGGCAAGCGGGTAGCATGGGCTCGTGAGCCCCCTCGACCGGCACGAGCTGATCAGCCCGCTGGAGCGTGCGCTCGTCGTGATCAGCCATCCCGACGACGCCGAGTTCGGCGCCGCGGCCACCATCGCGACCCTCACGGCCGCCGGCGTCCGGGTGGACTACGTGGTGACCACCGACGGCGGCAAGGGCACCGAGGACCCGAACGTGACGCCGGAGGAGCTGTCGAGCACCCGCGTCGCCGAGCAGCGCGCGGCGGCGGACATCCTGGGCGTCGGCGAGATCGTCCACCTGGGATACCCGGACGGATACCTCACGCCGTCGCTGGACCTGCGCCGCGACATCACCCGGCAGATCCGCCGGCTGCGGCCGGACCTCGTCATCACCCAGGCCCCCACCCGCCGCCTCGACCACAACCCGTTCATCGGCCATCCGGACCACCTGGCCACCGGGGAGGCGACCCTCGCGAGCGTCTATCCCGCCGCGCGCGACCACCTGAACTTCCCGGAGCTCTGGCGCGACGAGGGGTTGGAGCCGTGGAAGGTGCGCCAGGTTCTTCTGACGGGCGTCGAGGAGCCGAACCTGTGGGTCGATGTGGCCGATACGTTCGACGTCGGGCTGCGCGCGATCCTCGCTCACGCCAGCCAGGTGAACGGCCGCGACGTGGAGGATCGGATGCGCGAGCGGGCGCGGATCACCGGCGAGTCGCAGGGCATCGGCCTCGCTCAGGCGTTCCTCTCGATCGTGCTCGAGTGAGGGGCGCATGACGCGACGCGGCCGCGGTGGCGGCGGGGGCCACTGGGGCTTCGGCGGCCCGGAGCCCGACCTGACGCGGCGCGCCGGAACCGGGCGGCAGACCCTGCGGCGGATCATCGGCTTCTTCCGGCCGTACCGCCGGCGCCTGGCCTGGATCGCCTTCCTGATCCTCGTCACCGTCAGCGTCGGCGTCGTCAACCCGATCCTGCTCAAGCTGATCATCGACAACCTCCTTGACCAGCGAGACCT
>DASWGW010000103.1:0-2208 GCA_036393435.1 Candidatus Limnocylindria bacterium | reverse complement strand
GAGTCCGAGCGCATGAGGCTCTCGACCTCTTCGAGTGTGATCGCGGCGCGGACGCCCGTGTACCCCGTTACGACCGCCATCGGCACCTCAACCTCCGGGATCGGCGTCGGGGTTGGTGCGGGCGACGGCGTGTCGGACGGGACGGCAGCCGGGGTGGGGACTGAGGGCGCCGATGGAGTCGGCTGCGCGGTGCCGCAGCCGGCGAGAAGTGCCGTCAGGACCATGGCGCGCGACGCCCCGCGCATGGCCCTGGCTGGCCGGCGTCGGCTCCCCTGTGGCGTGGTCATCGGTGGGCGCCGAGTATAGGTCGGGACGCACGTCTCTCAGGCAAGCGGCTTCACGAGCATGATGAGGAAGAGCATGGCCGATCAGGCGACCCACATCGAAGTCCGATGCGACCGCTCGGGGGCCGGCTGGCTCTGTCGCGTGACGGTCGGCGACGCCGCGGCGGCCACCACGCACGAGGTAGAGGTCACGGACGAGGACCTCTCGCGGCTCGCGCCGGACGCGGAGGTGGAACGGCTCGTCGAGGCGTCGTTCCGCTTCCTCCTCGAGCGCGAGCCGCGCGAGGCGATCCTGCGCCGGTTCGAGCTTCCGGTGATCGGGCGCTACTTCCCGGAATACGCCGCCGAGCTCCGTCGCCGGCTGTAGAACCTGGCCGTGGCCCACGTCACTTCGAAAGTTGCGAATCGGTCGCGAGATCCTGCCGGTCGACGAGGGCGCTCGGGCGCCCCGCGCTATCATCGTGCGCCCATGACCACAGAGCGCGGCGGCGGCTCCGCCATCGGTTTCGGCTCCGGCACCTCGGACGACCACCGGGACGGCGTTAGGTGGGTCGACTACCGGAACATCAGCTGGAACCCGGTCTTCTGCAAGCGCTGCGACATCTGCGTCGAGATCTGCCCCAAAAACACGCTGGTCCTCCGCAACGACGCGATCATCGAGGAGGACAACTGCATCCTGTGCGGCCTGTGCGAGCGCTACTGCCCTGACCTCGCCATCGAGATGATCCCCGCCGCGGTCAGCGCCCATGCGGCCAAGGAGGGCGAGTGAGCGAGCACGGCCTTGACAGATTCATTTCAGGCGCGCGTTACGCTCGGACTCCGGCCCGGTTCCTGACACATGCGGCGCTGGTGCTGCAGGACCGCCGGCAATCGGCCTCCAAGAGCTCGACGGGCCGCGTACCGCTGCCCTCATATGAATCTGACAATGCACGCATGGGGCGGCGATGACGCGCAAGCTCAGCCAGGGCAACGAGGCCGTCTTCCGCGGGGCGCTGGCCGCCGGAGCGAGCTACTACGCCGGCTACCCGATCAGCCCGTCCACCGAGATCCTCAACATCGCCTCGGGCCACGCCGCCGACCATGCCGAGTTCAAATTCCTCCAGGCGGAGGACGAGATCGCGTCCGCCAACGCCGTCATCGGTGCCTCGCTGGCGGGCGCCAAGGCCTTCACCGCCACCTCCGGCCCCGGCTTCAGCCTCATGCAGGAGGCCATCGGCTACGCGCAGAAGGTGGGTGTGCCATCGGTCTTCGTGAACGTCATGCGCGTCGGGCCGGCCACCGGCATGCCGACCATGCCGGGCCAGGGCGACATCATGCAGGTCAAGTGGGGCAGCACCGGCGACTACACGCCGATCGCCTTCTACCCGAACGGCGTCGAAGAGACGTTTCGGCTCACGGTCGAGGCCTTCAACGCCGCCGAGGAGTCTCGCTCCCCGGTCGTCCTACTCTCGGACACCTTCGTGGCGCACCTGAACGAGGTGGTCGACCTCGACGCGCTCGCGGCCGGCCTGCGCGTGGTCGACCGCGACATGCCGCCGCTCGGCGAGTTCACCGACAAGCCCCGCTTCTTCGCGGGGGTCATCATGTACGAGCACGGGCCCAACGCGGGCGAGCCCGCGACCGCCGATGCGGACGAGTACCTGCGCCAGTACTACGAGGCCAAGCACCGCCACCTCGCGGTGGCGAGCCGCTATCGGCTCTACGAGCACGGATGGAAGACCGATGCGGACGTGCTGATCGTCGCCTACGGGATCGTCTCGCGCGTCGCCTCGCCGCTGCGCGACGAGTACGCGCTCTTCCGGCCGATCCGCATCCACCCGATCCTCGGCGACGAGCTGCGGGCGGTCACCGAGCCCTATCGCGAGATCGTGGTCGTGGAGGCGAACGACGGCCAGTACGCCGACATGGTCGAGCTCGCCATCCA
>DASWGW010000102.1:0-20357 GCA_036393435.1 Candidatus Limnocylindria bacterium | reverse complement strand
TACGCGGACGTGCGGGCGCTCCTCGAGATCATCGGCATCGCCGATACGCTCCCCGTGGACGCGCGCGCTATCCTTTCGCAGCTCGGCACGTTCAGCGCGACCGCGCGCTCGGCCGACGATCAGATCGAATTCAACGCGGTGCTGACCATCGACGAGGATGGCACCGATTGACCCATTCACCATCCACCGACGAGGTATTCATCACGTGGCAGTCCGAATCAGACTGACCCGCGTCGGCGCGACGAAGCGCCCGGCGTACCGGGTCATCGCCATCGACCGGCGACGCTCGCGCGACGGTCGTGCGCTCGAGATCCTCGGTTTCTACGACCCGCTCACAGAGCCGGCGACGGTGCAGCTCCAGAGCGACCGCATCAGCGCGTGGATCGGCAAGGGCGCGCAGCCCTCGGACACCGTCGTCCGCCTCATGCGCCAGGCCGAGAAGGAAGCGGCCTCGCCGACGCCGGCCGAGAAGCCGAGGCGACCGGCCCGGCCGAAGGCGGGGTCTTCGAAGCCGAAGGCAGCCTCAAGGGCCAAGGCTGAGGCGAAGGCGACCGCCGAGGCGACCGCCGATCAGCCGGCCGCCGACGAGCCGGCGGCCGCAGCGGTCACCGCGGTAGCCGAGGCCGACACCCCTGCGGCGGGCGATACCGCAGCGGGGAGCGCCGCGGTCGAGCCCGGCGCCACCGCGGAGACGCCGGATGCCGTCGAGGCGACCGCCTCGACCGGCACGGCGGCTGATGCGGCCGCGGATTCGGCGGTCGAGCCCGCGGTCGTCGAGGAGGCCGCGGCCGACCAGACGCCGGCCCCGGACGGCGCCACCGAGGAGCGCGAGGCGTGAAGGAGTTCCTCGAGTACGTCGCGCGTGGGCTCGTCGACAAGCCGGACGCCGTGTGGGTCGAGGTCGAGGATGACGAGGACGAGACCGTCCTGACGCTGGGCGTCGACCAGGAGGACATGGGACGCGTGATCGGCCGCGACGGCCGCATCGCGAACGCGCTGCGCGACCTCCTTCGGGCGATGGCCACGCGCGACGGGCGGCGCGTCGAGTTGGAGATCGTCAACGACGCAGAGTGACCGCCGCCTGGCGATCGCCCGGGTGCTCGGCGCCAAGGGGCTGAAGGGCGGAATGCGCGTCGAGCTGCTGACCGACTTCCCGGCGCGGCTGGCGCCCGGCTCGGAGGTGTGGCTCGAGGAGGCTGAGAGCCCCCTCCGCATCAAGCGCGTCGAGTCGGGCGGACGCACCACGGTGCTCTACCTCGACGGAATCGTGACCCGGGAGGCTGCCGAGGAGCTGACGGACCGCTACATCGAGGCGCCGGCGCACGAGCTGGGCGAGGGAGAGTTCTACTGGAACGACCTCGTCGGCCTGCGCGTGGAGGAGCTGGGCGGCGCGCCCGTCGGGGAGCTCGTCGAGGTCTTCCGCGCGGGCGGAAACGAGGTCTACCGCATCGTCGGGTCCGCGGGCGAGCGCCTCGTCCCCGCGCTGCGCAGCGCGGTGCTGCGGATCGACCTCGACGCAGGGCTGATGGTCGTGGCACCCGACGACGCGGAAGACGTTCGCTGACCGATGCGGATCGATCTCGTCACGATCTTCCCGGAGCTGGTCGAGGTCCCGTTGCGCACGTCGATCATCGGCCGTGCGGCCGAGAGCGGCGTCGTGACGTTCAATGTCCACGACCTGCGTGAGCACGGACTCGGACGCCACCGGTCGGTCGACGACTATCCGTACGGCGGGGGAGCGGGCATGGTCATGCGCCCGGAGCCGCTCTTCGCGGCGATCGAGCCGCTGCGCGAGGCGGGAGCCACGGTGATCCTGCTCGACCCTGCCGGACAGCGATTGACCGATGCGCTGGCGCGGGAGCTGGCCACCATCCCGCATCTCGCGCTCGTCGCCGGCCGGTACGAGGGGATCGACGAGCGCGTGCGAACCCTCGTCGACCGGGAGGTCAGCATCGGCGACTACGTGCTCACCGGAGGCGAGCTGCCGGCGCTCGTGCTCATCGACGCGATCGTCCGGCTCATCCCAGGGGTCATCGCCGAGGCCTCCAGCGCCGCCGACTCCTTCGCCTCCGGGCTGCTCGAGCATCCGCACTACACGCGACCCGAGGAGTTCCGCGGCATCGGTGTCCCGCCCGTGCTGCTGTCGGGGCACCACGGCGAGGTCGAGAGCTGGCGACGGCGCGAGGCGCTGCGCCGCACGATGCTGCGCCGGCCCGACCTCCTGGATTCCGCCCCCCTGACCGATGCGGACCGTGAGATCCTCCGAGAGCTCGCCGCGGACCCTCCTGCCCGCGGCTGATGGCGCGCTGGGGCGGCGTGGCGACGCCGGCGGCCCGCTGCTATACTCCGCCCGGTCGCGGCCGCCTTCGCGGTCGCGTTCGTGTGTCGCATCCCATCCGCCCGCAGTAAGGCGCCGGTAATCCGGCGATAACCGAGGTCGCCCCAGCATGAACGCCATCAAGGAGCTCGAACGCGAGCAGCTCCGCACCGACGTGCCGGAGGTCGCTCCTGGCGATACCGTCCGCGTCTCGGTGAAGGTGGTCGAGGGCAGCCGCGAGCGGATCCAGGTCTTCGAGGGGACCGTGATGCGCATGCGGGGCGGCGGCCTGAACCGGCAGATCACCGTTCGTCGCATCGCGAGCGGCGTCGGCGTGGAGCGCACCTTCATGGTGCATGCACCGCGGATCGAGAAGATCGAGGTGGTCCGTCACGGCGTTGCTCGGCGCGCACAGCTCTATTTCCTGCGGAACCGCGTCGGAAAGGCCGCCACGCTTCGGGAGCGTCGCGCAAACTAGCGGCGTGTTCGCCCCAGACCCTCAGCCCCCTCGGGGACTGCGGACGCGCGGGCCCCGGAGGGTCCGCGACGCCCACATGCGCAATGAGCGCGAGCTTCGTCTCGCCGGCTACCGCCGCGTCGCGGGCATCGACGAGGTCGGCAGGGGGTGTCTCGCCGGACCGGTGGTCGCTGCCGCGGTCATCCTCCCGGAACGCCATCGGATCAAGGGCATTCGGGACAGCAAGATGCTGCCGCGAGCGCGGCGTGAGGCGCTCTACGCGCAGATCGTCGACCGTGCCGAGGCGATCGGAGTCGGATGCGTCGAGGTCGAGGTCATCGACCGCATCAACATTTATCAGGCCACCAAGCTCGCGATGCGGCAGGCGCTCGACCGCCTCCCGGATCGGCCGGACCACCTGCTCATCGACGCGCTCAGCCTGCGCGAGGTGGAGCTCCCGCAACGTCCGATCATCCACGGCGACGCCATCAGCGCCTCGATCGCCGCGGCCAGCATCGTCGCCAAGGTCACCCGCGACCGAATCTGCGACGAGTTCGACCGTCGCTATCCGGGCTACGGCTTCGCACGCAACAAGGGCTATGGCACGCGTCGCCACTTCGACGCGCTCGTCGTCGACGGGCCGTGCGAGTGGCATCGCCGCTCCTTCGCGCCGATCCGGATGCTGCTCGCCGGGGAGCAGCTGCCGCTCGACCTCGAGTTCGTGACGCTCGACGAGGAGACACTCGAGCCCGTCTGACGTCCACCCAATCGCCGCTCGCCTCCGTCCAGGAGCGGTCAATGTCAGATCCGCGACACCGTTTCGGCAGCGATGCCGAGGGTGCGGCGGCCGCGTGGCTCGAGCGGTGTGGCTGGCGCGTCCTTGCGCGCCGCTACCGGCCGAAGGGTGGCGGTGAGATCGATCTCGTCATGCTCGACCCGCGCCGCGTGCTCGTGGGCGTCGAGGTGCGCGCGCGCCACTCACAACGGGCCGGAGCACCCGAGGAGACGGTGGATGCGCGGCGGGCAAGGCGCATCGCCCGAAGCCTCGCCGCCTTCGCTTCAGGCGCCGGCGTGGCGCACGACGGGCTGAGGGTCGATCTCGTGGCGGTCGAGCCGATCGGACCGCGCCCGGGCCACCTGCGGCTGCGGCGCCTGCCCGACATCGGAGGGTGATAGGTTCGGTCAGCCTCCGAACAGGAGCGCGAGCGCGTTGACCGTCGCGATGTAGCCACGGCTGACGGGATAGACGCCGTAACGGTCCGCCGCTCCCTGGCCCTGGTAGTACGCCGCGAGAACGAGGTCTCGGTTCCCGGCGTAGCGGTTCAGGTAGTGGGCGAGCAGCCGGACCCCGGCGCGGACGTTATCGCGCGCGTCGTTGATGTCCACTGCACGCCCGAGCATCGACTGTCCGACCCACCGTGCCGTGCCGGGCATGAGCTGCATGACGCCGACCGCCCCGGCGCTGCTCACGACGTCCTGACGCCAGCCGGACTCCTGCCACGCCACCGCGAGCGCCAAGGCGACGGGCACGCCGGCGCTCGTCGCCTCCTCGGCGATCACCTGGCGCATCGCGTCTCGCCCTGCGACGACGGCGGCCATTCCGGTGGGCATGCTGGGCGGCGCAGCGACGGATGCGGGTGCCGGCGCAGCGACGGGTGCCGCGCCGGGAATGGTGAGCTGCTGGCCGGGATGGATGCGGCTCGCGTTTCCGATGCTGTTGGCGCTCACGAGCGCGGAGAGCGAGACGCCGTAGAAGCGGGCGATGCTCCACAGGTTGTCCCCGGAGCGGACGGTGTGCACCAGCGCCGGGGCGGGCGCGGCGGCGGTCGGTGGCGGGACGGGAGCCGGAGGCGTCACGTGCGAGATCTGCAGCCGCTGCCCGACGAAGATGCGGTTCGCATCGGCGATGCCGTTGACACTCACGAGCGTGGAGACCGTGACGCCATGTCGCCTGGCTATTCCGGTCAGCGTGTCGCCGGGCCTCACGACGACCTCATCGGCGGCGAGGGCTGTGGCGCCGAGGATAGGTGCCGCCGCAAGTGCGACGGCGAGGAGGGCGGCTTGCACGATGGTGCGGAAGGCGGGCAATGGACGGCTCCCTGGCTGGTGGCTGGCTCGGACTGCCCTTGGCTCAACCGGTGCCCAAGGCGCGGGGCGATGCTAGGAGCGAATCGGGAGGGGTCAAGGTACGAGCCGCTCATCGGCCGGGGGTACTTGGGTACAGCATCGGTACTGGCCAAGCGCAATCGGCGGCCATCCTCGAGGAGCGGGCGCTCTGCTATCATTGAGTTCGCGTCCGCGCTCAGCGCGGGCAATGTTTTCCCATCTCACACGCCCGTCTGATCCTGCTGGTCATCGGTGCCGTCGTCGCGACGGTGGACCCAGGAGTCGACGCCGGGCGGAGGAACAACCGGAGGTACCCATACGTGGCTGCCACGACCATGAAGCAGCTGCTCGAGGCCGGAGTCCACTTCGGGCATCAGACCCGTCGCTGGAACCCGAAGATGCGCCCGTTCATCTTCACCGAGCGCAACGGGATCCACATCATCGACCTTGGCCAGACCGTCACGCGCCTCGAGGAGGCGCTCGAGTTCGTGCGCGAGACGATTCGCCGCGGCGACAACATCCTCTTCGTCGGCACGAAGAAGCAGGCCCAGGAGTCGATCTCCGAGTCGGCGACGCGATCCGGCCAGCACTACGTCAATAGCCGCTGGCTGGGCGGCATGCTGACGAACTTCACGACGATCAAGCGCCGCATCCAGCGCCTCGACGCACTGGAGGCGCGACGTGACGCCGGGGAGTTCGAACGCCTCACGAAGAAGGAGGCCTCGAAGCTCACCGAGGAGATCAACAAGCTCAACGGGGCGCTCGGCGGCATCCGCAAGATGCGGCGGCTTCCCGGTGCGGTCTTCATCGTCGATCCGCACCGCGAGGCGATCGCGGTGAGCGAGGCGCGACGCCTCGAGATCCCGATCCTGGCCATGACCGATACGAACTGCGACCCGGACCTCATCGACTGGGTCATCCCGGCCAACGACGACGCGATCCGCTCGGTGCGCCTCATCTGTACCCTCGTCGCCGATGCGGCAGTCGGCGCGCAGCAGGAACGGCAGGCGCGGCTGGACGAGGAGTTCGAGCAGGCCGAGGCGATGCCGCCGGTCGACGAGGCGGCACTCGGGCCCGGGGCCGACTACACCGCCGCGCTGGCGTCGGGGGAGGCGCTCGTCTTCGAGCCCGAGCCCGAGGACGACGAGGAGGAGGAGCGGCGCGCACGCGCGCGTCGAGCCGCACATATCGAGGAGGGGGAGCCGGACCACGATCCGGACCGCGAGCACGAGCGCCTCGTCGAAGAGCATGTTAAGGAGCTGCGCCCGTAGAGGGGGCAGGAGAAGAAGGGAATGACGAACACACTGATGATCAAGCCGGAGGATGTGAAGCGGCTGCGCGAGCAGACCGGGGCCGGCATCATGGACTGCAAGCGCGCGCTCGAGGAGTCGAGCGGCGACTACGAGAAGGCAGCGGCCTGGCTCCGCGAGAAGGGCCTCTCCACCGCGGCGAAGAAGGCCGGGCGCGCCGCGCGCGAGGGGATCATCGCCAGCTACATCCATCACGGCTCGCGCCTGGGCGTCCTGCTGGAGCTCAACTGCGAGACGGACTTCGTCGCGCGCACCGATGACTTCCAGCAGCTGGGGCGTGACCTCGCCATCCAGGTGGCGGGCATGGCCCCGCTGTGGGTCAGCCGGGACGACGTGCCGGCGGAGGCGATCGAGGAGCAGAAGCGGCTGTTCACCGTCGACGCGGAACGCGAGGGGCGGCCGGCCGATCGGATCCCAACGATCGTCGAGGGCAAGCTCAACAAGTGGCTGGAGTCGGTCTGCCTGCTCGAGCAGCCCTATCGGGACACCGACCGCAGGATCGGTGACCTCATCACCGAGAAGATCGCCCTGCTGGGCGAGAACATCCGGGTCGCACGGTTCGTGCGGATGGGCGTGGGGGAGACGTCCGGATCGGATGCCGAGGCCGCCTGACGGTGGCTGAGCCGGCCGCCCGGGCGATCCCCTCGCCGAAACGTCGGGTGCTGCTGAAGCTCTCCGGCGAGGCGCTCATGGGCGACGCCGAGTACGGGATCGACCCCGGGGTCGTCCGGAACATCGCCGGCCAGGTGGCCGACGCGAAGGACGACCGGACGGAGATCGCGATCGTTGTCGGCGGCGGGAACATCTTCCGCGGGCTCGCCGCGAGCGCGCGGGGCATGGACCGCTCGACCGGCGACTACATGGGGATGCTGGCGACCGTCATGAACGGCCTCGCAATCCAGGACGCTCTGGAGCAGGCCGGCTGCCCGACGCGGGTCATGAGCGCGATCGCCATGAACGAGATCGCCGAGCCGTACATCCGGCGCCGCGCCGAGCGGCACCTCGAGAAGGGCCGCGTGGTCGTCATGGTCGCGGGCACCGGCAATCCGTACTTCACGACCGACACCGCCGCGACGCTGCGCGCGGTCGAGATTCACGCTCAGGTCATCCTCAAGGCCACGCGCGTGGACGGGGTGTACGATGCCGACCCCGAGAAGCACCCAGGGGCGCTGCGCTACAGCCACATCGGCTACACCGAGCTGCTCAGCAACCGCCTCCAGGCGCTCGACGCGACCGCCGTGAGCCTCGCGATGGACAATGAGATGCCGATCGTGGTCTTCGACATGACCGTCCCAGGCAACATCGCCCGCGCGGTGCGGGGCGAGCGCATCGGCACATTGATCTCTGGCGAGGTGAGTCACTGATGCACGAGGCGATCGCTGCCGCCGACCCGAAGATGCAGCGCGCCATCGAGGCCATGGAGCGCGATTTCGCCGGCATCCGGACGGGTCGCGCGTCGACGGCCCTCGTCGAGCGCATCACGGTCGAGTACTACGGCACGCAGACTCCCCTCAACCAGGTGGCCGGCATCAGCACGCCGGACGCCCACCTCATCGTCATCCAGCCGTGGGACCGCTCGGTCCTGTCGGCGATCGAGAAGGCGATCACCAAGAGCGATATCGGCCTGACCCCGAACGTGGACGGGACCGTCGTCCGCCTGAATGTGCCGCCGCTCACCGAGGAGCGACGCCACGAGCTCGTTAAGCAGATCCGCCGCCGCGCCGAGGAGGCTCGGGTGGAGGTCCGCAACCATCGGCGCGAGGCGGCCGACGTCCTGAAGAAGGCGCTGCGCGACGGCGACCTTTCCGAGGACGAGGAGCGACGCGAGCTCGAGGCGCTGCAGCGGGTCACCGACCGCCAGATCGAGGGCATCGACGCCCGCGTGGACCGCAAGGAAGCCGAGATCCTGGAGGTCTGAGCCGGTGCCGGACGAGGTCCGACCCCGGCACGTCGCGATCATCGCCGACGGCAACCGCCGCTGGGCGCGAGAGCGCGGGCTGCCGGTGCTGGCGGGCCACGTCCAGGGCATCGAGGCCATCAGGCCCATCGTCCGGCGCGCACGAGACCGGGGGGTCGAGACCCTGAGCGTGTACACCTTCAGCACCGAGAACTGGGCCCGGCCGAGCGAGGAGGTCACGGGGCTCTTCGGCCTGATCGACGGCGCCGTGCGCCAGTACACCGACGAGCTCGTCGAGGAGGGCGTGCGCGTCCACGTCATCGGTCGCCTGCACGAGGCCCCGGCGGACGTCCAGCGCTCGATCCGGACGGCCGAGGAGCGCACGCGAGGCGGGACGCGCCTGACATTGAACATCTGCTTCAACTATTCCGGGCGCGCCGAGATCGTCGATGCCGCCCGGGCCCTGCTCGCCGCAGGCGTCGATCCGAACGCGATCGACGAGGCGCACTTCGGCGACCACCTCTACACGTCCGGGCAGCCCGACGTCGACCTCCTCATCCGCACCGGCGGTGACCAGCGCACCAGCAACTTCCTGCTGTGGCAGGCGGCGTACGCCGAGCTCATCTTCTCCGACAAGTTCTGGCCGGACTTCGACGAGTCCGACTTCGACGCCGCTCTCGCCGAGTTCGTCCGCCGCGACCGCCGGTTCGGGGGCTGAGCCGATGCTTCGCACGCGTGTGGCCACGGCCGCCGTCCTCGCGCCGCTCACGGTGCTGGTCGTCGCGCTGGGCGAGCCGTGGTTCTCGTTGTTCATCGGCGTGGTGGCGTTCCTGGCGCTGGTCGAGCTCGTCTCTCTGCTCGACGCCGCCGGGTACGAGCCGCCGCAGGTCCTGACCATCCTCGCCGGCCTCGCGCTCACCGGCGCCGGCCTCGCGGTCGTCAACGACGAGAACGTGGGGGGCGCGCTCTCGGCGCTGCTCGATGCCCTCGATCCTCCCGGCTTGGTCGCCGCCACCCTCGTCGCATCGGTGCTCGTGCTTGCCGCCGGCGGATTCACGCGGGCCGACCCTCGAGCCGGCTTCGTCGCGTGGGCGATGAGCTCGTTCGGCGTGGTCTACATCGGCCTGCTCCTGCCGACGGTCTCGATCGTGACGCACCTGGCCCCGCCGGGCGGATCGGCGACGACCGGCGTCGGCCCCTTCGGCCTGGCCTCCGGGTTCGCCTGGGCGGCCACCCTGCTCCTGGTGGTGTGGGGGTACGACACCGGGGCGTACTTCACCGGGCGCTGGCTCGGCCGCCGGCATCTCGTCGACCACATCAGCCCGTCCAAGACGGTCGAGGGCCTGGCGGGTGGCCTCGTGGTGGCCACGATCGCAGCCGGGATCGGCGGTGCGCTGATCGGGTTGGACCCCTGGCATCCGCTCCTCATCGGGCCGGCCGTCGGCCTGGCGGCCCAGGCCGGCGACCTCGCCGAGTCGCTGCTGAAGCGATCCGCGGGCCGCAAGGAATCGGGGTTCGTGGTGCCAGGGCATGGTGGTGTGCTCGACAGGATCGACTCGTTCCTCTTCGCGGCACCGGTGCTCGCCGGCTACGCACTCCTCGTGGCGGGCCGCGTTGCCTGACGCGGATGCTCGCCCGATCGGCGTGGCGATCCTCGGCTCGACCGGCTCGATCGGCCGCCAGACGCTCGAGGTCATCGACAGCCTTCCCGGGCGCTTCGACGTGCGCGGCCTCGCCGCCGGCCACGCGGCGGGCGCGTTCGACGCACAGCTGGCGCGATACACGTCGGCGCGAGCCTGGAGCCCCGAGAGTCGGCCACCGACCATGGCCCGCGATCGCTGGAGCGAGGGTGGGCTGGAGGCGCTCGCCACGCTCGACGGGGTGGAGCTGGTCGTCGTGGCCACGACCGGCATGGCGGCGCTGCCCGCGGTCCTGGCGGCGCTCGAGACCGGCCGGCGCGTTGCGCTCGCGAACAAGGAGACGCTCGTCACCGGCGGACACCTGGTCGCGGCAACCCTCGACCGACTCGGCGGGGATCGGCTCGACCGCCTGGACCGCCTGCGGCCCGTCGACAGCGAGCACTCGGCGATCTGGCAGTGCCTGGTGGGCGAGCGAATCGAGGATGTGACGCGGCTCGTGCTGACGGCCAGCGGCGGCCCGTTTCGCGGCCGCCCGGTGGCCGCCACCACGTCTGTGACGCCGCAGGAGGCGCTCGCGCACCCGACCTGGCAGATGGGTCCGAAGGTCACGATCGACTCCGCGACGCTCGTGAACAAGGCGTTCGAGGTCATCGAGGCCAAATGGCTGTACGGGCTGCCGTACTCTAGAATCGAGGCGGTGATCCACCCCCAGAGCGTCGTGCACTCGCTCGTCGAGTTCGCCGACGGCTCGTACAAGGCGCAGCTCGGCGTGCCCGACATGCGTCTTCCGATCCAGTACGCCTTGACCTACCCCGAGCGGTTGCCGTCCATCGCGAGACACGGCGCGCCGGACGCGTGGGGGACGCTCCAGTTCGAGCCGATGGCCGACGGGGCCTACCCCGCGTACGACACTGTGCGGGCAGCCGCCGAGGCGGGCGGCAACCGCGGCACCATCCTCAACGCCGCCGATGAGGTCGCCGTCGCGGCGTTCCTGCAGGGCCGGATCGGCTTCCCGGGCATGGCGGACGCCATCGCGAGCGCGGTGGAGCGCTGGGGGAACGACGGGGAGCCCGCCATCGGGGAGATCACGCGACTCGACACGGAGGTCCGCGCCGCGCTGGCCGCCGAGCTCGGGGTCGTGAACGCCAGCTGATGGAGGTCATCGGCACGGTTGCGGCCTTTATCGGCATCCTGGTGGTGCTGGTGCTAGTGCACGAGCTTGGGCACTTCGTCGTCGCGAAGCGCGCGGGCATCACGGTCGAGGAGTTCGGGATCGGGTTCCCGCCCCGGATCGGATCGGTCACCTGGCACGGCACCCGGTACAGCCTGAACTGGATCCCGCTCGGCGGATTCGTGCGCATGCTCGGCGAGGACGGGAACGTCGAGCTCAAGCGGCTGCAAGAGCAGGGCCTGACCGATGCGGAGATCGAGCACGCCATGGAGGGCGCGTTCAACAGGCGCCCGGTCTGGATCCGCATCGCTGTCCTCCTGGCCGGAGTCGCGATGAACTTCCTGCTGGCGGCCGCCGTGTTCGCGGTGGCCTTCAGCATGCCGAGGCTCGTCGCCCAGGGACCGCTGACCGTCACCGACGTCCAGGCCGGCAGCCCGGCGAGCGGGCGGCTTGAGATCGACGACGTGATTGTCGGTGTCGATGGGATGACCTTCGAGCTGTCACGCGAGCTGACCGAGTACGTCGCCGAGCATGGGGGAACGCCGGTCACCCTGAACGTCGAGAGGGACGGCGAGCCGATCGACGTGCGCGTCACCCCGCGCACGGTGACGTTGGAGGACCGGGAGCGCGGTATCGGCCCCGTCGGCTTCTCCTACGAGCCGGCGCGCCTGGTCGAGGAGCGACCGCTGGCCAGCGGTCCCCTGGATGCAGCCTGGCGCGGCACGGCCGCCGCGGCGGTACTGGCGGTCCAGATCCCCGGGGGGCTGGCGGACGCGGTCGGCGGCCTGATCGGCCTGAACCCCGACGCCGGCGACGCGCGCGGCCCGATCGGCATCGCCCAGGAGACCGGGCGCATCCTGGAGGCGCCACTCGTGACGCAGCTCCTCTTCGTCGGACTCCTGTCGGTGAACCTGGCCGTCCTCAACGTGCTGCCGTTCCCGCCGCTCGACGGCGGGCGCATCCTCGTCGTCCTCCTGGAGGGCCTGCGCCGGCGCAAGCTCCCCGCCGAGCGGGAGGCGCTCATCTACCTCGCGGGCTTCGCCGTGCTCATCGCCCTGGTGATCCTCATCAGCATCCAGGACATCCAGCGCCTGATCACCGGGGGCTAGGAGCACGAAAGAGCCCTCCGGGCAGCGGTCCCGGTAGGTTCCGTATCGACATACACCGACGTGGAGCGGAGGGCGGAGATGGGTGAGCGAGCGACGATCGGCGCGGTGTTCGCCGCGGTATGGGCCATCATCGGATACACGATCACCGACGGATGGCTCGTCCAGACTGGGCTGATCGCGGCTTTCGCGTGGGCGACCCACGCTGCGGCCGCGGCTATGACCTCCTCGGCTCGCAGCTAGGTCGGTCGCTGGCGGGAATCGGGGAGCGAAGGTATACTTCGGGGAGGTTCGGCCGGCCAGACGCGGATGACGCGCGAACCAATTAATTATCGAGTCAGGCAGTAGACGTGGGTCGGTTCGCCATCCCACGTTCTTTTTCGTCCCAGGCGACCAAGGAGCAGCCATGAATCGAGACTTCATCGGGGCACTGCTCCAGCTGAACGCCGAGAAGGGCGTGCCGCAGGAGATCCTGCTGCGAACGTTGGAGCAGGCGATCGAATCGGCCTACCGCCGCAATGCCGATGCGCCCGAGAACGTGGTCGTCACCGTCGACCCGGAGAGCGGCGAGATCAGCGTCGCGCGCGAGTACGAGGTCATGGCCACGACGGAGGAGATCGAGGATCCGGAAGCCCAGATGCTCGTCGCCGATGCCCAGAAGATCGACCCGACCACCGGCGTGGGCGGCAAGGTCAGGGTGCCCGAGAACGTGACCCAGGCGCAGCTCGGTCGCATCGCCGCGCAGACGGCGGGCCAGGTGTACCGTCAGCGGCTCCGCGAGGCGCAGCGTGACGTGGTCTTCCAGCAGTACGCGGCCCGCGAGGGCGAGATCATGACCGGCGTCGTGCAGCGCACCACCGAGTCGGCCGTCGTGCTCGACATGGGCAAGGATGTGGAGGCGGTCCTGGCGGTCACGGAGCAGCTGCCGAACGAGACGTACCGCATCGGCCAGCACCTCAAGGTGTACGTCATGGAGGTGCGCCGAACGACGCGCGGGCCGGTGATCGTCGCGAGCCGCACGCACCGTGGGTTCCTCCGGCGCCTGATGGAGATGGAGATCCCCGAGATCTACAACGGCACGGTCGTGATCCGCGGCATCGCGCGGGAGGCCGGCAGCCGCTCGAAGGTTGCCGTCGAGTCACGCCAGGCCGGCGTCGACGCCAAGGGCGCAGCGGTCGGGCAGCGTGGGGCGCGCATCCAGTCGATCGTCGCCGAGCTCAACGGGGAGAAGGTCGACATCGTCCTGTGGGACGAGGATCCGGGGCGCTTCGTCGCGGAGGCGCTCTCACCGGCCGAGGTGCTGAGCGTACGCATCGACGAGGAGCACAAGATCGCGAACGTCATCGTCCCGGAGCGGCAGCTGAGCCTCGCCATCGGCAAGGAGGGGCAGAACGCGCGCCTCGCGGCGAAGCTGACCGGCTGGCGGATCGACATTCGCTCCGACGCCGGCGTGGCGACCGCGGCGGCGGGTGGGGGAGACCGCGTGCACGAGGCACCCCGCGAGGCACCCGGCGAGGCCCCGGCGGATGCCGAAGCGCCGACCTGATCACATACCGACCCGCAGCTGCGCGGTCTGCCGCACCGCTCGTCCGAAGCGGGAGATGGACCGGATGGTCCGCGGCAGCGACGGGTCCGTCCACCGCGACGAGACCGGCAAGGCGCCGGGCCGCGGAACATACGTCTGTCACGAACCGGCCTGCCAGGATCCCGAACGGATCGCGGCGGCCGTCAAGCGGGCCCTCGGTGCCGAGCCGACCCGCGACCGAGCTCGAGGTGAATTGAATGCCCCCACGTAGATATCGACCACGCCGTCCACCACGCCCCGTCCGCAAGCGCGCCGGAGGCGCGGCAGGCGCCATTGCGACCGAGGCACAGGTCCCGGTGCGCACCGGCGGGCCGATCGAGCTCGCCAGCTCCGTCACGGTCAAGGACTTCGCCGAGGCCCTCGGCGTGAGCCCCGGCGAGGTGATCAAAGAGCTCATCCGCAACGGGATCTTCGCCACGGTCAACCAATCGATCGACTTCGACACCGCGTCGCTGGTCGCCGCCGAGCTCGGCTTCGAGACCTCCGAGCGGGGCGCAGCCAAGCGCACCGCGGCGGCCGAGGCCGCGGCCGAGCAGCAGCTCGTGGCGCCCGGGGCCCAGGCCACCGACGGCCAGGGCAAGCCGAGCCTGTGGGCGGAGGAAGACGAGGCCAAGCTCGTCACCCGCGCTCCGGTCGTGACGGTCATGGGCCACGTCGACCATGGCAAGACGAGCCTCCTCGACGCGGTCCGCGAGACGAAGGTCGCGGCGGGGGAGAGCGGCGGGATCACCCAGCACATCGGCGCATCCGAGGTGGTCCACAACGGCAAGCGCATCGTGTTCCTCGACACCCCGGGCCACGAGGCGTTCACCGCCATGCGTGCGCGCGGTGCCCAGGTGACCGACATCGCGATCATCGTCGTCGCCGCCGACGACGGCGTCATGCCGCAGACCAGGGAGGCCATCGACCACGTCCGCGCTGCGCGGGTGCCGATGATCGTGGCGATCAACAAGGTCGACAAGCCCGACGCCAACCCCGACCGCGTGAAGCAGGAGCTCGCGGACGCCAACGTCCTCATCGAGGAGTACGGCGGCGACGTGATCGCGGTGCCGGTGAGCGCGAAGCAGCGCACCGGCATCGACGACCTGATGGAGATGGTTCTCCTGGTGGCCGACCTCCAGGATCTCAAGGCCAACCCCGACCGGCCGGCGATCGGGACGATCGTCGAGTCGAAGGTCGACAAGGGCCGCGGCAACGTGGCGACCGTGCTCGTGCAGACGGGCACGCTGAAGGTCGGCGACGTCGTGGCGGTCGGGCGAACGCACGGCCGGGTGCGCGCGCTGAACAACGCCGCCGGGAAGCGCGTGAAGCAGGCCGAGCCGGCGAGCGCCGTCGAGATCCTCGGCCTCCAGGGCCTGCCGGAGGCGGGCGACACCCTACGCGTGGTCGCCGACGAAAAGGCGGCGCGCGATTCGGCCGAGGCCGCGGAGATCGCGGCGGGCGGCTTCGAGGGCCGCACGGCCACCAGCCTCGAGGAGATCAGCGCCCAGATCCAGGCCTCGGAGGTCGCGGAGCTCAGGGTCGTGCTCAAGACCGACGTCCAGGGCTCCATGGGCGCGATCAGGCACTCGCTCGAGCGACTGAACACGAGCGAGGTCCGGGTCAGCATCCTTCGCGAGGGGGCCGGCGACATCAACGAGAGTGACATCAACCTCGCCTCGGCGTCCGACGCCGTCGTCATCGGCTTCAACACGAAGCTCGATCCGGGCGCCCAGCGCTCGGTGGAGGCCACCGGGGTGGACGTCAGGCTGTACGACGTGATCTACAAGCTGACCGACGACATCGAGCAGGCGCTGAAGGGTCTCCTGACGCCGAAGCTCGTCGAGCAGGTCGAGGGCCATGCGGAGGTGCGCATGGTCATCAAGGCCGGGCGGGCTGGGAACATCGCCGGGTCGTACGTCACCGACGGCCGCATCGTGCGTGGTGGCCAGGCTCGCCTCCTGCGGGCCGGCGAGCTCGTGACCGACACGCGCATCACGTCACTCAAGCGGTTCAAGGACGACGTGCGTGAGGTCGCGACCGGGTTCGAGTGCGGCATCGGCCTCGACGCCGATGACATCGCCATCGGCGACGTCATCGAGTGCTACCAGATGGTGGACGAGCAGGCCTAGGAGCCGATGAGCCAGCGAACCGATCGGCTCGACAGCCAGATCCGGTCCGAGCTGATGGAGCTGCTCCAACGCGAGATGAAGGACCCGCGCATCGGGTTCGCGACCATCACCCGCGTCGAGACGGCCCGCGACCTCGGATCGGCGCGGGTATGGGTCAGCATCCTGGGCACGGAGGAGGAGCGCGACCGGACGATGCGGGCCCTGACCGATGCGGCGCCGTGGCTGCGCCGCCGGCTCGCGGAGCGCCTGACCCTCCGCCACATGCCGCAGCTCGTCATCAAGTACGACGACGCGATCGAGGCGGGGGACCGAGTCCTGAAGCTGCTGCGCGAGCTCGACGAGGAGAAGAAGTGAGCCGCGAGGCCGTCATCGCCGCCATTCGCGGCGCCTCGCGCATCACCGCCATCTGCCACGAGAATCCCGACGCCGACTCCCTCGGCGCCGCCCTCGCCATTCGGATCGCCGCGGAGCGACTCGGCAAGCAGGCGGAGGTGGTCGCGGCCGACCCGCTGCCCCCTCCGCTCGCCGGTCTGCCGTACGCCGGTGAGGTTCGAACCGTGCCGCGGCTCGAGCCGGACGTCGCGGTCGTCGTCGACGGACCGCCGTCGCGCACCGGGGCCGTGGCACGCGACTGCGGGGCGTGGCTCGAGCGGACCACCATCCTCAACATCGACCACCACGTCTCGAACGACGGGAGCGAGGCCGCGGTGGCGTGGGTCGATCCGGAGGCGGCCGCCACGTGCGAGATGGTGGCCCTCATGCTTCCGGAGCTCGGCGTGGAGATCGACACGGAGATCGCCACCGTGCTGACCGCGGGGATCGTCCAGGACACCCACACCTTCTCGCACCCGAACGCGACTCCCCGGGCGCTGCGGGTGGCGGCGGACCTGGTCGAGGCCGGGGCGCCGCTCGCCGCGCTGCACCGTCTGATCTACGCCGACAAGCAGTTCGCCACGCTGGCGCTCTGGGGGCTCATCCTCGCCGGCATCAGCTCGCGGCGTGACGGCCGCATCGTGTACGCCGCGATGACCCAGGAGATGCTCGTCCGGACCGGGACCGATGCGGTCGCGTCGGAGGGATTCATCGACCTGCTGGCGACCACGAAGGCCGCCGACATCACGGTCCTGTTCAAGGAGGCCGATGCGTCCCAGGTTCGCGTCAGCGTGCGGACCACGGCACGGGCGGACGCGGTCGCCATCACCTCGGCCTTCGGCGGCGGCGGTCATGCACGGGCCGCCGGCTGCACCATCGAGGCGTCGCTGACCGAGGCCATCCCGCGGCTGCTCGACGAGTGCGAGCGCGAGCTCGACCGCGCCGATGCACGGGGTCGTTAACCTCGACAAGCCGGTCGGGCCAACCAGCCACGACATGGTCGGCCTCCTGCGCCGGCTGACCTCCACCCGGCGCATCGGTCATGCGGGGACGCTCGATCCGCTCGCCTCGGGCGTCCTTCCCATCCTCGTCGGTGCCGCCACGCGGTTCAGCGCGGAGCTCACCGGCGGCTCGAAACGCTACGACGCCACGATCCGCCTCGGGGCGCGGAGCGCCACCGACGACGCGGAGGGGCCGATCGAGCCCGTCGACGCGCCCCTTCCCGACAGGGCGGCCGTCGAGCGGGCGCTGGCGGCTATGACGGGCACGGTCCTCCAGCGCCCACCCGCCTTCTCGGCGCGCAAGCTCGGGGGCCGCACCGCGTACCGCGCCGCGCGAGCCGGCGAGGCGCTCGACCTCCCGCCGCGCGAGGTCGTGATCGAGGCGCTCGTGGTGCAGGACGTCGAGCTCGGTGAGGGGTGGCTGGACGTTCGCGTGGACGTCCGTTGCGGCGCGGGGACGTACGTGCGCTCGATCGCGCGGGACCTGGGAGAGCGGCTGGCAACGGGCGGCTATCTCCGTGCGCTGCGGCGTACCGAGGCGGCAGGCCTCTCGCTCGACGGGGCGGTCACGCCCGCACGGCTCGAGGAGCTCGCCGCGGAGGGGCGCATCGACGCCGCGATCGGGCCGGTCGGGCCGCTCCTGCCGCTCCCGCCCGTCACGCTCGATGAGGCCGCCGCGTGGCGGTTCCTCCATGGCGCGCCGCAGCCGCTCGCCGCCGCGCCGGTCGATTCGGGGCGCGTCGCGGTGTTCATCGGCCGCCGCCTGCTCGGCGTCGGGTCGCTGGACGGCGGCGTGCTGCGTCCCGAGCATGTCGTCCCGGAGGAGGCGGTCCTCTCGTGACTGCCCGCGGCATCGACGAGCTGCCCCCGATCGGGCCGGCGGTGGTGACCCTGGGCGCCTTCGACGGCGTGCACCTCGGGCATCGCCAGGTCGTCCGCGAGACGGCAATCGCCGCCCGCGACCGAGGGGCGGCGGCGGTGGCGCTCGTGTTCAGCCCCCATCCGGACGAGGTCCTGCGTCCCGGCACGCGCGTGGAGCGTCTCCTGCCGCCCGACGAGACGCTGGCGCGCCTCACGACCGCCGGCATCGACCACGCGCTCCAGGTGCGCTTCGACGACCATCTCCGCGATCTCGCCCCGGACGAGTTTCTGGCGGCCCTCGCGCCGGCGATCGATCTGCGCGGGATCGCGATGACCGCAGGCAGCGCATTCGGCCGCGGGCGGGCCGGGACGCCGGAGCTGGTCGCGACGATCGGCGCGGAGCGCGGCTTCGACGTCATCAGCGTCGACCCGCTCGTGCTCGATGGAGCCCCGGTCTCGTCCTCGCGTATTCGCGCCTCCCTCGCCGACGGGGATCTCGCGCTGGTGACGCGGCTCCTCGACGCGCGGCCGCTCCTCCGGGGCATCGTGGTGACGGGCGACCGGCGAGGCCGCGAGCTCGGATTTCCGACCGCGAACCTCCGGTTCGAGTACACGCCCGCGCTGCCGCCGCTCGGGATCTACCTCGGTCGAGTAACCGTGGCGGAGCGCGCCGTCGGCCCGGACCATCCGGCCCTCGTCAGCATCGGCGTCAGGCCGACCTTCCACGACGACGGTCGCGTCCTGGTGGAGGCGTACCTGCTCGACTGGGACGGCGACCTGTACGGAGCCAGCCTCGACGTAACGCTTGTCGACCGGTTGCGGGACGAGCGCAAGTTCGACTCGGTGGAGGGGTTGATCGGGCAGATGCGCGAGGACGAGGCCGAGGCCCGGCGACGCATCGGCTCATGAGCCCTCACGCGGTCGATGTGTCCATGGTTTGCCCCTGGGCGGAACCAACTACGAACATGGACATCTTCAGGGCCTGATTCTTAGTCGGCTCTTGCGCAGGGCGGCAGGAACGGTCACCCAAGCGCACCGAATCGGCCCATCCTCGTAGTTGCGTGCGCTGGGCGGCAAACGACGGCGATTCGGTGGAAGCCACGGTCGCGCGGAAGCGGACCGCATCGGCTAATCGAACACTGAGAGGACGGCCGAGAGGTGCCTCTGCTAGACTTCGTAGCGTTACGGAACCGAATGTGGAGGAATACGTGCCGCTCGCCAAGGATGCGAAGAGCGCAATCGTCGACGAATACGCCACGCACGAGGGGGACACCGGGTCGCCCGAAGTGCAGATTGCGCTTCTCACCGAGCGGATCAAGTCGCTGACGGATCACCTGCGAAGCTTTCCAAAGGACAACCACTCGCGCCGCGGGCTGCTGAAGCTCGTCGGGCAGCGTCGACGGTTGCTCGCGTACCTCGTGCGACACGACGTCGACCGGTACCGCACCGTCATCGGCAGCCTGGGGCTGCGCCGCTAGGGCATCCGCCGCGATCGACCCGGGAGCCGCATGGGCCCTGGGTCTCGCACATCCAGACACCAAACCATCCGGGCACCCGCCCCTGTCTGCGGCCGCCGATCAGCGATCGAGCGCCCAGCAGCCGAGCGCAGGGTGCCGACAAGAATCAATTTGGAGGAATCAGTGGCAATTACTCATGAGGCCGAGATCGGCGGTCGGACCTTCAGCATGGAGGCCGGCAAGCTCGCCGAACAGGCCGATGGCGCCGTCATCGTTCGATACGGCGACTCAGTCGTCCTGGCGACCGCTGTCGCCGCCCCGGAGCCGCGCGAAGGCGCGGACTTCTTCCCGCTCACCATCGACTACGAGGAGCGGATGTACGCCGCGGGCAAGATCCCCGGCGGCTTCATCAAGCGCGAGTCGCGCCCGTCCGAGGCCGCGATCCTGGCCATGCGCCTCACCGACCGGCCGCTTCGCCCGTTGTTCCCGAAGGGCTACCACAACGAGGTCCAGGTCGTCCTGACGGTACTGTCCACCGACCAGGAGAACGACCCTGACATCCTGGCGCTCAACGGCGCGTCGGCTGCGCTGAGCATCAGCCACATCCCGTTCCAGGGACCGGTCGGCGCGGTTCGCGTCGGACGCATCAACGGTGAGTTCGTCACGAACCCGACCACGACCCAGCTCGCCGATAGCGACCTCGATCTCGTGGTCGCCGGCACGCGCGACGCGGTGATGATGGTCGAGGCGGGAGCGAAGATCCAGCCAGAGTCGGTCATGGCCGATGCGATCGCCTACGGCCATCGCGAACTCCAGCAGTCGATTGACATGCAGGACAAGCTCGTCGCCAGCGCCGGCACGCCGAAGAAGGCGCCGTTCGTCGGCCCCAAGGCCTCATCGGTCGCGCAGCTGGCGAAGCAGCTCGGCGAGGGCCGCAACGAGTTCGTCGTCTTCGATCTCGAGACG
>DASWGW010000101.1:0-20933 GCA_036393435.1 Candidatus Limnocylindria bacterium | reverse complement strand
GTGGATTGCCGGCGCTGCGGCACGGGGCGCTGGGGCCGCAGCGGCGGATACGGCTCGTCGCTCACGCGCCCTCCGTCAGGCTTGAAGGTCCGCCGGGCACAGAAACGTCCCGAAGGAACCAGGAATCCTTTGATGCAATCTCAGGGTCCACGATCCCTCCGGGACAAGACCCACAATAGGGCAGGGGGCCATCGGCGACAAGCGGCTTGTCCACGAGTTCTTGCGGCGAATGTGGAGTTATCCACGCGTTGTCCACAATGCCGATGACGGCGAGGGCGACCGTCTACGCCGGGGCGAGGCTCACGAGGAGCTGCGGCACCCACAGCCGGGTGAGGCCGGCGAAGCTGAGCACCGTGATCACGGCGAGCAGGCCGACGAACCCCGCGACCACCAGCCGGTCGGTCCTGTCCATCGCGAGCTGCCGCAGCCAGGTACGTCGCTGCGTGCCGAATCCGCGCAGGTCCATCGCGTCGATGGTGTCCTCCGCTCCGACCACCGCGTTCATCGTCAGCGGCGTGATCATCGGCACTGTGCGCCGCACCTTGCCGATCGGCGAGCGACCCTTCGCCTCCCATTCGTAGCCGCGCACGCGCTGCGCGTCGATGGTCGTCTGGAGGTCGGCGGCGAGCGAGGGGACGAAGCGGAACGTGAGCTCGAGGCCATACGCGAACTTGTACGGGACGCCCAGCCGCGCGAAGGCGGGCCCGATGTCGCCGGGTGCAATGGCGAAGGCGAGCGGGAAGCCCACGGCGGCCATCGACAGGAAGCGCATGTACTGCGCGATCGCATACGTGACCGACTCCGTGCTGATCGGGGTCCCGAGCAGCGGCACGAAGAAGTAGACGTGGAGCTCATCGGCGCCGTATCCGCGCAGTTCTCCACCCGTCAGCAGCGTGTTGACGATGACCAGAAAGCTGACGAAGAAGATCACGTAGCCCCACTGCAGCCGCACCTCGCCGAACGGGATCCCCGCCGTGCGGTAGTAGGCGTACGCGATAGCGGCGAGGACCGCGAGGATTCGCAGGTCCCAGACCTGGACCACGGCGAACACGAACAGCGCAAGCGAGACGATCAGGACGCGGGGGTCGCGGCGAGCGAGCCACGACCCCCGGCCGAGATAGCGGGGCGCGACGTTCATCGCGCGAGCGGGCTCAGCGGCCCATCGACTCCCGCAGCGGCTCCCAGGCGGCCACGAGGATCGGGGTGAGGATCCCGGCCACGATGGCGTTGCCGATCAGGACAGGAAGGTAGTTCGCGGTCAGTGCGGCCTCGAAGGTCTCGGCCGTGCCGAGGACGAGGTCGCTGAACACGAACAGGAAGCCGATGGCGACCGCGAGGATCGCGCTGACGGCGGCAAGCGCCAGGCGGTTGCGAACCGTGCCTGCCAGGGTCACGCCGAAGACGCCGGCGAGGAGGCCGGCGAGACCGTTCGCGAGGCTCCAGTTCCAGCTGGTGAGCAGTCCCCACCCGCTGATCTGGTCCGCGATCGCGTTGCCGACAAGGCCGACGAACAGCCCGACGATCGGCCCGAACGCGAACCCGAAGAAGGTCACGATCGCGAAGCCGGGGCGAAGCGCAACGTTCGCCGTGCCCGGCAACGTCACCTGGAACTGCGCCAGGACGGCATACAGCGCGGCGCCGATGGCCGCATAGACGATGGTGCGGGCAGTGACGTCCCACATGCCGGATGCGCGGTTACGATCCATTGCGGCGGTTGACATCTGACTCCTCCGTTTGGGCGACGATGGCGCGCGCCAGTGAGCGCGCGTCGAGGAAGCGGCCGGCGGGCGTGCCCCGCGCCAGGTTGGCGTCCATGAGCGAGGTCCGCTGCAGGTTGCTCGCGTGCCAGCGATCCGCGTCCTCGACCACCGCGGCTGGTGGACCGTCGGCGACGATCCGGCCGTCGCGGATCACAAGGATACGATCGGCGTGCGTCAACGCAAGGTCCACGTCGTGCGTGATGAAGTACGCGCTCTGCAGTCCCGGGATCGCGGCGACCTCGGCCATGAAGGCGAGCGACGTGCGGTGGTCCTGGCCGGCCGACGGCTCGTCGAGGATGAGCGTGCGGGGCCGGATGCTGAGCGCGATCGCGAGCGCGAGCCGCTTCTGCTGTCCGAAGCTCAGCGTGAGCGGAGGCCGATCCAGGATCCCCTCCTCCTCCGCGAGGCCGACCCGGCCAAGCGCATCGAGCGCGTAGGGATCGGGGTCGCCGACGTCCAGGCCGAGGTTCCCGGGGCCGAAGAGCAGCTCCTCGCGCACCGTTCGGGCGAAGAGCATCTGGCTCGGGCTCTGGAAGACGTATCCGATGGTCCGAGCGAGCTCGGCGACCGGTCGCCCGGTCACGTCGCGCCCGTCGACGCTGACGCGGCCGGCGTCGAGCGCGAGGAGCTGCATCGCGGCGCGGAACAGGGTCGTCTTTCCCGAGCCGTTGGGGCCGAGGACGGCGACCACCTCGTTGGCATGCAGGTCGGCCGAGATGCCACGGAGCACCGCGCGGACGCCCAGGGTGACGTGAACGTCTTCGAAGGCGAGGCGGCTCGGCCCCGCGTCCGTGCGGCCGGCGGCCGGCGGCATGCCCGGACCGTGCGAGGGCGACGCCCGCTCGCGCTCCAGGACCACGTCGAACGGCAGGCGCACGGCGTCGACGTCCGCGACCGCCAGGAAGCCCGCCGGCGGCCCCAGGTACGTCGCGCGGGCGTCGCTCATGCCGAGGACGCGGTCGGGAGCCAGCGCCAGGGCCTGCTCGACTCGATGCTCGACGATGATCACGGCGTGCCCCGCATCGGCTAGCCGGCGGAGGATGCGCAGGAGGTGCGATGCGGTATATGGATCGAGGTTCGCCAGGGGCTCGTCCACGACGTAGCAGCTCGGGCGCTGCATGAGCGTCCCCGCCATCGCGAGCAGCTGCAGCTCGCCGCCGGACAGCGACGCCGTCTGCCGGCCCGCCAGGGAGTGGAGCTCCGTCTCGTCCATCACCTCGACGATCCGTTGCGCGATCTCCTCGGGCGCCATGCCGGCGTTCTCCGGGCCGAACGCGAGCTCCGCCTCCACGGTGGCACCCACGATCTGCTTCGCGGGATCCTGCAGCAGCGTGCCCACGATGCGTCCGATGTCGCGAAGTCTGAGGTCCGTGGTCGGCCGGCCCTCGAGGCGCACCCGTCCGGAGAGTTCGCCGGTGTATGCATGCGGGATGAGGCCGTTGATGGCGCGAATCACCGTGCTCTTGCCGCATCCCGACGGCCCGGCGATGAGCAGCACCTCGCCGCGCTCGACGCTGAGCGACAGGTCTCTAACCGCCGGGCTGGTCGCGCGCCGGTACCGGAAGCTGACGGCCTCGAGCTCGACGAGCGGCGCGGCCATGCGGTCCGCTGCGACCTCAGCCGGAGACGATGCGGACGGGTCGATCCGGGCCGACTCCGAGGCGCGCGGCGATATTGCCCTGGTTGTCGGCGAGCGCGAGGTTGCCCAGTGCGTCGAGGTAGAGGAGCGGGGCGTCGACCGGGACGCCGCCGAACGTGCTCGTGTAGCGCACGGACTCGAGCACGGGCGGCGCGCCGTCGAGCCCGTTGAACTCGACCCGCAGCACGGCGCCATCGTCCAGGGCGCCGAACGCGGCGTCGAGCTCGGTCCTCTCACCGGCCAGTCGAAGGTTGCCGAACGTGTCGACGTATGTCACGACGGTCTCCAGTTCGCCCGGCCGGGCGCGCGCGACGGGCTCCGGGAGCCGGACGAGTTCCGCCGTCGAAAGGGGCGATCCCACGCTCTCGAAGGACGCGCTCCCGGCGCTCAGGTGGCCCGCCACCGGCGCGAAGACGTCGCGCCCGTGGAACGTGTTGCTGGTCACGGGCAGCCACAGGTCCCGATTCGTCAGCACCCGGGCCTCCTGCGGGCCACCGAGCGCATCGGCTGCTGGAAGGAGGAGCCCGTTGTCGGGGCCGATGAGCACGTCGCCGCGCGCGGTTCGGATGGCGACCGGCCGTCGAGCGGTGCCGACGCCGGGATCCACGACGCCGACGTGCACCCCGCGTGGAAAGTACGGCAGGGCGAAGCGGAGCAGGAACGCCCCGTCCGCGACGGCGTACTTGCGGATGGTGTGGGCAATGTCGACGATCTGCGCGTCGGGACATATCGACAGCATCACGGCGCGGCAGGTCGCGGCCGCGGCGTCGAGGCCGAAGTCGGTGAGGAATCCGATGACCGGGTGGGTGGGCTGCTGCACCGCGGAATCCTAGCGGGAGCGGCCTAGAGCGAAACGACCTCGCGATGCTTCGCGACGTGGGCCTGCATGCCGAGCCCGTCGCGGATGCGCACCGCGAACGCGTCGGCCGCATCCGGGTCGCCGTGGACGATGAAGACGTGCTTCGGCCGGCCGGCGGCCCCCTCGGCCGCAGCGCCGAAGTGCCGCAGCCACGCTTCCAGCTCGTGCTGGTCGGCATGGGCCGAGAAGCCGCTGATCGAGCGGACGCGGCAGCGGACCGGGAACTCGTCGCCGTCGATGCGCGCGGTCTGCGCGCCGTTCTGGATGTGCCGTCCCAGCGTCCCCTCGCCCTGGTAGCCGATGAACAGCAGGGTGCAGGCCGGGTCGGGGAGGAAGTCCTTGAGGTGATGCATGATCCGCCCGCCGGTCAGCATCCCGGAGCTCGCCACTACGATGAACGGCCGCCTTGCGTGGCGGATCGCCTTCGACTGCTCGACCGAATCGGTGAATTCCTGGCCCGGGTACTCGAGTGGCGAGTCCCCGGATCGCAGGAGGGCCGCAGTCTCGGCGTCGTACGTCTCCGGATGATCGAGGTAGACACGCGTGGCCCGCGACGCCATCGGCGAGTCGAGGAAGAGCGGCACCCTGGGGATTCGGCCGCGGCGGACGAGCTCGTCGAGGACCCAGACGACCTCCTGCGTGCGGCCGATCGCGAAGGCCGGCACGAGCATGACGCCCTCCGCGCCCGCGATCTCCCCGATGGCGGCGACGAGCTCCTCCACGGCCTGCTCGTGCGGCGCATGCTCGCGGTTGCCGTACGTCGACTCCACGACCACCGCGTCGGCGTGGGCGATCGGCGTCGGATCGCGCAGGATCGGGGTGTCGCTCCGGCCGAGGTCGCCCGAGAAGGCGATCGTCCGCGCCCAAGACCCGTCCCTGACCCGCAGCTCGATGATCGCCGAGCCCAGGATGTGCCCCGCGTCGTGGAAGACGGCCGTCACGCCATCGGTCACCGCGACCTCGTCGCCATAGTCGCACCCGCGCCCCAGGCGCATGGTCGCCTCGACGTCGCGGACGTCGTAGAGCGGCTCGCGGGTCGTCGTGCGGCCCTCCGGCAGCGCGTTTCGAAGGCGCTCGGGGAGCGTTTCGTCGTCCACCTGGGTCTCGACCGCGGTCGCCTCCGATCCGGCCGCCTCGGCCGCCACAGCGACGTGCCGTGCCGCGCTCTCGGCCTTCCGCTCCGCCTTTCGGGCCTGCCGGCGGCTCCAGCGCTCGGCGAACTCGACCTGCAGCTTCGCCGAATCGAGCAGGACGATCTCGGCGAGGTCGAGCGTCGCCCGGGTCGCGTGGATCGGCCCGTCGAAGCCCGCGCGCACCAGCGCAGGCGTCCTGCCGCAGTGGTCGAGGTGCGCGTGCGTGAGGACCAGGGCGTCGAGTTGCCCGGCCTCGAAGGCGAACGGCAGGTGGTTGCGCTCCACCTCCTCCGGCGAGCCCTGGAACATGCCGCAGTCGACGAGGACCCGTCGGCCGCCGGCGGTAACCAGGAACTGCGAGCCCGTGACGCAGCCGGCGGCACCGAGAAACTGGATCTGGATCCCCACGGGGTCCTCCATCTGCGCGCGATGGGCGCTCGGGACGCCGGAGTATGGCCGATGGGAGATGCGGACGTATCATCGCGGCCATGCCCTTCCCGCTGGCTCCGCCGATCGAGCCGATGCTCGCCAAGCCGACGCCGGCCATTCCGATCGGCGACGGCTGGACCTACGAGCCGAAGTGGGACGGGTTCCGGGCGCTCGTCTTCCGCGACGGCCCCGAGGTCTACATCCAGTCGCGCGACCTCAAGCCACTGAACCGCTACTTCCCCGAGCTCGAGGAGCCGCTGCGCTCGCTCGGCGCGCCCGACGCGCGATGGGTGCTGGACGGCGAAGTGGTCATCGCGCGCCCCGACGGTCGCCTGGACTTCGACGCGCTGCTCCTCCGGATCCATCCCGCCGCGAGCCGCGTCGCGATGCTCGCCGGCGAATCGCCGGCGTCGTTCATCGCATTCGACTGCCTCGCAGACGGCGACGTCGACCTGCGCGACGCGCCGTTCGCCGATCGACGGGCGCGCCTGGAGCGGCTGGCGAAGACCACGCCCGCATCGGTCCATCTCACTCCGGCGACGCGCGATCCGGTCGAGGCGCAGCGCTGGTTCGAGGTCTTCGAGGGTGCCGGGCTCGACGGCGTCATTGCCAAGCGATCGGAGGAGCCGTACACCCCCGGCAAGCGGACCATGGCGAAGGTCAAGCACGAGCGGACCGCCGACTGCGTCGTGGCCGGCTTCCGCTGGCACAAGAACGGTCCCGGCACGATGATCGGCTCGCTCCTGCTCGGCCTCTTCAACGATGCGGGCCAGCTCCAGCACGTGGGCGTGACCTCGTCGTTCACGCTCGAGAACCGGCGGGAGCTGGTCGGGTTCCTCGAGCCGTACCGGCATGACGCCCTGGACGGCCACCCATGGCGCGACTGGGCCGACGCCGAGGCGCAGGCGGTCGCAGCCGGACGCCGCATGCCCGGCGCGACGTCGAGATGGAATCGCGGGAAGGACCTCACCTGGGAGCCGCTGCGGCCGGAGCTGGTGTGCGAGGTCGCCTTCGACCACCTCCAGGGCGACCGCTTCCGGCATGCCGCGACGTTCCGCCGCTGGCGACCCGATCGCACCCCCGCCGACTGCCGCTACGACCAGCTGGTGGAGACGC
This sequence comes from Candidatus Limnocylindria bacterium, assembly GCA_036393435.1. Lineage (GTDB taxonomy): Bacteria > Chloroflexota > Limnocylindria > QHBO01 > QHBO01 > JACDBZ01. The sequence continues at coordinate 13,997 of DASWGW010000101.1, read as the reverse complement.
CCGCGGCACTTCTGGCCGACCTCTTCGGCCGGTAGGCGGGCGGCTACACTTCGCCGCAACCACCGTCCCAGCCGTTCATCCGCATCCCGGAGGCCGCCATCCGTGTCCGTCGTCGCCGATCCCAACACAGCCGTCAACGATCTCGCCGACCGCTTCTGGGAGGGAATCCTGGAACGGGATCCCATCTGGGCGACGCTGCTGGGCGACGACCGCTACAACGAGCGCTGGCCGGACCTCGGGGCGACCGGGCGCGCCGCCGACGAGGCGGCCTATCGCGGGGCGCTGGAGGAGGCGAGGCGGATCCCGGACCACGGGCTCGATCCGGAGCAGACGATCACGCGCGATCTCATCATCCTGGTCGCCGAGAATCAGCTCGAGTCGCTGGCGCAGAAGCAGTACCAGCTTGCCCTGGACCACATGAGCGGCCCGCAGATCTGGCCGGCGGAGGTGGCCCAGTACCAGCCGGCCGATACCCCCGCGCGCCTCGACCGGCTGCTCGAGCGCTATGGCGCGTACCCGACGGTCATCGAGCAGTACATCGGCACGCTCGCGGAGGGCGTGGGCGACGGGCGCACCGCCGCGGTCATGCCGGTCCGGCGCGCCATCGAGCAGATCGAGCGCCTCCTGGCGATGCCTCCGTCGGAGGCGCCCGCGACGACGATGGTGAACGTCGGCGAGGGCGGCGACCGCTCGAGCATCGAGGCGGCCGTCGAGAAGCACGTGTACGCCGGCCTGAGGCGCCTCCACTCGTACCTGTCCGACGAGTACGAGCGCCACGCTCGGAAGCAGCCGGGGCTGTCGGCGACGCCCGGCGGCGACGCGGCCTACCGCCTGGCGATCCGCATCCAGACGAGCCTCGACACCACGGCCGAGGAGGTCCACGCGTTCGGCCTCGAGGACCTGACCTCGATCGAGGCCGAGAAGGACCAGATCGCACGACGGCTCGGGCATGCCGACCGGCACGCGCTGCGCGACGCGCTCGCCGCCGATCCGGCCAATCACACCGGCGATCCGCAGGTCCTCGTCCGCCTGGCGCAGGAGCAGACCGACCGCGCCTACGCCGCTGCGCCTCGCTACTTCGGCCGGATCCCGAGCGCGAACTGCTACGTCATGGCCGTCGAGCCGTACCGCGAGGCCGAGTCGCCGCCGGCGTTCTACATGCCGCCGACCCTCGATGGCTCACGCCAGGGCCAGTACTACATCAACACCTACCAGCCGATGGAGCGGCAACTCCACAAGATCGCGGCGATCACGTTCCACGAGGCGACGCCCGGCCACCACTTCCAGATCGGCATCGAGATGGAGCTCCCCGGCCTGCCCGCTTTCCGGACGCTCGGCGCGCGGATGGCGGGCGGCGCCTACGTCGAGGGCTGGGGCCTGTACACCGAACGCCTCGCCGACGAGATGGGGCTGTACGCGAACGACCAGGAGCGCCTCGGCATGCTCGACGCCCAGTCGTTCCGAGCGGCGCGCCTGGTGGTCGACTCCGGCCTGCACGCCATGAACTGGACCCGGGAGCAGGCCATCGCGTTCATGCACGAGCGCGGATCGCTGCCCATGGTCGACGCCGAGATCGAGGTCGACCGCTACACGGTGTGGCCCGGCCAGGCCCTCAGCTACAAGCTAGGGCAGCGCGAGATCGAGCGCGCGCGGGCGGAGGTGTCCGAGCGAATGGGCGCACGCTTCGACCTGCGCGCGTTCCACGACGAGGTGCTGGGGCATGGATCGCTGCCCCTCGGCACGCTGCGGCGCGAGATCCCGGGCTGGGTCGAGGCCGCCGTATCGGACACGGTTCGGAGCTAGGGCGGGTCACACTGGTCGCTTCTCGCTGGGCCGCGCGGCCAGAGTAACGAAAGCCAGGATGCCAGCAGGCGTGTGGGAATGCGGCCGACGAAGCCATGCCATCGCGCGCCGCGCCCGAAGCGGAAACGACGCGAAGAGCGCTTGATGCATCGCGATCCGGCGGCGGGCAGTACTGCCGTCCAGGATGAAGATCGCCGGCACCACCGCGTCCACCTGCCAACCACGATCCCGCGCCATTCCCGGCGCCACCCGCTTCTTCACGTCGAGGCGGCCCAGGAGTTCCTGCGCGTCCTCGATCCTCGTCTTGATCTCGACGACCAGCAGGATGTGAAGCGCCGGGTGGTATGCGAGGACGTCGATCCTGCCGCGATCTCCGTAGACATTGAAGCTCGGCTCAGCCTCGACGAGCCATCCGGCCGTTCGCAGGGTTCCGACGAGCCAGTCCTGGAGCGCGGCATGCCGCGCGTCGGTCAGCGGTCGTTCGCCGTCGACGCGAATGTCGATGACAACGTGCGCGTTGAGCACCGCGGCCCAGCGCTCGAGCCTCGCCACAGAGCAGCGCTCGAGCGCGCCGGTTTCCCATCGGCTCACCTCGCTCCTCGAGACTCCGAGCCTTCCACCGAGCTGCCGCTGACTCCAGCCCTTCCGCCTCCGGAGGGCGCGCAGAGCCCGCACAATCGTTCGTCGTTCCACGGCGCGATCATCGCTCGATTCGCTTTCCCACCGCTTATCGTGCGCTTACCCACATGCTGGGTCAGTGACGGCGTCGCGGCGCGCGACTCGGTCAACTTCCCGGACGGCGGGAACGTCAGCCGTGCAGCACGCCTACGCGCGCCATCTCCGGCCGCACGTTTGCCCAGATGCTGGACATCTGACCGGTTCGACAGCGCCGAGTCGCTCCATGACCCAGATGCGGGACCGCTGACCGGTTCGACAGCGCCGAGTCGCTCGATGACCCAGATGCGGGACATCTGGCCGGTTCGACAGCGTCGAGTCGCTACGGCATTCCCCGACCGAGCTGCGCTACTCGGTCCAGGGGTCGTAGTCGGGATCGGGCGGCTCTGCCGCCGGGCGCAGGTCCGCAGGCACGTTCCGCAGGTTGACGCGGATGCGCCACCACACGGTGAAGCGCCCGCGCATCGCATCGATCAGCACGTCCTCGGGGTCGCGCACGTGCGCGGAGGCCTCCGGGTGGCGCGCCCGCCAGCGCTCGAGTCCGGCGAGCGCATCCGCCTTGTCGGCGGCCTGGCTGATCACGAGCAGCGGCTGCGAGGAGCGCCGCCGCCCCGTGGGCGGGACCGTTCCGTCCGGGTTCCGGGCCGGAGCGGATGGAAGCGCGGACGGGACCGATCCCGCGCGGCCTCGGGGCGCATCGGGGTTGGGGACCGGCGTCTGCGGTGCCATCCGCCGCTTGGAGGGTTGGACCCGTGGCGGCTCCCCTGCCTGCTTCGTGTAGTGCGGCGGCCACGGGGCGTCGCCCAGGCCCTCCGCCTCCTGGCGCGCGACGAGGTCGAGGAGCGGCTCGAGGGAGAAGGCCCGATCGTCCATCCCAGCCCATGGATCGCCGAGGCGCGCGTATCTGCCCGGGAGGCTGCGCAACGTGAAGTCGTCGAGCTCGGCGGCGGGCACCTCGTCCCACGTCAGGGGCGCGCTCACCGTTGCGGTCGGCCGCGGCCTGACCGAGTACGCGGAGGCGACCGTGCGATCCTTGGCGTTCTGGTTGTAGTCGAGGAACACGCCATGGCGCTCCTCCTTCCACCACTTGCTGGTGGCGATGGTGGGCGCCCGACGCTCGACCTCGCGAGCGAGGGCCAGCGCGGCGCGGCGCACGTCGCCGAATCCCCAGCGCGGCTCGATCCGCAGGTAGACGTGGATCCCGCGCGAGCCGGAGGTCTTCGGCCACCCGGTCAAACCGAGGTCCTCGAGAAGCTCGCGCACGACGAGCGCGACGCGCCGCACGTCCTCCCACGGCACGCCGGGACCTGGGTCGAGATCGACGCGCAGCTCGTCGGGGTGCTCGAGGTCGCCCGAACGCACCGGATGCGGGTTCAGGTCGATGCAGCCGAGGTTGATGACCCACGCCAGTGCCGCCGCGTTGTCGACGACGACCTCGTCCGCCGTGCGTCCCGATGGGAAGGCGAGCTCGACCGTGCGGATGAACGGCGGCACGGAGGCGGGCGCCCGCTTCTGGAAGAAGAACTCACCCTCGGCGCCGTTGACGAAGCGCTTGAGCGCCATCGGGCGGTCGCGGACGCCGCCGAGGGCTCCATCGGCGACGTCGAGGTAGTAGCGGACGAGCTCGATCTTCGTGATGCCCGCATCGGCGAAGAAAAGCTTGGAGGGGTTGCTGATGGTGACCTCTCCGCCGTCGAGGGAGAGGACCTCCGTTTCGCCGCGAGCCATGTCCCACAGCGTAGCCACCTCTTCAACCGGGCACGACCCTTGCGAGTTCGGGGCCGATGAACCGGATCAAGGGCTTGCTCGGCGAGCTCGATGCGTGGAGCCTGCGACACCGCATCGCGCGCGTGTTCCGCCGCGCCATCGCCGGCCTCCTGGCCCACGAGGCGCTGCAATACGCCGGCAGCATGGCCTACTTCGGGCTGCTGTCGCTTTTCCAGCTCCTGGTGCTCGGAGTCGTGGTCGCGTCGTTGATCCTCGGTGAGGGGGAGGCGCGCCGGTTCGTGGTGGAGCAGGTGCAGGCCGGATCGCCGCTCGACGGCGAGACCGTGGGCGGGGTGATCGACGCGGTGATCGAGTCACGAGGCGGGATGACGATCTTCAGCATCGCCTTCCTGCTGTGGGGTGCGCTGGGCCTCTTCTCGGCCATGTCGACCGGAATCGCCCGCGTCTTCGAGACCGCGCCACCCCGCGGCTTCGTCCGGGACAAACTCATCGGCCTGCTCCTCATGGGATTGACCGGGGCGCTGGCCGTGGCGTCGCTGGTCATCGGCATCGTGACCGGCATCATCCAGGAGGCGGCGAGCAGGGTGCTGCGCGACAACCCGGGCGGAGCGGCGGCGGTGTCCCTCATCGGCCTGGTCGTCCCGATCGTGCTCATCTTCGTCGCGTTCTGGTTCATATACCGCGTGGTGCCCAACCGCCGCATGTCGTGGGCGGACGCGCTGCCCGGTGCGATCGTCGCCACTGCGCTGTGGACCGTGCTCCGCTACGGCTTCACGTTCTATGCGACGAACATCGCGAACTACGAGAACGCCTTTGGGCCGATCTCGACGGGCATCACGCTCCTCGTCTTCATCTACTTCGCCAGCATCGTGGTGCTCGTCGGCGCCGAGTTCGCCCGAGCCAATGCCCTGGATGCGGAGCTGGCGGAGATCACGGCCGCCGACCCCCGATTCCTGCCCGTGTCGCAGCCCCCGGGGCCGCCGGGCCCGGCCCCCTCGCCGAGGCGCCGCGGCCTTCCGGGGTGGGTGACCCTCGTCGCGGGGGCGCTGGTGGGTGTCGTCATTGGGCGGGCGACCAGGCGTGACGACGACTGACCGGGGGGCTGGTCAGGGTCAGATTAACGTAGTACTTTGGCTCCGTTCCGGCGGCGTGGGCCGTCTGGGACGATGGCCCCGAAGTATTCGCACGGGGCAAAGGGCAAATTGCAGACCCCGATCACCGTCCGATGAGGCGGCGGTCTCGTCTTTCGGCCACGTTCGTTGCCCTCGTGGCCGTGGGATGGAGCGTCGTCACAACTCAGCCCAGCGGCTCAGCCCTTGCCGCTGACCCCGAGGCCGAACTGGCCCAGACCCAGCAGCAGCTCGCAGACGCACAGTCGGCGCAGCAGTCGCTGGAGGCTGCCGCCGCCCAGCAGCGCGCCCAGCTCGCGGAGCTCAGGTCGCAGTCGGCACGCCTCGAAGGGAGGCTGAGCGCCGCGCGCGCGGAGCTCCAGGCGGTCACGAACGAGTACGACCGAGTCAGCGGGCTGCTCGTCGAGGTCGGCCAGCAGGTCATCGCGGTCGAGGCGCACCTGATGGAGCTGCGGAGGCAGATCGACGCGCTCGACGAGGAGCTCGCCGGGGTCGCCAAGGACATCCTTCGCCGGACCGCTGACCTGGAGCAGCGTGAAGCGCTCCTGCAGGCACACATGCGATCCGCGTACGAGCGAACCCAGACCTCGATCCTTGAGCTGCTGCTGTCGGCCGACTCGCTCGACACCGCCACGACCCAGATGGGCTACCTCATGACGGTGACCGAGGAGGACCGCCTGCTGGCCGAGGAGATCCGCTCCATCCGGGCCGAGCTCAAACTGCAGAAGAAGACCCTCAAGGACGGGCGCCGGGCCCTCGTCGAGGCGAAGCGCCAGGCCCGTGCCGAGGAGGAGATCCTCAAGCAGCGCCAGGCGGAGCTCGCCGCGCTCGAGGCCCAGCTCGCTCAGCTGCGAGCGGCCGCCGAGATCAGGGAGGCGGAGCAGGAGGCCGCCCTCAACGCCGCCCTGGCCGCGCAGGGCAACGTCGAGGCATCGGTCGCCAGCAACGAGCAGGCCGCAGCGGCCATGGCGTCGCTCGCCAGCCAGCTCCAGCAGCAGGCCAATGCCCTCCAGGACCAGGTCGCCGAGGCCAGGCGCCAGCAGGCGGAGGAGGCCGCGCGCCGCGCCGCGGCGCCGCAGCCGGGTGCGCGCGATGCGACCTCGAACTTCGGCTTCCGCTGGCCCGAGGCAAACCCGCGCATCACCCAGGAGTTCGGCCCGACGGGCTTCATCCTGGAGCCTCCATACAACTACAACGGCACCTACTACCCGCACTTCCACACTGGCATCGACATGGCCAGCGGCTGCGGGACGCCGATCTACGCAGCGGGAGCCGGCGTTGTCGTCGCCTCGGGCCAGCCGCTGCGGCCGTGGGACTCGGCCTATGGCGTCATCATCGACCACGGCGGCGGCGTCCAGACCTGGTACTGGCACATCCAGGCGCGGGTGGTGGTCGGCCCCGGCTCCATCGTCACCAGCGACACGGTCATCGGCTTCGAGGGCAGCACCGGCATGTCGACCGGCTGCCACGTGCACTTCGCCGTCAACCAGGGCGGCGGCTGGGCGAACCCCCGGGCGTACCTGCCGTAACGGCACCCCGCGCGTCAGCTCGTTGACCGGCGCCGCGCGCGCCAGTGTCACGCCGCCGCCCGATCGAGCTCGGCGTGGCCGGGATCCCGGACCCGGAAGCCTGAACTTGCCGCCATACGCAACGAACTACGAGGGTGGGGCTCCTGCCTGGTCAGTTCTTGCCTCCAGATGCAAACGCTGAGCAGGCAGGTGACCCCTTTCCGACCGTGGAGGGGTCCAGCTTCGTAGGCAGTGCCGCTGGGCGGCAAGCGGTGACGGGTCGGCTGCCGTTCCGTCGCAGAGGCGCCGCGGCCCTAGGCCTCGACCGGCGTCCGGACCGCGGGCAGGTAGAGCCGGTCGACGTACTCGGTCAGCATTCGGGCGGTGCTGAACCGCCAGAGCGCGCCTGACATCGCGGCGCGCATCGTTGCCACCCACTCGGTCGGGAAGCCGCTCGAGTTGCGCTCGAAGAAGCGGGGGACGATCTCCTCCTCGAGGAGCCGATACAGCTCGGCGGCATCGGCGGCGTCCTGCGCTGCCTCGTCGCCGTCGGGGGTGCGGTCGCCGATGGCCCAGCCGTTGTCGCCGTTGAATCCCTCGTCCCACCAGCCGTCGAGGACGCTCACCGAGGGGATCCCGTTGATCGCGGCCTTCATCCCGGACGTGCCCGAGGCCTCGAGCGGACGCCGCGGGTTGTTCAGCCAGATGTCGACGCCCCTGACGAGGAAGCGCGCGACGCGCACGTCGTAATCCTCGACCACGAAGACGCCACCGCGCAGCCGCTGGGACTGAGACAGCTCGAAGATGCGCTGGATGACCTGCTGGCCCGGCCGGTCGGCGGGGTGCGCCTTGCCCGCGATCACGATCTGGACGGGCCGGTCAGCCGACGACAGCAACGCCGCCAGCCGCGCCTCGTCGCTGAAGAGCAGCGCCGCGCGCTTGTAGGTGGCGAAGCGTCGCGCGAAGCCGATGATGAGCGCCTCGGGATGCAGCAGGCCGCTCACGGCGCGCAGCGAGTCGGGGGACTCGCCGTGGCGGGCAAGCTGGCGAGTGAGGCGGCTCTCGAGGAAGCCGATCATCTCGCGCTTCTGCTGCTGGTGAGCCGCCCACAGCTCCTCGTCGGCGATCCGCGCGAGCCGCGCGACGGGCTCCGGGCCGTTCATGTCGCTGTCGAGGGTCAGCCCGGTGGCGCGCTGCACGAGGCGCCGCACCGGCCGGCCGATCCACGTCGGGACGTGCACCCCGTTGGTGATGGCATCGATCGGGTGGCCGGCCAGCTCCTGCCAGGTCGCGGTCGCCGTGACGCCGTGCAGCTTGCTGACCGCGTTCGCGCCCGCGGCGTGCCTGAGGACGAAGGCCGTCATGTCGAAGGGCGCGTCGGATTCGTCGGTGTGGCTCCGACCGAGCTCGAACAGCTCCGCGGGTAGCATGCCGGAGGCGGCGAACCACGGCTCGAGCGCGTGCGCAAGGAGGTCGCGTCCGAAGACCTCGTTGCCGGCGGGGACGGGGGTGTGGATGGTGAAGACGGAGTCGCGCCCCGCCTGCTCAAGCGCCTCGCGGGCCGAGGTGTCGGGCGCCGCCGCGACCGACTCGCGGGCGCGCTCGAGGAGGAGGAACGCAGAGTGTCCCTCGTTGAGGTGCCAGACCGCCGGCTGGAGCTTGAGCGCCCGAAGGGCGTGGACGCCGCCCATCCCGAGAACGAGCTCCTGGCACAGCCGCATCTCGCGGCCTCGGACGTACAGGATGTGGGTGATCGGCCGGTCGGCCGGATCGTTGGCCGGGACGTCGGTGTCGAGCAGCAGGATCGGCACGCGTCCCACCTGGGCCACCCATACCGCGACGCGCACCGCGCGATCCGCGATCTCGACCGAGACCTCGAGCGGCGCCCCGTCGAGACCCCTCGCCCGCCGCAGGGGGAGCTGTGCGGGGTCGAGGTCCGGCTGGGCATGCTCCTGGTGCCCATCGGCGTCGATCTGCTGGCGGAAGTATCCCCGGCGGTAGAGCAGGCCGATGCCGACGAACGGCAGCGCAGCGTCCGAGGCGCTCTTGCAGTGGTCGCCGGCCAGGACGCCGAGGCCGCCCGAGTAGAACTGCATGGACTCGTGGAGGCCGAACTCGGCGCAGAAGTACGCGATGATCCCGGGTAGCTGCCGCTCGGCCGAGGTCTGGTACCAGGAGTCGTTTCCGTCCGTCAGGTACAGGTTGAACTCGTCCACCAGGCGCGTGGCGTCGACCATGAAGTCCTCGTCGGCGGCGAGCTCCGCCCAGCGCGTCGTGGTGACGCCGCGCAACACCGGGATCGGGTTGCGGTGCCGCGTCCACGCCCCGGAGTCGATCCGGCTGAAGAGCGCCTGTGCCTGGGGAGTCCAGCTCCACCACAGGTTGTAGGCGAGCTCAGCGAGGCCCTCGAGGCCGGCGGGGAGGTTGAAGTCGTGCCCTCTGAGGGTGGGCACAAGCAGGGGCGTCGTCACGAGCGCCGATCATAGCGGCGTCGCCGACGCGGCTTCAGGTCAACCGTCCCGCACGCCTCTTCCTGCAGCCGAGGGTCGCGCGCTACCATCAACGGCGGTGGACGGCTATACGGTCGAAGAGGCGGCATCGGTCCTGGGCGTCCCACGCGAGCGGGTCTGGGAGTTGCTGGCGCGCGGGATCCTCTCCGGCTCCACGGACCTCGGCGGCAGCATGCGGGTGCGCCTGAAGTCCGATTCGGCCGCGGCGCCGTCCACGGCCACCGTCGAGCGACCGACCGACCCCGTGACGGGCCCCTCCGCCGAGCTGACCCCGTTCCGAGAGCTGCTCACCGAATTCCGGTCGCTCACCGAGCGCTACGGGCAGGCCCTCCTGGCGCTCGGCGAGGCCCGCGGCGAGGTCGCCGGGCTCCGATCGCGGGTCGACATGCTCGAGGCTCGCGTCGATCTTCGCCTGCCGTCCGGCGCCGCACCGATCTCGTCGTCTTGGTCCGCGACGCCGTGGCCCATCCCCAGCGAGCGGGTGGTCGAGCCGCCATCGCCCAGGACGCCGGCCGCGACGCGATCCGCGGAGGGGGCGACGACCATGGAGCACGACGAGGCCGACGCGTCGCGCGCCGACGCCGACGAGGGCGCTCCGCACCGGCGCCGGCCGCGCGCCGGCCGACGGGCGACGGAGCGCTTCGCGGACGCCCTGGCCCGCGCGCAGGATCCGAGCATCCCCGAGCTTCCCGGCGCGGCCGAGACGGCGGCCGCACTCGCGGCCATGCGGCAGGAGCATCCCCCCGAGGGTCCGCGTGCGCCGGAGCCCGACGCGGCGGAGCGCGTCGCTGACGCGTCCCTCCCCCGTGAGCTGCCGTCGGCGGACCAGGTGCCGGTCGCGGACGAGGCCGAGGTCCCGGCTGTCGAGGTGCCGCAGCCTGAGTCCGTGCCGGCCGCCGCTCCAGAGGCCCCGGAGAGCGCCGAGCCCGCCGTCGAGATGGAAGTCGAGCCGGCCGCCGCGGCGGATGAGCCAGGCGCCGGCGAGTCCGAGCTCGCCTGGGATCCGGAGCGCTACAGCGCGGCCATCGAGGAGCCCGGCTGGATCAGCGCCGACGACGTCCCGGTGGCGCCCACCGATTGGGTGCCGCCGCGCGATGCGCGGCCGCAGGATGACGAGGCGGCAGCCGAGCCGGTGGAGGCCGCGCCCGACGGCGCCCCCGCGGAGGCAGGTGCGCGCGTGCCCTCGCCCGCGGCGGCCGAGCGCCAGGTCTCGCTCGCGATCGAGTCGTCTGGCTCGCGAGAGCTCGACGAGGGGCTCGCGGCGCTCGACGCGCTCGCGCACCCGCAGCCTCCGATCCCCGAGGCCTCGGAGGATGCGCTCGAAACGTCGGGTGGGGCCGGTCGGGCAAGGCCGATGGAGCCCGGGGCACATCCGACGGCGGCCCCGAGATCGCAGGTGTGGGCGCGGCCGTCACCGCCTCTCGCGACCCGCAGCTCGGCCTCGCGTGCCTATCGACGCCTGAGGCGCATCTTCCCGACCTGAGCCACGGGCGCGGACCAGCATCCGGCATGCCGGGTGCACCTGCTAATCGTCAAGGAGGTGAACCCCACATGGTCATCGATCTCGGAAACACCACGTTCTGGGCCGCCGTGCTCGCCATCCTCATCGGCGTCCTCATCCTCATCGTCCCGAGGCTCCTCAACTACCTGGTCGCCGTCTACCTGATCGTCGTCGGCGTGCTAGGGCTCCTGCCCTTCCTCGGAGTCACTACAGCCTGACGCCCGCATGCGGCTACGATCGGCCGCATGAGCCGATTCGACGAGCGCACCGCCCTGGTCGTCGTCGACGTGCAGAACGACTTTGCCGATCCGTCCGGCAGCCTCTCGGTGTCCGGCGGCGAGGCGATCGTCCCGCGCGTCAACCAGGCCATCGCTCAGGCGACCGAGGCCGGTGCGGTCCTCGTCGCAACCCAGGACTGGCATCCCGAGGTCACGCCGCACTTCGCGAAGGACGGTGGGATCTGGCCGGTGCATTGCGTCGGCGGCACGTGGGGCGCCGAGCTTCATCCGGACCTCGAGCTTCCGCCGAGCGCCCTCCGGGTCCGCAAGGGCACGCGCGGCGAGGACGGGTATTCAGGCTTCTCGGTGCGCGACCCCCGAACCGGCGCGGAGACGGCGACCGAGCTCGAGGCCCGGCTCCGCGACCGCGGGATCGAGCGACTCGTCGTCTGCGGCCTCGCGACGGACTACTGCGTGAAGGCCACGGCGCTGGATGGGACCCGCCTGGGCTTCGAGGTCGAGCTGCTCGCGGACGCGGTCGCCGCGGTCGATCTCCAGGCGGGCGACGGCGACCGTGCGCTCACGGAGATGAGGGAGGCCGGCGTCCGGCTGGCCTGAGGGCAGCTCAGGGCCGCCCGCGAGCCCAGCCGATGACGAGCACCCCGGCGATGGCGACCACCGCGCCCATGAACGCCCAGCTGCGGTCCGCGGTCATGAAGCTACGCGGGGCGAAGGGAAGGTTGAGCCCCTGCGCCAGCCAGACCAGCCCTGCCAGGGTCATCGCCACGCCGGCGACCACGAGCGCGGTCCGCATTGGCCCATCGTACCGGCGAAATTCGGTCTTGCGGCCGTGCGGCCCGTCCGCAATACTCTCGCGCGTCGAGCCGTGTCGAGCGGCGCCACGAGCCTTCCCTCCCCTCACCACGTCCATCGTCGGCCCGGGGCAGCGGCAAGACCCCCGGACCGGCGCCATGCGACCGGAGCGACGTGGTCAACAATCCATCCAGGGAGGGTTCCTTCACGTGGCCTACACCGACCAGGTCATCACCTGTGCGGACTGTGGAATCGACTTCGTCTTTTCCGCGTCCGAGCAGGCGTTCTTCGCGGAGAAGGGCTTCGCATCCGCTCCGAAGCGCTGCGCGTCCTGCCGCGCCCAGCGTCGCGCCAGCGGAAACGGCGGTGGCGCGAGCAGCTACGGCTCCGCGGGGAGCTACAACGCGGCCGATGGCGGCGGGGGCTACTCTCGCGGGCCTCGCGAGATGCACGACGCGACGTGCGCCCGGTGCGGCAACCAGACCCAGGTGCCGTTCCGCCCCACCGGCGCGCGGCCGGTCTACTGCTCCGACTGCTTCAGGATGATGCGCGGCTGAGCCCATGGCTCGGGTGGGACTTCCACCCGGTGCCGGCCTTCGTGGCCGCTGAGTGCACGCAAGCCGCGCTGGCGCAACAGCCATGGAGGCGGAGGAATCGTCCCCTCCGTGGCTGAACGTGGCCGCGGCCTTGCCCGCTGGGGACCGAGCACGGGTTCGGTGGCCCCTCCGCAACTCGCAGTTGCGCCAGGCGCTCGGAACGTCAACGGGCTTGGTCGCCGAGCGGCCCTCCCGGACGCGTCGCCGTATCATTGAGATCGCACGCTCATCCGGCAGACAACTTGCGGAGCCGATACGCATGACGACCGAGCAGGATCAATGGCGCGAGCTGGGCCAGCAGCTGCGCGTGGACTCGATCAGATCCAGCAGCGCGGCGGCCAGCGGGCACCCCACCTCATCCATGTCCGCGGCCGACCTGATGGCCGTCCTGATCTCCAAGTACCTGCACTACGACTTCGGCTCGCCGGACGATCCACGCAATGACCACCTGATCTTCAGCAAGGGCCATGCGTCGCCGCTCCTGTACGCGATCTACAAGGCCACGGGTGCCATCGGCGACGAGGAGATGCTCACCTTCCGCAAGTTCGGCTCGCGTATCGAGGGTCACCCGACTCCGGTGCTGCCGTGGGTCGACGTCGCGACCGGGTCGCTCGGCCAGGGACTGCCCATCGCGGTCGGCGTCGCCCTCGCCGGCAAGAGGCTCGACAGGCTCCCGTACCGCGTGTGGGCGCTGTGCGGCGACTCCGAAATGGCCGAGGGATCGATGTGGGAGGCCTTCGAGCACGCCGGGGTCGAGGGGCTCGACAACCTGACGGCGATCATCGATGTGAACCGCCTCGGCCAGACAGGCGAGACGATGCATGGCTGGGACCTCGAGGCGTACCGTCGTCGCGCGGAGGCGTTCGGCTGGAACGCGATCACCCTCGACGGCCACGACGTGGCCGACATCGACCGCGCGCTCACCGCGGCGGTCGAGACGAGCGGGCCGACGGTGCTCATCGCGCGGACCGAGAAGGGCCACGGCGTGAAGGCGGTGGCGAACCAGCCGGGGAGGCACGGCAAGCCCCTCGACGATCCCGATGCGGCGATCGCCGAGCTCGGGGGCCTGCGCGACATCCACGTCGACGTGCCGAAGCCGGCCTTCGAGGGCCGGCCGCACCGCTTCCCGACTGCGGAGCTGCGCCTGCCGGTATACGAGCCGGGCACCAGCGAGGCGACGCGCAAGGCGTTCGGCGATGCGCTGGTGGCGCTCGGCCGGGCGCGGAGCGAGATCGTGGCGATCGACGGCGAGGTAGGCAACAGCACGTACACGGAGGAGTTCGCGGAAGCGCTGCCGGAGAGGTTCTTCCAGGCCTACATCGCGGAGCAGCAGATGGTGGCCATGGCGGTCGGGTTCCAGGTCCGTGGCTGGAGGCCGTTCGCCGCGACCTTCGCCGCGTTCCTGTCGCGAGCGTACGACTTCGTGCGCATGGCGGCGATCAGCCGCGCCAACATTTCCCTGGTCGGGTCGCATGCGGGCGTCAGCATCGGCGAGGACGGCCCGTCCCAGATGGC
>DASWGW010000100.1:0-4247 GCA_036393435.1 Candidatus Limnocylindria bacterium | reverse complement strand
CCTGCTCCTCCCCGGGCTGCTGCCGATCCTCGGTGCGGGATGGCTGGGCCTGGGCGTGGTGCAGGTCTTCGCGTTCCTCGGCGGCATCCTGGCGGTGGTCGTCGTCTTCTCCGTCGCGCGGGCGCAGGGCGGCACGCCCGTGGTGACGCTGCTGCTGGCGGGATACGCCGTGTCATCGCTTCTGTCGGCCGGGGTCGCGCTGCTCATGTTCGTCTCGGGGGATCGGCTGGGTGCCGTCGTGAGCTGGCTTCTCGGCTCGCTCGGAGGTGCCTCCTGGCCACGCCTCGGGTTTGCTGCGCCGCTCATCGTCGGCAGCTTCCTCCTTCTTCTCGTGCGCTGGCGGCGGCTGAACGCCCTCCTGCTCGGCGAGGAGCAGGCGGCGCATCTCGGCGTGGACGTGGAGCGCGAGAAGCGGATCCTCACCGGCCTCGCGGCCCTCGCGACGTCCGCCGGCGTCGCGATCTCAGGGACGATCGGGTTCGTGGGCCTTGTCGTGCCGCATCTCCTCAGGCTCGCCTTCGGACCCGACCATCGGCTCCTGCTGCCCGCGAGCATGGTCTACGGAGCCGCCTTGCTCGTGCTTGCCGATCTCGGCGCACGGCTGGCAGGTGGCATCCCGGTCGGTGTCGTCACCGCCCTCCTCGGTGCTCCGTTCTTCCTCTGGCTGCTGCGTCGGTCGCTCGCCCTGCGGACGCGACCGTGAGCGGAGCCGTCGTCGCGGAGCTCGTCGGAGTCTCGGCGGGCTACCGAGGACGCGATGGCCGGCGGCCGGTGCTCGACCGCATCGACCTGCGTATCAGCGCCGCCGAGCTGGTGGCCGTGCTGGGTCCGAACGGCAGCGGCAAGACCACCCTCCTCCGCGTCCTGGCCGGAACCCTCGCCGCGGAATCGGGAGCCGTCACCCTGTTCGGGCGTCCCATCGAGCGCTGGTCGCGGGCGGAGATCGCCCGCCGGGTGGCCGTGCTGCCGCAGTCGCTGGAGCTGCCGACAGGCTTCACGGTCGCGGAGGTCGTCGCCATGGGGCGCATCCCGCACGCCCGCGGCACATTCGGCCCGGGGCCCGACGACGAGCGGGCGGTGGACAGCGCGCTGCGGGACGCCGACGCCGCTGATCTCGCGACGCGGCCGGTGACCGAGCTCTCCGGCGGAGAGCGACAGCGGGTGCTGGTGGCCATGGCCCTCGCCCAGGAGCCCGCGCTGCTGCTGCTCGACGAGCCGACCGTGCATCTCGACCTCGCTCATCAACTGGCGCTGGTCCGGACGCTCGAGAGGCTGAGCCACGCCCGCGAGGTCGCCGTGATTGCCGTGCTCCACGACCTGAACCTCGCGGCCGCCCATGCCGATCGGTGCCTGCTGCTCGACGGAGGCCGGCTGCTTCCGGCCGGCAGCGCCACCCGGCCGATCGACCCGGACCTCGCGCGCCACGCCTTCGGGGTGCCGATCGAGGAGGCCGTCACGGTCGATGGGCGGCGCGTCCTGACGACGGGCGGCCACGGAAGCAGATAGCCCGCAGCTCAGCGGCGCGACCCGTCCACGTCTGCGCGGGCGGCACGCACGTAGTAGCGTGGATCGGCCACCAATCCGACCGCCAGAGGAGGTTCATGCGCCGTTTCGGGTCGACGGCAACCGCATCCCTCGTCGCCGGAGTGCTCGTGCTCGCCGCCTGCGCTCAGAGCCAGGACACCTCGCCCAGCGGCTCGCAGGCGCCCTCCGAAGCGGCGGGATCGGAGGCCAGCCCGGGCGCCGGCGCAGGCGCGGGTGGCGCGTACGCCGACACCATCGTCGCGGCGCTGGGGGGCGAGGTCGGCTTCATGTCGAACGCCGCGACCGACCCGGCGACCGAGCAGATCACGTCGCTGATCTACGCGGGCCTCTACGCCGCCGATGCGTCGATGGCGCCTGTGCCGAACCTGGCGGCCGACATGTGTGACGTGTCCGAGGACAGCCTCACGTGGACCTGCACGCTGCGGAACGGGCTGCAATTCCACAACGGCGAGCCGATCACCGCCGAGGACGTCGCCTACACGTTCCAGCTCGGCATGAGCGCGAACTGCAGCTACGCGCCCGGGGTCTGCTCCAGCCTCGGCCGCGTCCTCGAATCGGCCTCGGCCAGTGACGAGAGGACGGTGGTCTTCAAGCTCGTGACGCCCTATGCGCCGTTCGCGCTCTACGGTCTCGCCCGCATCGGCATCGAGTCGAAGGCCGTGATCGAGGCCGCATTCGCAGAGTTCAGAGAGGCCGCGCAGGGAGCCACCGCGGACGTACTGACCGAGCAGTCCAGCCAGCTGTCAGCGGCCGTCGCCGCTGGCGATCAGGCGGCCTGCGGCGCTCTCGTCGAGGCGGTGGAGGCGACTGTCGGTCAGCTCGGCGGTCCGCTTCTGGGACGCGGGGCGTACGAGGTCGCCGGCGGCTTCGACGAGTGCGCCTACATCGGTGCCCTCCATGCCCTGGTCCAGCACGCCGCCACCTCGATGACGCTGGAGGGCACGGATGCCGTGGCCGCTGCCTACCCGCTGCTCGGCTTCAACCGCGACCCGGTCGGCTCCGGTCCCTACACGCTCGAGACGTACGACCCCGGCTATGGGGTGACGCTGACCGCCTTCGCCGGCTGGTGGGACGGGGAGGCCGCCACCAGGACCTTCAACATGCCGATCATCACGGATGTGGAGGTCGCGGCAGGGGCGCTCGCCGCGGGAGAGGTCGACTGGGTGAGCGGCCTGTCTCCCACGTCTCGAGCCTCGCTCGAAGGTGTCGAGCCGATCACGATTCTCGAGTACAACGGCGGCGGGTCGTTCGCCCTGATGTATCAGATGCACAAGAGCATCGAGCTGCCGGATGGCACGAAGTGGCAGGGCGTCTTCTACGACCGGGCGCTGCGCAAGGCGGTGCAGTACTGCATCGACAAGCCTGCCCTGGTGGCAGCGGCCACCGGGCTGAACGGGGTCGCGATCGAGACGGACGTGCCCCCTGCCTCGTGGGCGTTCAACCCCGAGCTTTCGGCCATCGAGCGCGACGTCGAGGCCGCCGTCGACTTCATCGAGAACCAGGCCACCGTCCACACATGGAGCCGTGGCCGCGACGGAATCTACGTCGACGAGGCCGGTGAGCGGCTGTCGGCCGTCGTCTACGTCCGCACCGGGCAGACGGACCGAATCGACTTCATGAGCGCCCTCGCGGCGCAGGTCGCGGACTGCGGCATCGAGATCCTCGTGGAGACGCAGGACTTCCAGACCGTGGTGCGGCCGTCAACGATCTGGCCGCACGTGGCGCCCGGGCAGCCGGAGCCCTGGCAGGCGTACTTCGCCGGGTTCGGCGATTCCATGGACCCGGATCCATCCGCCCTGCTGCACAGCTCGCAGTGCTCCACCAGGGATCAGCCGGGCGGGAGCAACTTCACCTGCTTCGAGAACGACGAGGTCGACCTGCTCATCGAATCAGGGCTGCGGGAGACCGATGCCGACGCGCGCGCGGAGATCTACCGTCAGTACCAGGCCCTGATCCAGGAGGAGCAGCCGTACCTGCTGGCGTGGTCGAACGTCAAGGCCGATGCGGTCGATGGCAACATGGCCTACGTCGACGGTGAGCTCCCGCAGGGCACGCCGAACTGGGACTGGCAGCCCCACAAGCTCGTCATCCGCGAGGGGACCCCCTAGGCGGACTACGGGTTGCGGCCGAGGTCCATCGGCTCGTCCGTCCGGATCTCGACCTGCTCCGTGCCGTCGGGGCGTCGCCTGCGGGTGACGTGGATGTGCGGGTGGGTCTCGTCTCCGACCTGCTCGCGCGACACCGCGACCATGACGTGCTCGTCGACGTCGGCGAGCTTCTTCTCCTCGGGGAGCGCCGCGTTCGGCAGGGTGCGGAACACGACGTAGCTGACGAAGACCCAGAGCACCGCGATCACCGGGATGCCGAAGAGGGCGCCCCACACCCCGGCCACCTGCGCGCCGAGGAGCAGGCCGACGAGGACGAGGATCGGGTGCAGCCCCAGAGCGCCGCGCATGAGCCGTGGCTGGAGCCAGTTCACGAGCACCGTCTGGACCACGACCAGGATGACGGCGACCGGCACCACCGCCCCGCCGGTGAAGAGCGCCGCGCCGACGATTGGGGGGAGGAGCGCCAGAGGCGGCCCGAAGAACGGGATGAGCATCGCAAGCGCGCTGATGGTTCCCCACAGGAACAGGTAGGGAATGCCGAAGACCGTGCCCACGATCGCCACGAGGAGCGCCTGGAGCGCGGCGAGGATGAGC
>DASWGW010000099.1:0-2727 GCA_036393435.1 Candidatus Limnocylindria bacterium | reverse complement strand
GTGAGCGGCATCGACACGATCGTGCTCGGAAACATGGTCAAGGTGATCTCGTGGTACGACAACGAGTGGGGATATGCCTGCCGTCTGGCCGACATCACCGCGTTCGTCGCCAAGCGCATCACGCGGCCCGCGGAGCGCGAGGCCGTGGCGAGCCGCTCGTCGTGAGCCGCGCGCCGCAGCGCTCGTGAAGGCGAAGACCGTCCGCGACGTCGACGTCCACAACAAGCGCGTCTTCCTGCGGTCGGACCTCAACGTCCCCATCGAGGACGGCCACATCACCGACGACACCCGGATCCGCGCTAGCCTGCCGACGATCATCCACCTGCTCGAGCGCGGAGCGGCCGTGATCGTGGCGAGCCATCTCGGACGCCCGAAGGGCAAGGTCAACGACGCGCTGCGCCTCAAGCCGGTCGCCGATCGGCTGAGCACGCTGCTCGGGCGGCCGGTGCGCATGACCGGTGACGCGCTCGGCCCCGGCGTGCAGGTGGCCGTCGACAAGCTCCGTCCCGGCGACCTGCTGCTCCTCGAGAACCTGCGGTTCCACCCGGAGGAGGAGGCCAACGAGCCGGGCTTCGCGGAGGCACTCGCGCGCTTCGCCGACCTCTACGTCAACGACGCGTTCGGGGCGGCGCACCGGGCGCACGCGTCCACCGAGGGCATCACGCACCATCTCCCCTCGGTCGCCGGGCTGCTCATGGAGCGCGAGGTGGATTCGCTGACGCGCCTGCTCAATCGCCCGGCGCGACCGTTCCACGCGATCATCGGCGGGGCCAAGGTCTCGGGGAAGCTCGAGGTGCTCGAGGCGCTCCTCCGCCGCTGCCAGGCGGTGCTCGTCGGAGGCGGCATGGCGAACACGCTCCTGGCGGCGAAGGGCCTCCAGCTCGGCAAGAGCCTGGTCGAGCCCGATCAGATCGAGAACGCCAAGCGCTTCCCCCAGCAGGCGCGCCGCAAGCGAGTCAGGCTCATGCTCCCCACCGACGCGGTGATCGCCTCGCAGGTCCACGCTCGCGTGAAGACGCAGGTCGTGCGGATCGACGCGGTTCCGAAGGACCAGATGGTGGTCGACATCGGGCCCGAGACGCTCAAGGCCTACACCGAGCACCTCAAGAAGGCGAAGACGATCTTCTGGAATGGACCGATGGGCGTCTTCGAGTTCCCCCAGTTCGCGAACGGGACGAACGCAATCGCCCGTTTCCTGGCCGAGCGGACCGATGCCGGCGTCACGACGGTGGTCGGCGGAGGCGACTCGGTGGCCGCGGTCGATCGCGCGGGGCTCGCCGATCGGATGACCCACGTCAGCACCGGCGGCGGGGCATCGCTCGACTTCCTCGAGGGCAAGACGCTGCCGGGCGTGGCCGCGCTCATCGCCGCCGATCCCGGCGGCGCTCCGGGTCGGCGCAGATGACGACGCTCATCGACGACGTCGTCGGCCGCGAGATCCTGGACTCGCGCGGCAACCCGACCGTCGAGGTCGACGTGTACCTCGACGGCGGCGCGGTCGGTACCGCGATGGTGCCGTCCGGCGCGTCCACCGGTGCCCACGAGGCGGTCGAGCTGCGCGATGGCGACCCCGCGCGATACCGCGGCAAGGGCGTGCTGGGCGCCGTCAAGAACGTCAACGAGGCCATCCGGCCTGAGCTGCTGGGCGTCGATGCGGTCGACCAGGTCAGCGTGGACCGCCTGCTCATCGACCTGGACGGAACCGAGAACAAGGGGCGGCTGGGGGCGAATGCGCTGCTCGGAGTGAGCCTTGCCGTCGCGCGCGCCGCGGCCCAGGCCGTCGAGCTGCCGCTCTACCGCTACCTCGGTGGCGCCGGTGCCCGGACCCTGCCGGTCCCGCTCGTGAACATCCTGAACGGCGGCAAGCACGCCGTCGACTCGACGGACTTCCAGGAGTTCATGATCGCGCCGCTCGGCGCGCCGTCCTTCCGCGAGGCGCTGCGCTGGGCGGCAGAGACCTTCCACGCGCTCGGGGGCATCCTTCACGATCGGGGGTTCGCGACGACGGTCGGCGACGAGGGCGGCTACGCCCCGAGCCTCGGCAGCAACGAGGACGCCATCGCCGTGGTCCTCGAGGCCATCGAGCGCGCCGGGTATCGGCCAGGCGAGCAGGTCGCGATCGCCCTCGACCCTGCAGCCACCGAGCTCTATGCGGACGGCAGCTATGCGCTGGCGCGCGAGGGCCGAACACTCAGCGGAGCCGACCTGATCGAGTTCTGGGCGGACTGGGCCGAGCGCTACCCGATCGTGAGCCTCGAGGACGGCCTGGCCGAGGACGACTGGTCCGCGTGGACCCAGCTCACGGAACGGCTCGGCGCCAGGCTCCAGATCGTGGGCGACGACCTGCTCGTGACGAACACCGAGCGGCTCGAGCGCGCGATCCGCGAGCGCGCCGCCAACAGCATCCTCGTCAAGCTCAATCAGATCGGCACGATCACCGAAACGGTCGAGGCGGTCGAGATGGCGCAGCGGGCCGGGTGGACGGCCATTATCAGCCACCGCTCCGGCGAGACGGAGGACACGACGATCGCCGATCTTGTGGTGGCCATGAATGCGGGGCAGATCAAGACGGGATCGATCAGCCGCTCGGAGCGGATCGCGAAGTACAACCGCCTGCTCCGCATCGAGGAGGAGCTCGCCGACGCGGCGGTCTACGCGGGGAGCGGGGCGTTCGCGGCGGCCCGTGGCTGACCACTCGGCCCGTGGCTGACCACTCGAACGCCGCGC
>DASWGW010000098.1:0-3360 GCA_036393435.1 Candidatus Limnocylindria bacterium | reverse complement strand
GGCGCTTCTCACGGACCTCGAGATGCGGATCGATCCGCCGATCGGCCACGTCGGCTCAGGCGCCCCGCTGTGCGAATGGCAGGATGATCAGGTCGGATGCGGCATTCTCAGCGCCGACGAGCTCGACGGTGACTCCCGCGGCGCGTGCCAGCTGACGAGCGGCGGGCATGACCCGCGCCGCCGCGGGCATATGGACGGTGACGCGCAGCGCGTCGCCATCGGCGACCAGGCTGATGGCCGCGCGAATCGGGTCGAGTGAGGCATCGACAAGCGGCAGGCTCGCCGCACCGGGGGGCTCCATGACCTCAACGTGCCACCGCCCACCAAGAGGCGGTGAGCCTTGGCGCGGTCGAGGGCGCTCAAGAGTGGCTCAAGAACGCTCCTCCGAGCCCAGTTCCTGGGCGTCCCGCACCCGATAGCCGACGCCGGGCTCGGCGACGATCAGCCCGCTCATGGCCCCGTCGGGGTCGGCGTCGGCGAGCTTGCGCCGAATGGCGGCCACGTGAACATGGAGATAGTGGGCCTCGTTCGCGTACTCGGCGCCCCACACGGCCCGCAGCAGCCTTCCGCGGCTCGCCACGCGCCCGACGTTCGCGGCGAGCGCCTTCAGCAGCTCGTACTCGCGCGGCGTCAGGTGCACCTCTCGGTCGCCGACGGTCACGCGGCGTCGAACGGGATCCAACCGGAGCGGACCGATGCTCACGGCGCCGTCGCCGCCGGCGGCCGGACCCAGGGCGCGGCGCAGCGCGCTGCGAATGCGGGCGTGGAGCTCGCCCATGCCGAACGGCTTGGTGAGGTAATCGTCCGCACCGGCATCCAGAGCAGCGACCTTGTCGCGCTCCTGGTCGTGAGCCGACAGGATGATGATCGGCGTCGTCGAGTCGTGCCGGATCCGCCGCACCACCGCCTGGCCATCCATGCCGGGCAGGCCGAGGTCGAGGAGCACGAGGTCCGGGCGGTTCTGCTCCCAGAGCCGCAGCGCCTCCTCGCCGTCGGCGGCCTCGCGCACGCGATAGCCGTGCGCACCGAGGTTGGCGGCCACGGCACGGCGCGTCGGCTCGTCGTCCTCGACGAGCAGAAGCTGGGCGCTGCCGTCCGCCGGCGTCACGGATCGGTCTCGACATCGGGCGCGATCGGCAGCTCGAGCGTGACGGCAAGGCCGCCGAGCTCACTGCGCTCGGCGCGCGCGGTCCCACCCATCGCCTCCACGAGCCCGCGCACGACGGCGAGCCCCAGCCCGAATCCCCGCCGCGCGCCGGACGAACCGTCCGGGGACCGATAGAACCGCTCGAAGATCCGCGGCAGGGACTCGGCTGGGACGCCGGGCCCGCCGTCCTCGACCACGAGACTGACCCGATCGCCGACCCGGCGCGCGCGAATCACGATGGGACCGGCCGGAGCGTGGCGCGCGGCGTTCTCGAGCACGTTCGTCAACGCCTGGGTCAGGAACGTCGCATCGACGTTCACGCTCGGAAGGTCATGCGGCACATCGATCCTCACCGGAGGGCCCCCGCGCGCGGTCGTCATGCGCGCGACGGGCTCCACCAGCTCGCCGAGAGGGATGACCTCGAGGTCCGGAACGAGCACGCCGCCCTGGATCCGGCTCATGTCCAGGAGTGAGCCCACGAGCCGATTGAGCCGCTCCGCCTCCTCGTCGATCGAGCGAGCGGCTGCGCGGCGCTCGGTCGGTCCGAGGTCGATGGACGCATCGGCGATGCTGCCCGCTGCCGCCCGAATGCTCGCCAGCGGCGTCCGCAGGTCGTGTGACACCGAGTCCAGCAGCGCCGAGCGCAGTGCGTCGCTCCGACGGGCGATCTCGGTCTCCGCCGCGGCCGTCGCGAGCCGATCCCTCTGGACCGCCTGGGCGATCTGGTCCGCGGCAGCGGCAAGGAGGCGGGTCTGCTCGAGGTAGGGATCGCCGAGCGATGGATCCCGCTGACACCACAGGGATCCGATCGCCTGGTCGCCGGCGTGCAGCTCGACCCGGTACAGGGCCCGCCCGCTCGCGGCCCTGGCAGCGCGGCCCCCGGCCTCGCTCCCGGTGTGGATTCGCGTCCACGCCGCCGACCCCTCCGCGCGATCTCGACGGAGGACGGAGTGGGTCCCCAGGGACGGGAGCGGAGAGGTGGGACCCGTGTCGCCGACGGCCCGCTCCTGGGCGACCGTGGGCCCGAGCCCGACCCACATGCGCAGCGTGACGGTCTCGTCGAGGAGGCGTGAGAGAACCGTCCCGATCGCGTCCTGGGATCGGTTTCCTGTCGCGAGCTCGCGCGTGATCGCAAAGAGCGCCCTCGCCTCGCGCTCCCGCCGGAGTGCGAGCCGCTCACGGTCGCGCTGGCTGCCGGCGAGGCGACCGATGACCACGCCGACGATCAGAAGGAGCAGGAGCGTCACCCATTCCTCCGGGCGCGCGACAGTCAGGGTGAAGCGGGGCTCCACGAAGAGCAGGTTGTAGACGATGAAGGCGCCTGCGGCTGTCGCCAGCGCCGGCGTCGTGCCGCGCGTGATCGCGACCGCTCCCACCGCCAGCAGGTAGACCGACGAGGTGTTGCTGAGCTCGAGGCCGAGCTCCAGCAGCGCGACGAGCCCGGTGGCGACGGCCAGCGCGACTGCGACCGAGACGCCGCTTCTCAGTACCCCCGCCGCGGCCTGTCGATCGGGCATCCGCACCCGCGGATACTACGAGGCGGCGCGCGTCGGGGGCGCCATCGGCGCGGGAGTTCATCGGTCGCTAGACTCCTCGACGGTCGGCCGGTTGCGCGGTCGGCCATCCGGCCGTCGGCGCTTCTCACCGCCGGCGGCCACCTGCGACTGCTAGGCTTGCCGGCCTCGGGGACGCGACAGGAGGGCACCCCAGCACCCCATGAACGACGAGCTCGTCGACTGCTTCAACTGCGGCCGCTCGAACCCCGAGTGGGCACAGGTGTGCCGGTCCTGCGGCGTTCCGCTCCGCCACGGCGATCCCCTGCTCGCCCCGTCGGGCCGCATCCCCACCGACCGCGACTCGCTCATCTCCATCGGCGCCGTCGTGGGCACCATCCTGCTCGCGGTGGTCCTCGGACTGATCGTCTCAGGGCTGAACCCGACCGAGCCGACCGTCGGGCGGAACGGCCCGACCCCGACCCCGTCGCCCACCGCCGAGCCCTCCGAAACGCCGATTCCCACTGACACCCCCGAGCCGACCGCCACCCCGGTCGCCGGACCTCCGGGCACGCTCGTCTTCGGCAGCGAGCTCGACGAGAACCGCCAGTCCATCACCGCCCCGACCAACACGTTCACGCCCGGCATGAACTTCGCGCACGTCGTCACCGTCCCGGAGCCGTGGGGCGTTTCGAGCATCGGCGAGCAGGTCGTGCGCGT
>DASWGW010000097.1:0-4042 GCA_036393435.1 Candidatus Limnocylindria bacterium | reverse complement strand
GAACAGCATCCACGTCACGACGGCCGCGGCGATCGTCATGGCCACGCCCTCGAAGATCTGCTCCGTGGCACCCTCGAAGCCGCCGATGGTCACGAACAGCGTCACGCCCACGGCGATGCTCACGGCGATCGCCAGCGCAGTGCCGAGCCATATCTTCCCGAAGTGCCGCGCGTTGCCCGTCTTCGCCAGGTATGCGAGGACGATGCTGACGATGAGCGCCGCCTCGACGCCCTCGCGCAGGCCAGTCAGGAGGCCTGTGAGCAGGAACCCGAGATCCACGAGGTCTCCCCATGCGGTGAGTCACGCTCCGGCTGGAGCGGTGCGACGGGTCGTAAGGCTAGCCTTACCCCATTGCTTGGTCAAACCGAAGCAGGGTGACGATCGGGAGGCTTGGCGTGCGCGCGGCCGGGTGGCAGACTGGCGAGCCGCGAGAGGGAGACATGCACATCGACCGCGAGCTCGACCGGCGCCAGGCCCCCGGGGCGGAGACGCTCCAGGGCGGCTCGCCGTACCCGCCGATCGCGGACTACGCGTTCCTCTCCGACTGCGAGACGACCGCCCTGGTCGCGCCGAGCGGCAACGTCGAGTGGCTATGCCTGCCGCGCATGGACTCGCCGAGCGTCTTCGGAGCGATCCTGGACCGGGATGCGGGCGGGTTCCGCTTCGGACCGGCCGATCTCCGCGTTCCGGCATCGCGGCGCTACCTGCCCGGCACGATGGTGCTCGAGACCAGCTGGGGAACGCCCCAGGGCTGGGTCATCGTCCGCGACGTCCTCCTCATGGGCCCATGGCGCCACACGGAGCAGCGAGCCGGCGAGCACCGGCGTGCGCCGACGGACTACGACGCGGAGCACATCCTGCTGCGCACCGTCCGCTGCGTGAACGGCGAGGTCCAGCTGGCGCTGGACTGCGAGCCGGTCTTCGACTACGGCCGCCGGTTCGGGACATGGGAGTACACCGGGGATGGGTATCTCCAGGGAGTGTGCCGGCCCGAGCCGGCCGGCGCGCAGGGGGTGGAGCTGACCCTGACCAGCGACATGAACATCGGCTTCGAGGGTCCGCGGGCCATTGCCCGAACGCTCATCAAGGAGGGCGAGAGCCGCTTCTGCGCCCTGTCGTGGGGCGCTGTCGAGGCGCCCTTGACGGAGGACGAGGCGTACAAGCGCCTGGTCTGGACGGCACACCACTGGCAGCACTGGCTGGCCCGCGGGCGATTCCCGGACCATCCCTGGCGCTCGTACCTCGAGCGCTCGGCGCTCACCCTCAAGGGGCTCACCTACGCG
Source organism: Candidatus Limnocylindria bacterium (assembly GCA_036393435.1). GTDB lineage: Bacteria > Chloroflexota > Limnocylindria > QHBO01 > QHBO01 > JACDBZ01. The sequence continues at coordinate 2,759 of DASWGW010000097.1, read as the reverse complement.
CCGAGCGGAGCCGTGGTGGCGGCGCCGACGACGTCGCTGCCGGAGACCCCGGGCGGCGAGCGCAACTGGGACTACCGCTACTCGTGGATCCGCGACTCCACCTTCGCGCTGTGGGGCCTCTACACCCTGGGCTTCGACTGGGAGGCCAACGACTACCTCTACTTCATCGCCGAGGTCGCGCGCGCGGAGGGGGAGCTGCACGTCATGTACGCGATCGACGGGACGCCCGTGCCGCCCGAGCAGACCCTCGACCACCTGCACGGCTACGAGGGCGCGCGGCCGGTCAGGATCGGCAACGCCGCCTACGGCCAGCGACAGCACGACGTCTGGGGCGCCGTCCTCGACTCGGTGTACCTGCACACCAAGTCTCGGGACCACCTCGACGAGTCGATCTGGCCCGTGCTCGTGCGGCAGGTGGAGGCCGCGCTGGAGCATTGGCGCAAGCCCGACCGCGGCATCTGGGAGGTCCGAGGCGAGCCGAAGCACTTCACCTCCTCGAAGGTCATGTGCTGGGTCGCGCTCGACCGCGGCGCACGCCTGGCCCGCATCCGCGAGGAGCACGACCTGGCAGCCACCTGGCAGGCGGCGGCCGACGAGATCCAAGCCGACATCTGCGCCAACGGCCTCGATGCGCGCGGCGTCTTCACCCAGCACTACGAGACCGATGCGCTCGACGCATCGCTCCTGCTCATGCCGCTCGTGCGCTTCCTTCCGCCCGAGGACGAGCGCATCCGCAAGACGGTGCTGGCCATCGCCAACGAGCTGACGGAGCACGGCATGGTCCTTCGCTACCGCGTCGAAGAGACCGATGACGGCCTGTCCGGCCGCGAGGGCACCTTCGCCATCTGCTCCTTCTGGCTGGTGTCTGCGCTGGTCGAGATCGGCGAGCTCGAGCGCGCCCGGCGCATGTGCGAGAAGCTGCTGGCGCAGGCCAGCCCGCTGGACCTGTTCGGGGAGGAGATCGATCCCGAGACGGGACGGCACCTGGGTAACTTCCCGCAGGCGTTCACTCACCTCGCGCTGATCAATGCCGTCATGCACGTGATTCACGCGGAGGCCCGCAGGGAGGAGCGCACCGTGCGCCGACCCCTGTCGCCGCCGGAGGACCGTGCGGAGTCGGTCCCGCGAGCCGCTCGATCGGCGAAGCTCCAGGACGGGGACGGTCGCGGATCCACCGGCGCATAGCGCCCACGGGCAATGCCCGTTTCCGAGAAGCGGTCGAAGATGCATCATGCCGAGGCATGAATCCCCGGTGGCTGCTTGCGCTTGCCTGGCTGGCGGGCTTCACTCTCATCGATTCGAGCATCGTCAGCCTGGCGCTTCCGGACATCGCCCGCGATTTCGACCGTTCAGTCGGCGAGCTTGCGTGGGTCTCGACCGTCTACCTGCTTGCACTGGCTGCCACTCTGCTGGCGGCTGGCCGCCTGAGCGACCGGTACGGCCAGCGCCCAGTGCTCGCGCTGGGCGCGAGCGCGTTCCTGCTCGCCACCGCCGCGTGCGGCCTGGCCCCGACCTTCGAGCTTCTGCTCGCGGCGCGCCTGGTGCAGGGCATCGCCGGCGGCGTCCTGTACACGGTGTCGCTTGCGATCACGGTGACCGCCTATCCGCCTGAGCGGCGAGCGACCGCGATCGGGATCTATTTCACCTCCGGCGCGCTGGGAGCGGTGATCGGCCCGGTCATCGGCGGGCTGCTGACCGATCTCGGTGGCTGGCGGCTCGTCTTCCTCGCGCAGCTGCCGCTCCCGCTGGTCGTCGCGATCGGCGCCGTCGCCATGCTTCCGGCGGCGACGCGGCGATCCGGCCCGTTCGACGTCGCGGGGGTCGCTTCGGCGTCGCTCTTCATCGTCGCGACCACGCTCGCAATGCTCCAGCTGCCGGCTCCGGGTGGGGCGCCGGTCGCGCTCGTCTCAGGGGTTGTGGCGATCGGGGCGCTCATCGCATTCGTCGCTGCCGAGCGCCGAGCGCCCGATCCCGCAGTCCGGCTCGGCATCTTCCGCAATGCGCGCTTCGTCGTGGCCACCGCGGCGGGCGCCGGCGCGTGGTTCGCGATCATGTCGGGGGTCGTCTTCCCGGCCCTCTACCTCCAGCTGGGACGCGGGTTCAGCGCTGCCGACTCCGGGCTGATCCTGCTCGCGGGGCCCCTTGTGGGCCTCGTCGGGTTCCCGTTTGCCGGGCGCATCGTGGCGGCCCTCGGCGTGCCACGGGCGATGTTCATCGGCCTCGTGCTGATCGTCGGAGCCGGCGTCGCGATGGTCATGTGGAACCGGGAAACGCCCGTGTCGTGGATCGTCGCCGTGAACGCCGTGACCGGTGCGGGCATCGCGCTCACGCTGGTCGCCAGCGCCTCGGAGGCGCTGGCGCAGTTCGCGCCCGCCGAGGCAGGGACCGGCTCGGCGCTCTTCAACAGCCTTCGCCAGCTGGGTGCCGCCATGGGGGTGGCGGTCCCCGCCGTGGCGTTCGAGTTCGCGGCGGGCGGTGCACGTACCCCGGGTGCGTCTCTCGAAGGCAGCACGGCAGCGTTCGCCATCCGGACGCTCGTGCTCGCCATCCCGCTGCTGCTCGTCGCTGCCCAGTACAGGTACCGCACGGCACTCCGCGCAAGGGCGGGACGCGCCACCTAGAATCAGGCGCCCGATGATCGACCTCTCCCTGACCGATGCCCAGCGCGAGGTGCAGCGCACCGCGCGCGCCTTCGCGGAGCGCGAGATCCTGCCCCGCATCCGGGAGCTCGACGAGCGCGCCGAGTACGACCGCACGCT
>DASWGW010000096.1:0-7804 GCA_036393435.1 Candidatus Limnocylindria bacterium | reverse complement strand
TGGGTCGTGTAATCGAAGAGCCGCGGCGCGTGTGTGTCGCCCAGGCCGGCGCCGAGGATCGCGGCCAGCGACGTCGCCTCCAGGATGTCGTCCTGGTCCTCGCCGACGCGCAGGCGGTAGGTGGGCGCCGTGTCCTCGCCGAAGTCATTCATCAGGCCCTGGTACACCGCGCGCGCGCTCGTGTCGTCCCCCACCTCCACCAGCGCCAGGCCGGCATAGAGTCGCTCGCGCCACGTGAGGTCGGGCTCCGTGAGCAGCGATTGGAGTGGCACGAGGACGGGCTCGCCCATCGCCGCCAGGCCGTAGAGCGCGATCACCTGGCGCTCGCGCGTCTCGCCCTGGCCCTCGAGCACGCTGAGGTACACCTGCACCAGGCCGGCGCTGCCGAAGCGGTCGGGCGCGACGGCTGCGGCGCGCGCGCCAAGCGCGAGATCCTGGCCGGCGTACGGGAAGAGCGCGATACCGCCCTCCGGCGTCTGGAATATCGAGGCGTCGAACGGCTCGCCGCGTTGCGAGTCGTCGTCATAGAACGTCTCCAGCAGCTCCGCCGCCACGTCGCGCGCAAGCATCTGATCGAGCCGGTCGCCGTACCCCCAGGTGAGCTGCTGGAGCGTGGCGTAGTAGCGCCCGCGCTCGTGGTCCGAGAAGGCGACGCGCGTCGGCCCGGTGTCGCTTCCCTCGACGCGCAGGCCGCTCTCCAGCTCGTAGAAGCGCGTCTGCGCGGAGACGAGGCGCGACGGCACGACGCGGATCCTGCGCACCAGGCTGTCCTGGCCATCCCCGGAGCGGGCCTCGATCAGGATCTCGTGGTCGCCTTCGCGCAGCTCCGGCAGCGCGACGCGCGCGGACTGGAAGGCTGGCGCGGTGACCTCGAGCGGCGTGTCGAGGCCGAGTGAAGGCGCGCTGACCGAGAACGTCACCTCGTCGCCCGCGTCGAGCGCGGACCCGAACGAGCGCAGCCGGACGATGGGCTCGTCCGTGACCAGGTACTCGTCGCTCAGCGTCACGTCTGCGAAGAACGGCAGGCCAACGGGGATCTTGTGCACCCCCGAGCCGGCCATGATGCGGTCGTTGAAGGCCTGCGTGGTCACGCGCCAGGAGGTGAGGTTATCGGGCAGCGTGAAGCTGATGGAGGCATGGCCGTCCCCGTCCGTCATGACGCTGCCGTAGAAGGCCGCATCGGTGAAATCGGCGCGGGCTCCGCCGCCGGTCGTGGCGCCAAAACCGTTGCCGGGCGCGGCGTCGTTCGGGTACTGGTGCGAAGCGTACGTGCGCAGAATGCCGGGACTCACACTCACATACACGGCCTGCAGGACGTCCGGGGTGGACGACTCCGCGCCCTGGATCAGGAAAAGCGCCTCGTCCACGATCGAGATGTTGACCTCGGTCTCCGGCTGCACGTCGCCGTTCTCGTCCGTAACGGTGATATCCAGCGTCGCGTCCTCGCCGGGCTCGTACCGTTCCCTGTCCGGCGAAACTCCAATGTTGAGGGCCCGCTCCGCGGGGTTGAAGTTGAGCGGGCGCCCCGAGGTCGACTCCACGTAGGTGCGCCCGTTGAACCAGACGCCCGTCACGGTGATGCTCGGGACATCGTCCTCCCCGAAGACGAACTGGTAGGTCGCGTCTCCCTGCACGGTGTAGTCGTGCAACCCGTCCTGCGCCGTGAGGAAGAGGTAGCGGTTCACGCCGCCGGAGGGCAGCTCACCCGAGCCGCGGTACATGGCGAGCGACACCGTTTCGCCAAGCACGAGCTGCTGGTCGCCGCCGAACAGGTACACGTAGCCGGACGGGGTGTAGAACTGGCTCTGTGAGCCGGACACGTAGAGCTGCTGCGACTCCGTGCGGCTCTGGCCGTCCGTCAGGCGCATGTCGACCTGGTAGGAGCGCGCCTGATCGACCGGGAACGCATGACGGAACCCGCCGTCCGCGTCCGTCACGGCCGTGAACGTGCCGAGCGGGACCTCCACCGTGTCGTAGCGGTACTGCTTGCGGACGATCTTGGCGATGAAATCGTAGTACTCCCCGATCTCGGTCTCGCGGTACGAGACGTCGGTGATATCGAACGAGACCGTGACCCCCGCCGCCGGGTCGCCGAGGATGTCGTCCGGCCCGTCGGATGTGCCTTCGTTGATGCGCGAGAGGTCGACCTGGAAAACCGTTCCGGTGATCACGCCCTGGTCTCCCTCCAGGTCGGTTTGTGCGGAGGTGCTCAAGCTCGCGGGATACACCGAGACCCACGACTCGCCGATGATCTCGCCCTCCTCGGCGCGCACCGGGACAACTGTCAGGTATGCCTGCCTGGCGATGGAGTCTGCGTCGTCGCTCTCGCCAGCAGTCACGCTGACGCTGGCGTGGCCGTCGTCGTCCGTGGCCACCTGGCCGGCTGCGGAGCCGCTGTAGTTGAGCGCGAGCCCGGGCACGGGGCTGCCTTCCAGGAAAGTGGCATCGATCGAGAACGTGATCTCATCGCCCGCGAAGGCTGCGAGCCTGTCGGGCGTCACCCTGATCTGATAGGCGGGCTTCTTGTACGTCAGCACCTGGAGGTACACCTGGCCGATCACCTGGCCGTCGACACTCATCGTGAGGTCATACGAGTCCGGCGAAAGGCCCACGAATGGAAGCTCGCCGGTGAACGTGCCGAGCGCGTTCGTCTCCAGCTCCATCTCCGCGGCGACCACGGGCCGGTAGTCATAGCCGACGTGCGAGTAGCTGGTGAGCTGGACGGTCACGATGAGGCTGCGCGGGTTCTCTCGCGGCCGGGCGATGCCCCAGAAGCGAATCGTGTCGCTCGGGAGGTAGAGCGGCCGATCGGTCGAGAGGTAGTGCCAATAGTCGTCGCCGGCGTACTGCCCGAAGAACGTGTGGTAGCCGTAGAAGGATCCCTCGGTCGAGCTCAGCGGCACGACGGCGACGCGCCCGTCGGGGGCGGTGACGAGCAGGTTGCCGCGCACCTCCGTGCTGGCGTAGCCGGAGCGACCGGAGTCTGTGGGCCTCGTGTGCACTGACTGCAGGGGCGTATCGAGCGTCACGGTGCCGTCGCCGCCCGTTTCGCCCGAGGTGTCCGCACCGATGAACTCCACCCGCGCGCCCGCGAGCGGCGCCTGCGTGCTCACGTCGTTCACCCACACGAGCGTACGGTCCTGCGCGACCGCGGCATACGTGGCAACGTCCGTCACCTGAAGCCAGGCCTGCATCGGCCGATCGTTGAACTCCGAATGGACCAGGTAGAACCCGGCGGGCAGCGGCGCTGGGAACTGGATGAAGCTCTTACCGGACTCGGGGAGGCGTTGGAGGTCCGCGTCGAACGTCGCGACCATCTCGAGGCCCGACGTGTCCGTCACGAAGGCCTCGCGCGCTATGCCGGCCCACCCAGGAAGCTGCTCGTATGCCTCGAGAGAGTCGAGGTACCCCTCCATGCCGTCGAAGCTGTAGACCTGCACCGATAGCGTCGCTTCGCTGATCTCGTAGGCGAAGGTCTCGAGCGCGGGGGCCTCGCCGGTCGCGGCCTCGGCCGTCCGGCGCGTGAAGTTCAGGAGCTGAAGTACCCCGGCCGTGCGCGCGCTGTCATCCGTCTCGAACTGGAGCACGAAGTCGTTCGCCATCACGTCGGCCGAGCCCTCGACCGCGAGTCCTCCGGTGACCGTGACGGTATAGAGCGTCCCTGGCGCGAGCCCGCCCTGCGGGACGAAGACGATGACGCGCTTGTGCACCTCGAAGCTGCCCGGAACGTCGGGTTCGATGCTGAAATGACCCTCGATGTCCAGGATTCCCTCCTGCCCGAAGGTCACTTCGATGCCGGTGTTGACCGGCACCCCCGTGGACTGGTCGCGCGGGATCGTCTGCACGACGCCGACCGGCGTCTTGGTCTGGAACGCGAAGGACGCGAGCAGATGCGGTGTGGCCCGGCCGGCGTCCTCGATGAGGAACCGGTAGATCTTGCCGGGCTCGAGCGGCTCCTCCGCGCCGATGCGGTACTGGCCCGCGCTCTCGCGTGACACGCTGAAATGCACCGCGGGCTCGACGTGCAGGAGCGCGAGCACCGTGTCCACCGGCAGGTCCTCCACGCTGGTGAGCAGGAAGTCCGTGTCGGTATCGACGCCGGTGGCGTCGGCCATGGTCGCCGACATTTCGAATGTGGTGTCCCACGGGATCTCGACGCGCGGCCGCTCGCTCTGGGTGGCGTCAGGGACATGCGCCTGCTCGCTCGGGCCGGGGACGCCCCCCGGGACGCGCCACACGCCCGCAACGAACATGATCGCGAGTGCGAGGGCGGCGCCGGCGAGCGCCGATCCGGCGACTACGCCGCGCCCGCGGCGGGTCGCAACGAGGCGCGAGAACCAGGCGCGCAGTTTCGCCAGCCAGCCGTCACGCGCCCGCTCGGGCGGGAGCTCTTCGCGCAGGGGTTCCTTGAGCTCGGGATCGGGCATGCCGCTCAGGCTGCCTGGCCCGGCTCGTTGTCATCCACCTTCGAAGCCTCCTGACACCCCGACAATACTTGGGGCTACGACGTTCCTGGCCTGAGGGCGGCAGACACCCACCCTGCGTTCGGACGCACGTTAGCGGCGGGCAACTGCGGCGAGACTGCGGTGTGCTCGAAACCGATGCAATTCAGCGAAGACCCCGCAGAGGCTCTGAGTGTTCACCCACACGGACCGGTGCCGACTGCCGTCGTGGAGCCGATGGCCGGACCGACGCGAGTTGCAGCCTGGGTGGCCGCGATGGCGTAGCCGACGTCGGGCGAGACCTGCGATGCGCCGAACACCACGCCGCCCACCACGCCGGGCGCGATGACCAGCGGGCCGCCGCTGTTGCCTTGCCTGATCTCGGCAAGGATCTCGACGACGCTGCGATCCACGCGTCCCTCGCCGTAGATGTCCGGTCCGACGACCTCGTAGCTCGCCGTGACCGCGGCCGGCTCCACGGTCAGGTCGCCACCGCCGGGATAGCCCAGCGCCACGCCCGGCTGCCCGCGCGCCGGCGTATCGCCGCTCAGCTGCAGCGCCGGCGCGTCCGCTCCCGGGACGTACAGCAGCGCGAGGTCCGCCTGCGGATCGAACAGGACCACGGTCGCAGCGAGCGAGGCACCGGCCACGCTCACCGTGGTGCTGTCGCTGCCGGCCACGACGTGGGCATTCGTGATGGCGTGCGTGGCGCCGACGAAGAAGCCGCTGCCCACCTGTTGCCAGGCCCCGCAGCCGGTGCTCACGACCCGGGCCGTGCTGGCGATGGCCGACTCGGCCAGCGCGCGGGCATCGGCATCGGCGGGGAGGTCGACCGGTGGCGCAGGCGAAGGCTCGAGTCCGGCGAAGAGCTGCGGGAGGTCGGTGGTGCCGAGCAACGCAAGCAGCCGCCCGCCCACGGTCGCAGGCGGCGGCAGACGATCCGTGACGATCCGGATGGCGAGCGAATCGCGGGCAAGCGCACCGAACGCCGGCGCCATGCCCGCCGCCAGCATGCCGCCGATCAGCCAGACGAGCAGCACCACGTGCGCGACGCCGACGAAGGCGCCGCCGACCGTGTCGAGCGGTTGCGCCGAGCTCCGGCGCAGCCCGTGACTTAGCGTGGCGCCAAGGCCGCCGGCGGCCGCCTCGCCACCGACCACCAGCAGGCCGAGGACCACCAGCGTGACGAGCGCACGCATCGGCTGCTCGACCTCTACCAGCGTGGAGCGGAAGACGGTCGCCAGGCCGACGGCCAGCGCGAAGCCCGCCACTGCGCCGGCGAGACCAAGCACGGGGCCCAGAAAGCCGGCCCGGGCGCCGGCCAGGACGCCGAGCGGCAGCAGGACGATGACGACGAGATCGAGCGGGTTCATCCGGCCGCATCAGCGTAGCGGCCGGGCGCCTCCCACCGAACGCGCTCTCTGACCCTAGGTGTGGTATCTAGCGCTGCCGACCCACAACATGTGGTAGGGTCGTGCTCGACCGTGACCACGATCATTGGGTCGAGTCGGGACTGGACGTACCGGGCCGCGCAGCTTCGCTTGCAGCAGGCGGGTCAGGCTCGGCTCCCCTCCCACCTGGCGAGCGTTCAGCTCGACATGGCGGGGAATCGCGTCGTGGAGTGCCAGTGCGGGTGGCGCGGCAACGGACTCGGCTGGCTGGCGCACGTGGACCAGGTCATCGGCGAGGCCGTGCGCGATTGATCGCTGGCGCCGGCGCGCGCGCGAGAGGACGCACCGGCGCGTTGAGGACCACGCGACGCACCGCACCGGGCAGGAGGCGGCGCGGCGCGGTCGTGGATAGCAGGCTCAGCGGCTCCCAGATGCGGCGTGCACCTTCTCAGGAACCATCCACTCGGTGAGCTGATCGGCGAGTGCGCGGCGCGCATCCTCGATCTTGTCGACGCCGATCGCGACGGTGGCCTTCCTTCCAGCCTTGTAGTCGACGGGTGCGAACAACTCGATGTTCACCCCGGCATCCGCCAGCCGCTTGGCGACGACCGCCACCTCGCCCGGCTTGTCCTCCAGCCCGATGGTGAGGATCGGCACCTCCCGATAACCGAAGCCGGCATCGCTCAGCGCGCTGCGCAGGCCGGTCTCGTCATGTGCCAGGAAGGCGGTTCCGCCGCGCTCGCCCATGGCGAGAGAGAAGGCCTCGATGTTGATGCCGCGCGCCGCGATGGCCGCGGCCTGCCGGGCAAGCTCGCCCGGCTGGTTTGTTGCTTCAAGGATGAACGCCTGCATAGACATACCTCCCGCAGGGTCCCACGCGGGCCTCCTGCCTGCCTGCTGGGACGGCTGCTGCGGACGGAGTCTGTCCGGCAGTGGCTCGGACACTGTCGTGGCGCTCCTGTCTGGAGCGTACCCCCGTCCGAACGGCTGCCATTCTCCGCCCACGCGCGCCTGGTGTCCATGTACTTATCCACCACCTCATCGGTTTCCGCGGCGGGCTTATGAACCGACGCCTCCGACCGGGCTGACGATTCAGGGTCGATATACGCGACGGCGCTGGGCGAACGGATTCCGCAGCCGGTCGGGGATCCGCCTGGCGGTCGCGTAGGCGGCGATCGCCCGCCCGATCGGGCCACGACCCAGGAAGCCGCTCTCGGTCGGCCGGCCCTCGGCATGCCAGAAGGCCGTCTTGTAGCCGTTCTCGTTCAGGAAGCTGAACCCGCGACAGCCGCGCGCGACCGCTCCTTCCATCGCCCGGTTGAAGAGGCATTTGCCGAGCGACATGGACCGATACTGGGGCGCCTGGCTGACCCCGATCAGGACGGCGACGGCGGTCCGGCCGAGCGTGAGCACGAACAGACACGCTGCGGTGCGCTCCGGGTCGCGGGCGACGACTGCCCAGCCAGTCCCCGATTCGAACGCCTCCCGGACGGCGTCGCGGGAGAACGGCCGGAACCGCGGGTCGCGCGAGAAGTACGCGTCGCGCTCGCCCCATCGGTCCGCGATGAGCGACCCGAGCGTGTCGGCGATCTCGTCCGCAGCGGTCGGCTCGTGGACTTCCGCGATCCGTCCGTTCAGCCGTCGCTCGAAGAGGCGCATCTCGCGCCGGATCTCGCGCTGTGCCTTGGGACCCAGTTGGCCATGCCAGCTGGAGGCGTCCTCGGGCAACGCCACGACGTACTCGAGCGAGTGGAGGACGGGACTCAGGTCGACTCCCCACCATGGCCGACGGCGGGCGGTCAGCGCGGCGAGCGTCGGCGAGCCGGGGGCGAGGTGGAGGTAGTTGAACAGGTCCCAGTCCTGGTCGGCCGCCTCGAGCCAGGCGGTGAAGTCCGCCGCGACCTCGACCGCCACGTCGGCGTCCGCCAGGACGTCAACCCAGCCCCGAAGCGGCGTGTCGGTCCGGCCCCA
>DASWGW010000095.1:0-1797 GCA_036393435.1 Candidatus Limnocylindria bacterium | reverse complement strand
CATGCCCGCCAGCAGCAGCCCCACGCCGGTCGAGTGGCGCGGGTGGCGCACGGCCTCCGCCAGCGCGCCGTGGTACGCCGGGTAGCCCACGCGCACCGGCATGTGGAAGATCTCCTCGCCCAGCTCGACCATGCCCTGCATCACGCTGGAGCCCCCGGTGATCACCACGCCGGACGAGAGCAGCTCCTCGTAGCCGCTCCTCCGCAGCTCGGTCTGCACCAGCGAGTAGAGCTCCTCCACGCGGGGCTCGATCACCTCCGAGAGCGTCTTGCGCGAAAGCTGGCGGGGGTCGCGCTCGCCGAGCCCGGGGACCTCCACCATGCCCTGGGGATCGGCGAGCTGCGACAGCGCGCAGCCGTAGCGCTCCTTGATGTCTTCGGCGTCCTTGGTGGGGGTCCGCAGCGCCATCGCGATGTCGTTGGTGATCTGGTCGCCCGCGATCGGGATCACCGCGGTGTGGCGGATCGCCCCGTGCGTGAACACGACAAGGTCGGAGGTGCCGCCGCCGATGTCCACCAGCGCGACGCCGAGGTCCTTCTCGTCGTCGGAGATGACCGCCATCGCGGAGGCGAGCGGCTGCAGGACCAGGTCGCGCACCTCCAGCCCGCAGCGGCGCACGCACTTGACGATGTTCTGCGCGGCGGAGACCGCCCCGGTCACGATGTGCACCTTGACTTCCAGGCGCACCCCGCTCATGCCGAGCGGCTCGCGCACGTCCTCCTGCCCGTCGATGATGAATTCCTGGTTGAGCACGTGCAGGATCTGCTGGTCGTTCGGGATCTGCACGGCGCGCGCGGTATCGACCACGCGCTCGATGTCGGCCAGCGCCACTTCCTTGTCCTTCACCGCCACCATGCCCTGCGAGTTGAAGCTGCGGATGTGGCTGCCGGCGATCCCGGTGTAGACCTCGCGGATCTTGCAGTCGGCCATCAGCTCCGCCTCTTCCAGCGCGCGCTGAATGGCGTTGACCGTGGTCTCGATGTTGACCACCACGCCCTTCTTCAGCCCGCGCGAGGCGTGGCTGCCCATGCCGATGATCTCGAAGCCGCCCTCCGGCGTCACCTCGGCGACGATGGCCGCGATTTTCGAGGTGCCGACGTCGAGGCCCACCATCAGCTTCTTGTTGTCCCTCGCCTTGCTCATGCGTTCATCCCGCCCGTTGTCCCGGTCGCCGCCCGCGCTTCGGCTCCGCCTTCTCGTGACGCAACTCGGGGATGCGCACGGCGAAGCCGTTGGAGTAGCGCAGATCCACGTAGTCGCCCCGCCGCCCGAGCCGCGCGAGCGTGCGGTCATGAACCGCGACGAAGCGGGCGAGGCGCGCTTCCACCTGCTCGCGCCCGAGCGCGATGGTCACGCCGCTTGCGAGTTTCAGCTGCCAGGCGCGCCGCGGCGAAACCCACACTTCGACCGGCGTCTCGCCGATCGTCTCCAGGCTGGTGCGGAAGTAGCGGAACTGGATCGCGATTTCCCGCGCCATGCCTTCCGGGCCAATGAATACCGGCAGCGCCCCGTCGTAGGCGGCATGGAACACATCGCCTTGCGTGTTGACGAGCGCGGCTCCGGCCCACCGCGCGAGCGGCAGGTGCTCCTCGAGCGCGACTTCGAGCCGGGCCGGCCACAGTCTCCGCACGCTCGCCTTCCGCACCCACGGCAGCCTCTGGAACGAGGCGCTCGTGGCAGCGAGGTCGAGCGTGAGGAAGTTGCCCCTCAACTCCCGTTGCACCACGCCCTCGATCTCGCCGCGGGTGACGTGCGCGAGCTCGCCGCCGATCCTCACTTCGCGCAGCGCGAACACGG
>DASWGW010000094.1:0-7306 GCA_036393435.1 Candidatus Limnocylindria bacterium | reverse complement strand
GACGAGCGCGTCGCGTGGCGGGCCACGTCCGGCGCGCAGAACGCGGGTGTCGTGACGTTCCATCGCCTGGACGACCGGACGACGCGAGTCACCCTGCAGCTGGACGCTGAGCCTGAGGGGCCGATGGAGACGGTCGGGACTGCGCTTGGCTTCCTTCAGCGACGCGTGAAGGGCGACCTCGGGCGCTTCAAAGAGTTCATCGAGGCGCGCGGCCGCGAGAGCGGAGCGTGGCGCGGCGAGGTCGAGGTCGGCGCGAAGCGGTGAGCGAGCGGGACAACCCCGGTGGCGGCGGCCTGACCGGCGCCACCGGTGACCTGACCTTCGAGGAGAACGACCGGCCCTTCGTGCCCGGAGAGGCTCGCGAGGTCTCGGACCCGGCGCACCAGGCCGATGTCACGGCGGGCCAGGGCGCGAAACCGGCCGAGCCGCCGACCGAGCGGCCTGACGCCGAGTCGCGGATCGGCGGCGACGAGATCACCGATCACGAGGAGCACCTCTAGGCCGGATCCCGGCGGCCCGCCCCCTTACGGGCTTTCAGGCGCATCGGTCTCTACTTCACCGGCTTCTTGACGTTCGCGTCGTCGTCGACCTCGATCTTGTGACGCTTGGCGGCCGCGAGGATCTTCCTGCGCGCGGCCTCCTTCGCGGTCTTGCTCTCGAAGTCCGTCTGGTTGAAGCGCGCCATGGCGTTGCGGACGTGAGACTCGTCGTGGATCGGCAGGTGCTCGCCGCCCTGCCTGTCGACGTATGCGAACTGGTTCTTGCTCAGGCGCTCGCGCTTCCTGGTGTCGAGCTCGGCCATGAGTCTCCTCCTCGTATGTTTCCGCTGACCGTGGGTGGCACACCGCGTGCCGAATTCCGCGATCTGCGAGGGCTCTTGCGTCGGGCCGACTGAGGCTAGGCCTCCACTTCGAGGACCGGCCGGGGACGCCGAAGCAGCGCCAGGCCGCCGATGATCGCCCCGAGCGCCTGCATGCCGAGCCACACGAGGACGATCGTGACGAAGAGGCGAACCGGCGGTGCGGTGCCCTCGGTGCTGCTCGCGTCGCGCAGTGCCGCGAGCTCGACCGCAAGCTCGTCCAGCTCTGCGCCGATGCTGCTCATGTCCGCGCGCGTGTCCGACAGGGATGCACCCATCGCGTCCAGCGTCTCGGCGAGCGCGGAGGCCTGGTCGGCGCTGTCGGCGAAGTCCGCGGCGAGCGGCTGGAGTGGTTGCGTGCCCAGGATCGTGATCGTCATCGCCAGGGACAGCGATCGGAGGGTTGCCGATGCCTCGCGGGCGAGCACCGCGGCGGCGTCCGCGGATGACTCGCCCTCGGCCAGGCTCTCGTCGACGCCGGCGAACGAGTCAGCGGTCGCCTCGGTCGCGCGCTGCGCGGCCGCGAGGGTGCTGTCCGCCCGCAGCGCCAGGTTCTCGACGCGGTCCGCCAGCTCCAGGCCACCGATCGTACCCACGAGCACGAGGGCCATGCCGGCGATGCCGTAGGCAATCAGCGCCCATCCGAGTGCACGACCAGCCATCTCGGCCCTCAGTCCTCGGCGAAGAACGGGTCGTCGCCGTAGAGCTCGAGCCAGCGGCGGCGCATCTGGCGGATCGTGGCCGCGACGTGCGTTTCGGGGGTCCCGACGGGCAGGAGGCTGCCCACCGCGCCTCGCACGCGCTCGCTGTTCTCCATGCCCAGAAGCGTCAGGTAGTCAGCCACTCGCTGGGCCGGGCCCTTGCCATGCGCGCGCTCCCGAACGAGCACGTCCGCCTCGTGATCGAGAGCGCCGGCGTAATCGGAGTCGGGGCGGCCGACCTCGACGAGGAGCAGCGGCACGTGCTCCAGGCGCGGGTCCGAGTACGCCCACCGGATGAAGCTGTCCATGCTGCCCGGCTGACGCTCGTGGTGGCCGGCATGGAACTGCCGCATGTACTGCTGGCGCTCCGCCTCGCTGCGTGTGAGGGCAATCTGAACCACGTGGCGCATCTCGGGCGTCCATCTGCGCAATGACTCGACGAACTGCCGAAGCGTCAGGCTCCCGGCCGGCTGTGGGCGAAATCGGTGCTCATGGAGGTCCTGCAATGCGCCCGTATACTAGCCGCCGTGCGCCGACCCCCCACCCAGGCCGTCCCCGCTGCCGGGCCCGCATGCGGCGGGTGACCCGGGGGGCCGCGGTGCTCGCGGCGCTGGTCCTGGCGCTGTCGATCGGCGCCTCGGGGGAAGCGGTTCGCGCGACGGGCCACCCCCTGCGCTACCTCGCCGGCCCGGTCGGGACCCTCGATCCGGCGTTCATCAGCGGCGCGGCCGACGTCCAGTTCCTCCTGCAGCTCTACGCCGGCCTCACGCGGCTGGATGAGACGGGCGAGCCGTACCCGTCGCTTGCGGAAGGCTGGAGGATCAGCGACGACGGGCTGACGTACGAGTTCCAGCTCCGCGACGGCCTGACGTTCAGCGACGGCACCGCCCTCGTCGCGGATGACGTGCGACGCTCGTGGCTGCGGCTGCTCGACCCGGCGACCGGGGCAACCGCGCCGGACGTCCTCAGCGTCGTGGACGGCGCGTCGGAGCGCCTGGCGGGGGAGATCGACGAGGACGAGGTCGGCATCAGCGCGCCTGACGAAAACACGCTGATCGTGCGGCTGCGGCATCCGGCGTCGTACTTCCTCGACATCATCGCGACGCCGGCGACGTTCGTGGTGCCTGCCAACGCGAACGCGACGCCGCGGTGGCAGACGGTCGGGGAGGACTTCGTCGGGAGCGGGCCGTACGTGGCGGCTGACATCGACCGCGGCGACCTGGTGCTGAGGGCCAACGAGCGCTACGTGGCAGGGCCACCGCCGATCGACGAGATCCGCTGGGTCGCGGGACTCGACGGGACCGACCCGGTGACCGCGTTCGCGGACGGTCTGATCGACCTCACCCAGGTCTCGCCCGGCGACGCGACCTGGATCGCGTTCGACCGCGACCTTGGGACACGGCTGAACCAGGCCGAGCCGCTCGTGGTCAGCTACTTCGGGTTCGACACCACGCGGCCGCCGTTCGACGACGCGCGCGTTCGCCTGGCCTTCGCCCTGGCACTCGACCGTGAGGAGCTCGTCCGCCTCGCGGATGGGGCATCCGCGCAGGCGGCCGCCAGCCTGGTGCCGCCCGCGATCTGGCCGGGCGGCTTCGTCCCCGAGCTCGTCGCGGAGCCCGATCGCGCTCGGCAGCTCCTCGGCGACGCCGGGTTCGAGGATCGTGCCGAGCTCGGGACGATCGTCGTGAACGGCAGCGGCCTCAACGTCGAGCCTGCGGTCGCCGTGTGGCGGGAGGAGCTCGGCGTGGACGTTTCCATCGAGACGATGGACTTCGGGAACTTCCTTGAAACCCTCGAGTTGCGCCCGCCGCACCTCTACACGATCACGTGGATCGCGGACTACACCTCGCCGCACGCCCTGTACGGCCTGTTGCTTGAGCCGGGGGCGCTCAGCAACTACGGTGACTGGCGTGACGACGAGTTCGTCGCCCTGCTCGAGGAGGCTGCGGCCGCACCGGAGGCGGAGGTCGGGCCGGCCTACGACGCCGTCGACGAGTACGTCCGGGAGCAGGCCCCCGTCATCCCGTGGTCGTACGAAGAGACGTGGTGGCTCGTGGCGGACGGGCTACGGGGACTCGGCAACCTCACCATCGGCCTGCTGGACTTCGGGCGCGTGTCATGGGAGGAGTGATGCGCTGGCTGTGCGCAGGCGCGATGGCGCTCGCCTGGGCGCTCGTTGCCGTCGCCCCCGTCGCTGCCTTCGACGGTTTCGGTGAGGCCACGGCCGACTCGACGTACGACCGCCAGATCCGCTTCGACGTCGAGCTGGCGGGCGACGAACCGGACCGACTCGAGCTCCTCCTCAGCACGCCGGGCAGCGACTCGAAGTTTGTCGTGCCGGTCAACCCGGGTGCGGCCGATGCGAACTACGTCTGGAACACGGGCGCGGAGTACGTCGCCCCCAACACGCTGGTGACCTACCAGTGGCGTGCGACCGACGGCGAAGACGTCGTGCTCTCCGAGGTGGCCACCATCCTGTACGAGGACGATCGTCCCGGGCTCGACTGGCAGGGCGCTCAGCTCGGGGAGACGACGGTCCACTGGTACGGTGACGCGGAGGCGCAGGCCATGCGCTTCGGAGAGCTGGCCGCCATCGGCGTCGAGCAGGGTGAGGCGCTCCTCGGCACCGAGCTCGCCGGACCGGTCGACGTCTTCATCTACGACAGCCGTGAGGACTTCTTCGGAGCGCTCGGGCCGGGCGCGCGCGAGTGGACCGGCGCCGCGGCCTTCAACGAGATCCGCACCATCTTCATGTGGCTCGGCGGTGGGCCGCCCGACTACCTCGAGACGGCGATGCTCCACGAGATCACCCACATCGTCTTCTTCGACGCCACCGACAACCCGTACCACGATCCGGCGACCTGGCTCAACGAGGGCATCGCGACGTGGTCGGAGACGGAGGACGGCGCGCAGCACACGGAGTTCGTGCGCGCTCGGGCCAGGGCCGAGGGCCTGTTCGCGTTCGAGGCGATCAGCGAACGGTTCCCCATCGGCGACCTTGGCGGCAACCTGTCCTATTCGCAGGGCACGGCGATGATCGACTTCGTCATCGACCGATATGGGCGAGAGGCGATCGCGCTCCTGACGGCGGCGTATCGTGACGGCGCGTCGGACGAGGAGGCGCTCCAGGCCGCGACCGGGGTCAGCGCCGATGAGCTGTACGCCGCCTTCTATGCCGAGTTCGGCGTCGACGCGCCGATGCCGGTCGAGCCCGAGCCAATCGCTCCATCGAACGTCGACATCCCGGAGCCGGGCGAGGTCGATCCAGGCGGGGTGGATGGCGGTCCGAGCGCCGCGCCGGGGGAGCCGGCGCCGGCGGGGCCGCCGGGCGAGACCGCCGTCCAGCCGTGGGTGGTGTTCATCGTCCTGGCGGTCGCAGTCGCGATCGTCGCGCTCGTGGCCGTGCTGATCGCTCGGCGCGCTGCCCGCGGGGCGTCAGGATGACTCGCCGGCCGTCCATGCGCCCGCGGCGGCTGTTCCGTACCCAGTGGGCGGTGAGCATGGCGGCCGCGCTCGCCGTCATCGGCTTCGTGGGCGCCGCCCAATGGAACAGCTCGCTGGCGCGCGAGGAGTTCGTCAGCTCGGCCCAGCTCGCGCTCGTGGGCCAGGCCGAGCAGCTGCAGCGAGACCAGGAGCAGATGCTGGGCGAGCTCGAGCAGGCGGAGGCGGACCTGCAGGTCCTGCAGGAGCGAGACAGCGGGTCGCAGACCGCGCTCGCGCTGCTCAACGAGCGGCTCCTGGCGGCGCGCGTGGCCGCCGGCGCCGAGGACATGCGCGGCCCGGGAATGGTGGTCGAGATCGCTGACTCGCTCCGGGACATCCCGGCGGGTCAGCCGCAGTCGAACTACATCGTGCTGGTCTCAGACCTGCGCAACATCGTCACCGCGCTGTGGGCATCCGGCGCCGAGGCGATCTCCATCAGCGGCAGCCTGGCCGCGGGTGCGCCGTCCGTGCGGCTGGTGTCGACGAGCTCGATCTACGGCTCCGGTGCGGCGATCCTGGTCAACGGCGTGGCGCTCTCCCCGCCGTATCGCATCGAGGCGATCGGGCCGGACGGCCTTCGCGACCGGTTCCTGGCCCACCCGGCGTCTATCGACCGGGTCCTGCCCAAGGTCGACGCATACGGGCTCCAGTTCGCCAGCGAGCCGCGCGACGAGGTCATGGTCCGGGGCTTCGTGGGGAACACCGGCCTCCGGTGGGGCGCTCCCGTCGAGGAGCCGGACTGATGAGGCGACGGGCCGCTCAGCTGAGCCTGGCGATCGTCGCCGTCATCGTCGGCGTGCTGCTCATCGGTCAGCTTCGGTCGCAGGCTCCGGCGATCGAGCTGTCGGGCCTCTCCGCGCAGGAGCTCTCCGACCTGATCGGGACGCTGCGCGCGGGCAACGCGCAGCTCAGCGACGCGCTCACCGACGTGCGCCAGCAGGTGTCGGAGTATGAGCGCCTCGACGTGGCCGGGCAGTCGACGCTCACGCTCACGGGCGAGGACGTCATCCGCTTCTCCGCGTTCGCGGGGCTCCTGGCCGTCGAGGGGCAGGGGATCGTGATGGACATCGACGGGCAGTTCCAGCCCGCCAACGTGAATGACCTGATCCACGAGCTCCGCAACGCGGGCGCGGAGGCGATCGCAATCGACGACGTCCGGATCACGGCGAGCTCGGTCCCGGTGCGCGGCACCGGTGCGATCGCGATCGACGGCGTCGAGATCGGCAACCCGTTTCGCGTGACGGCCATCGGCTCACCCGACGGGCTGACGGCGGCCCTCGAGCGGCCCGGCGGCATCCTGTCGCTCTTCGAGCACGAGATCGATGCGAGTTGGGCGATCATCCAGCGGGAGCATGTGACGGTACCCGCGACGCAGCGCGACCTCACCCCGCAGGTCGCGGAGCCGGTCGAGTAGCCTTCAGCCCGATGAAGGCCGCCGAGGACCCCGGGTGACCGTGGCACCACCCCTCGATCTCCGCATCGGCGACCGGCTCCGGCTCCGCAGGGAGCATCCCTGTGGCAGCCGGGACTGGGAGGTCGTCCGGCTCGGGGCCGATATCGGCCTGGTGTGCGAGGGCTGCGGCCACCGGATCCTGATGGACCGCCTGGACGTCGAGCGACGCTTCACCGACTACCTGGCGCGTGGGCCCGAGGAGAGCGCCTGACCGATGGCACACGTCGATCCATCCGGGGGCGACCTCTCCGAAGCCGGGACTGTCTTCCGGAACCGACCGTTCGTATACCTGTGGTCGGCCCAGGCGCTGAGCCAGCTGGCGAGCAACATGGTGCTCGCCGCCCTCATGGCGACGGTGCTGGAGACGACCGACTCGAACACGGCCGTCGCCGTCCTGCTGCTGACCTTCCTCGTGCCGGCCGTGCTGTTCAGCACGCTGGGCGGGGTCCTGGTCGAGCGCAGCAATGCCAAGGCCATCATGCTCGCCACGAACGTGGTGCGCGCGATCGGCATCGTCGCCTTCATCTTCGTGGCCCCGGACACCGATTCGGCCAACGTACCGCTCGTCTACCTCATCAACTTCGGGATCGCGACGGCGACCGCGGTCTTCGCGCCGGCCGAGCTCACGGCCATCCCGCGCATCGTCGACCGGCGCCACCTCATGGCTGCCAACTCGATCTTCGTGCTCACCATCAACGCGACCTTCGCCATCGGCTTCGGCTTTCTCGGCCCGCTCATCCTCAACGTACTCGGGCCGATCGCCGTGTACTTCATCGTCGCCATCATGTTCGGGGTCGCCGCGCTGGCCAT
>DASWGW010000093.1:0-4544 GCA_036393435.1 Candidatus Limnocylindria bacterium | reverse complement strand
GGGCGGCAAGTTCCGGGAAGCGTGCGCTTCGACGCCACGTATCATCCGGCCGTGGACGCCCGACACCCCATCCCGTGACCGTCCTCGCGCCCGCGGCGTGGTGGCGCGGCCTCGGCAGCTGGACGGAGTCGGGGCGCGCCTCGCAGGGCCTCGCCTGGGCGCTCTACGACTTCGCGAACACGATCTTCTCGTTCGCGATCGTCAGCTTCGCCATGAGCCTGTGGACGATCCGATTCCTCGGCGAGGGACCGGGGACGTTCTGGTTCACGGCCGCCGTGAGCGCCTCCGTGCTGGTGAACGCCGCGGTCTCGCCGGTCCTCGGCGCGATGAGCGACCGCGTGGGGCGACGGAAGCCGTTCCTCGCGATCTTCACCACGGTCTGCATCGGCGCCACGGTCGTCATCGGCTTCGTCGACGTTCGGCTCGGGCTCGTCGCCTTCGCGCTCGCGAACTTTGCCTACCAGGCGGCGCTCATCTACTACGACGCCCTGCTGCCGGACGTCGCGAGCCCGCCGGCGCGTGGGCGCCTGTCCGGGATCGGCGTGGCGCTCGGCTACTGCGGGACGCTGCTCGTCGGCGTGCTCCTGCTGCTCGGCGTCAGCACCGGACCCGACGGCGAGTCGACGTCCTCCACGTTCGTGCTGGTGGGCAGCCTCTTCGCCCTCTTCGCGGCCCCGCTCTTCCTGGTCGTGCATGACCGTCCCCGCGCCGGCAGCCCCTTCCGCATCGGCGACGCCGCCCGCTCGTGGGCCCAGCTGGCCGAGACGCTCCGCCACGCGCGCCAGGCTCCGGGACTGCTGCGCTTCATCGTCGCGCGGTTCTTCTACTCCGATCCGATCAACACCGCGATCGCCGTCATGAGCGCGTTCGCCGTGCACGCGGTCGGCTTCACGGAGGGGCAGGCCCTCCAGGTGCTCCTGGTCCTGACCGTGGTGGCGGTGATCGCCTCCTTCGGCTGGGGGATGCTCGCCGACCGCTGGGGCCCGCGTCGCACGCTCTTCGCCGTGCTCGGGACGTGGGCGGTGGGGCTCGTCATCATCGGCGTCGCGCTCTCCCCGATCCCGTTCCTGGTCGCCGGCGCGCTGCTGGGTGCCGGGCTCGGCGGGGCCGGCGTGGTCGATCGGCTCATGCTGCTGCGCCTGTCGCCGCCCGAGCGCGTGGGCGAGATGTTCGGCCTTTACGGATTGGTCGGGAAGTTCAGCGCGGTCGTCGGTCCCGTGACCTACGGGATCATCGTCGCGAGCCTCCTCCCACCGCTCGGGACGGGCGCGTACCAGGTCGCCATCGCCTCACTCCTCGTGCTGCTGGTGGTGGGGATCGCCATCCTGCGCGGGGTCCCCGAGGGGGCGACGCAATGACGCTGATCGTCGCCCACCGTGGCGCCTCGGGGAGCGCGCCGGAGAACACCATCGAGGCCTTTCGGCTGGCGGTCGAGGCCGGAGCCGATGCGATCGAGCTCGACGTCCACCTCACCGCCGACGGGCAGCTGGCCGTCATCCACGACGAGACGCTCGACCGCACCACCGACCGCACCGGCGCGGTCGCCGAGCTCACCATGGACGAGATCCGGCAGGCCGATGCCGGGGCCGGCTTCGCCGGCGTCGGCGGCGAGTACCCCTATCGCGGCCGCGGCCTGACCGTTCCGACCCTGCCCGAGGTGCTCGACTGGCTCCCGGGCCGGCTTGGCCTGGTCGTGGAGATCAAGGCCCGGGCCGCGCCCGACGCCGTCGTCGAGGCGCTCCACGGGCGCGCCGTCCGGGATGAGGAACGCGTGTCGGTCATCAGCTTCGACGAGCGATCGATCGACCGCGTTCGCGAGCTGGATCGCGGGATCCGCACCGGGTACCTCCTGGTGCCAGGTCAGGACGTCGAGGCGGCCCTCGTCTGGGCGACTGAGCACGGCCACGTCGGCGTCCACCCGTGGGATCCCGACCTCGGGCTGGATCCCTCTCGGATCCTGGTGCTGGCGAAGGCGTACGGGCGCGAGGTCGGCTGCTACGTCGTGAACGACCCCGCCCGGATGCGGCATCTCGCCGCATCCGGACTGTGGGGGTTCGTGACCGACGTACCGGAGATGGCCCGCGCCGCGCTCCCGCGCGCCGGCTAGGCCTGGACGCTCGCCGCCTGGCCGATCGCCCGCTGCGCAGCCTCGACGTTGTCGACGCCGAGGGCCACGGTGACGTTCGAGCCGCTCATGCCCGTGCCGAGCAGGAGCTCGATGTTCACTCCGGCGTCCGCCAGCTTGCGAGCCACCTGCCCGAGGGCCCCGGGCTTGTTCTCGAGGCTGACCGACACGAGGCCGATCTCGCGCACCTTGATCCCGGCCGACTTGAGCACCTCGCGCGTGCCCGACTCGTCGTTCGTCAGCACCCCAAGGGCGCCGGCGGTGCCGGCCGTTACGCCGCTGATGGCGGTGATGTTGATGCCACGCTCGCCGAGCGCCTCGGCAACTTGGGCAAGCGAGCCCGGCTTGTTCTCCAGCTCGATGATGAATGCGTTCATTCCACGCTCCCCAGGGTCACATCAGGGCTCGACCGTCGGACGATGGCCGACGTGGCCGGCTCGATGGCTCGATCCAGCGTACAACCGCTGTCACGCCCCCTCCGTGGTTCTGGCAAGGTCTGACCGATGCACCCGCGTACCGCCTTCGGGATCACCGCCGCCACTCGCCCGGAATCGGCCAGGCTGGGGACCGGGGTCGAGGCGCTCGGCTACGACGAGCTGTGGGTCAACGACAACCGTCGAGGCGACGGTCTGGCGACCCTGGCCGCCGTGGGGTCGGGAACGTCGAAGCTCGCCCTGGGCGTCGGCGTGGTCGCGCTCTCCGAGCAGACGCCCGCCGTCATCGCCGAGCGCGTCCAGGGGGCTGGGCCTGCGCCCGAGCGGCTGACGCTAGGAGTCGGTAGCGGATCCTCGCGTTCGCTCGACCTCGTCCGCGGCGGGGTTGCGGAGCTCCGCCGGCTGCTGCCTGAGCATCGACTCGCCGTTGCCGCGGTCGGCCCCCGCATGGCGCGACTCGCCGGCGAGATCGCCGATGCCGTGGTCGTCAACTGGGCGCTGCCGGACCGGCTCGCCGAGCTTCGCGACCTCATCGCCGAGGGCGCCGCCCAGGGCGGGCGCCCGGCACCCCGCCTCGTGGCCTACGTGCGCACCGCGGTCGGCCCTGGTGCCGAGAGCCGCCTGAGCGACGAGATGGACCGCTACGCCCGCGTCGGCGAGCACTACGCGCGCGCCATTGCGGAGCAGCGCGTCAGGCTGATCGGCGTCGCGGTCGACTCCGGGGACGAGGCCACGGTGGACGCGGCGCTCGAGCCGTATCGGTCAGTCGTGGACACGGTGGTCGTTCGAGGCCTTCCCGCCGCCGACACGGTGGACGCGTGGCTCGAGATCGCCCGCGCGGCGCGCGGCGCCTAGCCCCGGTTGGGGTCGATCCGCGGCAGCCGCGTGTTGCCCTCGACCAGGAAGTGGCGGAACCAGTCCACGATGAGGCGCACGTTGTCCACGCGACGGAACGGAGTCCCGGAGCGGGTCAGCTCGTGCGACTCGTCCGGCGCGCGCATCAGGCGGACCGTCCTGCGAAGCGAGCGCAGGGCCGCGAACAGCTCCTCGGCCTGGACCACCGTGCAGCGCAGGTCCTTCTCGGCGTGCTGGATGAGGAGCGGCGTCGTCACGTTCGTCGCATAGGTCAGGGGCGAGTGACGCCGGTAGAGGTCCCAGTCCTCCCACGGCTGGACGCCGTATTCGTAGAGCCCGAAGGTCGGCCCGCCGATGTCGCCCGACAGCATCTCGCTCACCATGTCGTTCACGCTGCGGCAGGTGACGGCGGCCTTGAACCGGTCGGTGTGGCCCACGATCCACGACGTCAGGTAGCCGCCGTACGAGCCGCCGGTCACGCCCATCCGGTCCGGGTCCACGAGCCCATCGGCCGCCAGGCTGTCCAGGCCGGCCATGACGTCGCTCATCGGCCCGTCGCCCCAGTCGGCGTGGTTCGCGGTCAGGAAGGCCTGCCCGTAGCCCTGCGAGCCGCGGGGGTTGCAGGCGTACACGCTCGTGCCGCTCGCGGCGATGAGCTGCCACTCCCACATCAGCGACCAGCCGTACAGGGTCGCGGGTCCGCCGTGGATCTCCAGGACGACGGGTGCGGGAGTGCGTCGAGAGCTGCCCGGCGCCTGGAGGAACCAGCCCTGGATGCGCCGGCCGTCCACCTCGTGCCAGCGCACCACCGGCCGCACCAGGCGGATGTCGCGCCACGCCTCGCCCATGAGGTCGCTGACGCGCCGCAGCTCCACGCCGCCGGTGGTGACACGGCCGGCCGGAATGTCGCCGACGACCACGTTCGGGGGCTCGGTCCCGGCCGTGCGAACGGCGGCCAGGCGGGCCCCGCCGCGTGGCAGGGCGACCAGGTGCTGCCGGCCGAGGTAGTGGCGGTCGCGCGTCAGGCGCTCGATGCGACGGTCGTCCGTGCTGACGCGCCACAGCTCGAGGCTCCCGTCGGCGGGAGCGGCGAAGACGATCCAGCGACCCTCCGCCATCCAGTGCACCCG
>DASWGW010000092.1:0-5736 GCA_036393435.1 Candidatus Limnocylindria bacterium | reverse complement strand
AGGAGGACGGCTCGGCGGCCGCGAGGCGGCGAAGCAGGCTCGGGGCGAGCCGCTCGAGAAGGACGCCCGCCACGCGGTGCCACAGGCGCATGCGACGGCCCTTGGCCGCGTCGTGGAGCAGCGCGGCCGCGAGCAGGTCCGGCGAGTCGTGGCCCTCCGCCACGAGGCGATCCACCACGTCGAGGGCGTGGCGCCGGTCGGCAACCGGCATGGCCGCGAACAGGGACCACGCGCCGTTGGGCAGGATCTGCCGCGCGAACCCCTCCTCGTGCGGCGTGACACGAGCCCGAAGGTGCGTGACGACCTGCGCGACCCTATGCACCCAGCAACACCTGCGTGATCCCGCCAACGAGGCCGAACAGGAGCCCCAGCGGGCTGTTCGGCATGACGATCAGAACCAGCAGGACGATCACCCCGTACGGCGCGTACCGCTGGAGCGTCAGCGCCTGCCGCGGCGGGAGGAAGGCGAGAGCTACGTTGTAGCCGTCGAGCGGCGGGATCGGGATCAGGTTGAAGAGCGCCAGCAGGATGTTGAGGAACACGATGTTCGCGACGAGGCCGAAGGCGAACCCGCCCTCCACGCCGGCCAGATCCAGGAGGCGGAAGACGGCCGCGAATCCTGTGGCCACGACGACGTTGGCGATCGGTCCGGCGGCGGCCACCACGGCCATCGACCGCGGGCCATCGCGCAGGGCGTAGGGATTGACCATGACCGGCTTGGCCCAGCCGAACCCGGCCAGGAGCAGCATCAGGGCGCCGATGGGATCGATGTGGGGCAGCGGGTTGAGGGTGAGCCGGCCCATGGCCCGTGGCTGGCGGTCGCCAAGTCGATCCGCCATCAGCGCGTGGCTGAACTCGTGGAAGGTGAGCCCCACGAGCAGGGCGATGACCCCGGCGATCAGCCGTTCGAGCGAAATGTCGCCGAAGAGCATCAGGCGAGGCGCGCCAAGAGGTCGCCGAGGAGCCGTACGAGCCTCTCGGCGCCGATGCGACCGACCTCGATCACCTCGTCATGCGTGGCGCCGGCCTCGACGTCGTCGGTCGCCTTGTTGGTGATGAGGCTGAATCCCAGCACTCGCACGCCCGCATGGCGCGCGACGATCGTCTCATGCGCCGTGGACATCCCCACGGCGTCGGCGCCGAAGGCGCGCAGCATCCGCATCTCGGCGCGAGTCTCGTACGACGGCCCCGCGAGCATGACGTACACGCCCTCACGGAGCTCCAGGCCGATGCGCAGGGCCGCCTCGTGCGCCTGCGCACGCAGCTCCGGGTCGTACGCGTCGGTCATCGGCGGGAAGCGGGGCCCGAATCTCTCGAGGTTCGGGCCGCGCAGCGGGTTGTCGCCCGACAGGTTCAGGTGATCGCTGATGAGCATCACGTCGCCCGGCTCGTACGCCGGGTTCAGGCCACCGGCGGCGTTGGTCAGGATCAAGAGCTCCGGGCCAAGCGCGAGCACGGCGCGCAGGAGCAGGGTCGAGGCGGCGTGCGAATGCCCCTCGTACGGGTGGGCGCGGCCCGAGAGCAGGATCGCCGCGACGCCGCGGACCGACCCGGCGACGAGCTCACCCGTATGGCCCTCCACGGCGGAGCGCGGCACGTGCGGAAGGTCCGCATACGGGACGCGGACCCGGGGCTCGTTGTCGAGCAGCTCGGTCACGCCGCCCAGGCCGGAGCCCAGCACGGCGACGATGCGCGGGGAGGAGAGGGCCTGACGCGTGGCCAGGCGCTCGCGAAGTGACTCGGTGGCCTCGTGGATGCGCTGGTCGAGCTGGGGTCCGGTCACGCCGTCGGAGAGCTCTCCGAGCGGTGCAAGGGTCACCTACATCCGCTCCAGGATCTCGCGCTTCTTCGCCTCGTACTCGTCGGGCGTGATGAGGCCGCGATCGCGCAGCCCGGCCAGGCGCTCCAGCGTCTCCCCGACCGGATCGGCAGGGCTGGACCCCTCCGCAGCGTCCGGCTGCGGCACGGGCGATGGCTCCGCGGCCGGCGCATCGGCCTCCGGGTGGAGCGCGACGCGGTCAGAACCGGCCCGCGCCGGCATCGCCTCGGCGCGCTGCATGTCGGGGGGCTGACCGGGCCGCTGGTAGCGAGGGCGGGCAAGGTCGGGCCGCTCGAGCATCTCCTTCTGGTCGAGCATCGCCTTCTTGAAGTCGACGGGGTCGGCGATCATCGGGAAGTCGGCGATGTTCGGGCCGCCGACCTCCTCGGCGGCGGTCAGGATGTCGAGCGTGCCGTAGCCGAAGATGCGGCCGAACAGGCTCTGCTCGAGCCGCGCGTCGTTGATCTTCTCGAGCGACGAGTCGGCCATCGTCTTGTTCAGGACGCCCTCGGCGCGGATGACGCGGCGCGTGGTGACGAGCCACTCCTGGTTGCGCCAGTCCCAGAGCACGTAACCGACGAGCACGGCGGAGAGAAGGATCGCGATGATGCCGACGATGGTGATGATCTGGTCGAGCTCCGGGCTGCCGAGGATCGGCTGCTCGCCGGAGACGAGGAAGATGACCACCGCGAGCGCCACGATCGCGATGAGGAGCCACAGCCAGGTGCGCGCGATGACCGCGAACCAGTGCTGCCGGCTCTCGTAGACGACCTCCTCGCCACGGCTGAGGAGGTTGCGCGCATAACTCACTGGGCCTCCGTGCGCTCCGCTCTGCGTGCTGCCTTCAGGCTCTCGGATGCGCCTTCGCGTAGACCTCGCGGACGCGCTCGCCGGTCAGGTGCGTGTAGAGCTGGGTGGTGCTGATGCTAGCATGGCCAAGGAGGACCTGGACCACCCGCAGGTCGGCGCCGCCCTCGAGCAGATGCGTCGCGAAGCTGTGCCGGAAGGTATGCGGCGAGACGCGCTCCGTGACCCCGGCCACCGCCGTCCAGCGCTTCACGAGCGCCCAGACCGATTCGCGCGACAGCCGCCTGCCGCGCCGTCCGACGAAGACCGCCGGCGTCGGCCGGCCAGCCGTCCACTCCACCCGCGGGCCGGACAGGTACCGATGCAGCCGCTCGCGTGCCTCGTCGCCCATCGGCACCCGGCGCTCCTTGTTTCCCTTGCCGATGACGCGCAGCTGCGGGGCCGCGAGGTCGACGCGATCGGTGTCGAGGCCCACGAGCTCGCTGACGCGCAGGCCGCAGGCGTAGAGGACCTCGAGGATCGCCCGGTCTCGGATGCCGATGAGCTCGTCCGCCGGTGGCGCATCCAGGATGGCGACGACCTGCTCGGGAGCCAGGACGTCGGGGAGGTAGCTCCCCGGGCGCGGCGCATCGACGAGGGCGGGCACGTCGCGGGTCGCGTGGCCCTCGCGCAGCGCGAAGGCGTAGAAGCTGCGGACCGCCGCCGACTTGCGCGCCTGCGTGCTCCGCCGCGAGGCGCGTCGCTGGAGCGCCGCCACGAAATCGATGAGCGGGCCCGGGTCGTTCGTCCAGCGCGTCCCGGCGTGCGCTGCGAACTGCCCCAGGTCGCGGCGGTACGCCTCGATCGTCAGCGGCGAGAGGCCGCGCTCCACGCGGAGCTCGAGGAGAAACGCGTCGACTGCGTCGGTGAAACGGGGATCTGCGGTCACGTGGCCGCGCGCAGCAGCGCCTCCGCGGCGGCGAGTGCCTCGTCGCCGGCCCCCTCCCCGGCGAGCATCGCCGCGATCTCCGCGGTTCGTTCCTCGGCCGTGAGCTCGGTCGCCTCCGTCAGGGTGCGCCCGCCGCTCACCCGCTTGCCGACCCGAAGGTGCGCATCGGCGCGCGCGGCCACCTGCGCGAGGTGTGTGACGCACACCACCTGATGGTAGCGGCTCAGGGCCCGCAGGCGCTCTCCCAGCGCCGCCGCGTTGCGGCCGCCGACGCCCGCATCGATCTCGTCGAACACGAGCAGCGGCGTCTCGTCGGCCGCGGCAAGGACGACCTTGATGGCCAGCGACAGCCGGCTCGCCTCCCCTCCCGACGCGATGCGGCCCAGCGGCCGCGTGGGCTCGCCGGGGTTGGGGGTGAACGTGAATGTGACGCGGTCGGCCCCGTTCGGGCCCACCTCGACCGCCTCGATCTCGATCCCGAACGACCCCGGCGGCAATCCGAGGGGCGCGAGCTCGCCGTTCACGGCTGCGGCGAGCCGTTCTCCGGCCGCATGTCGTGCCGCTGAAAGCGCCCCCGTGGCCTCCTCGAGCGCGGTCCGCCGGTGGATCTCCTCGGCCCGCAGCCGCTCCCGCGCCCCCTCCTGGTCCTCAAGCCGCTCCAGCTCGGTCGAGGCGGCCTCTCCGAATGCCACCACCGCCTCTAGCGAGTCGCCGTACTTGCGCCGCAGGTCGTAGAGGAGCGCCAGGCGCTCCTCGGACGCGGCACGCGTCGCGGGGTCGAGCTCGACCCCCTCCCCGGCCGTCGCCGCTTCGCGCGCCAGCTCGGCAGCCTCGGCCGCCAGGCCGGCGGCGCGGTCCGCCAGCGGGGCGAACCGCTCGTCGTGCTGGGCGGCCGCCGCGAGCGCCCGCTCCGCGTTGCTCAGCCCGTCCCCGGCGCCGCCGTCGTCCCGGAGCGCGGCGACCGCCTCGGCGGCGCTGCGCGCGATCGTCTCGGCGTGCCCTGCCGCGCGCAGCTGCGCCTCGAGCTCCAGGTCCTCCCCCGGCCGTGGCGCGGCGCCGCCGATCTCGTCGACCTGGTGCCGCAGCAGCTCGCGACGGCGCGCGAGCTCGTGCGCGTCGGTGAGCAGCTCCGCGGACGCGGCGATCGTCGCGCGCCAGGCCCGGTGCCGCTCGGCCACCTCGCCCGCCCCTGCCGCGAGGTCGCCGTACGCGTCGAGGAGCGCGAGCTGCCTCGCCGGCTCGAGCAGCCGCTGCTGCTCGTGCTGGCCGTGGATCTCGCCGAGGCGAGCCCCGAGCCCCGCCAGGCTGCCGACCGTCACCGCGCGGTCGTTGACGCGCGCCAGCGAGCGGCCGTCCGCGCCGACCTCGCGCCGGATGATCGTCACGCCCTCGCCCTCGGCGAGCACGCCGGCCAGCGGGTCTTCAGTCAGCGGCGGCGGAGCGTCGAAGATCGCCTCCACGCGTGCCGCATCGGTCCCCGAGCGCACCTGGTCGCCGCTGGCTCGAGCCCCGAGCGCGAGCGCCACGGCGTCGACCACGAGCGACTTCCCCGCACCGGTCTCGCCGGTCAGGACGGTGAAGCCCGGGGACAGGCGCAGCCTGACCGACTCCACGACGGCGAGGTTCTCCACCGTCAGCTCGCGCAGCGCCATCGGTCTCTCATCGGTCAGGAGGGAAGCAGGGACGCCTTGGTCCGCAGCAGGTCGTAGAAGGGCGTGCTGCCGGCCAGCTGGATCATGCGCAGCGGTTCGTCGAGCGCACGCACCTCGACGCGGTCGCCGACGGCGATCGGCAGGTCGAGCTGGCCGTCGACGCTCACGAGCGCCCCATCGACCGCCTCGCGCAGCGTGATCCGCACCTCGTGGTCCTCTCCCGCCACGACGCTGCGGAGCGGCGAGAGGTAGCCCGCGACCGGGGTGATGACCATGTTGCGCAGCCTCGGGTCGAGGACGGAGCCGCCTGCGCTGAAGCTGTACGCGGTCGACCCGGTGGGCGTCGCCACCACCACGCCGTCCGCGACATAGGTGGCGAGGTGCGATCCGGAGACCTCGACCTCGAGCTGGATCATCCGCACGCGGCTCCCGCGCGCCACGACGACCTCGTTCAGGCAGGCGTGCTCATCGCTGCTGCCGTCGCCACGCACCAGCCTGGCCGAGATCCTGAACCGATCCTCAACGGCGTA
>DASWGW010000091.1:0-11667 GCA_036393435.1 Candidatus Limnocylindria bacterium | reverse complement strand
CGGCCTGATCGTGACGTGAGCGCCGTCGAGCGAGCTCCTCCTCCGAGCGTGCCACAGCGGCGATGAGGTCGCTGTCGCGTGAGCGCACCGCGGCCACGGCCTCCTCGGCGGCGAGCAGGCGCTCGTCGGCGGATGCCAGGTCGGCAAGCGCGCGACGCCATGCATCCTCGGCCGCGCGCGCCTCCGCCAGGGCAGTCCCCATCGCGTCCGTCGGCGCGCCGTCGTCGTCATCGGCGACCGCGCGCTCGGCAGCCGCCAGCTCGCCGGTTTCGCGCTCGACCTGGGCGTTCAACGCGGCGAGCCGGGCTTCGACGGCCTCGAGACGGCCCTCGGCGCGGATGAGAGCCTCTCGCGTCTCCTCGCGGGCGCGCGCGGCCTCGCGTGCCGCCTCATCGGCCTCCCAGTAGCGAGCCTCGGCCTCGGCGATCGCGCTGCGTTTCTGCTCCTGCGCCGCGCGGTATGCCTCGAGCGCCGCCTCCGCCGCGGCGGCGACGCGTCGAGCGTCGCCCAGCAGCGCGCGGGCGGCCTGCTCGCGCCGCCGATGCGATGCGGCCACCAGCGCTCCGGCCCGCGCGCCGAGCGCATCGTGCTGCTGCTGGTGCTCGGCCTGCAGCGCCAGCCGGCGGACCTGCGGCTTGAGCTCGGTCACGAGGTCGCTGACGCGCGTGAGGTTGTCGAGCGCCCTGGCCAGGCGCGACGACGCCTCGTTGCGCTTGACCTGGAGGCCCTTGACGCCGGCGGCCTCCTCGAACAGCTGCCGGCGCTCCTCGGGGCGCAGCGAGAGTGCCGCGTCGACGGTTCCCTGGCCGACGACGACGAGCTCATTCGCGCCCAGGCGGCCCTCGCCGAGCAGCTCGACGATGTCTCGCAGCCGCGCGCGCGCGCCGTTCACCAGGTATTCCGTCTCGCCGGATCGGTAGGCGCGGCGGCTGATGGTCACCTCCGCGAATTCGATGGGCAGCCAGCCATCGGCGTTGTCGAGGGTCAGCACCGCCTCGGCCATGCCCTGCGGCTTGCGCTGCTCGGAGCCGGCGAAGATGACGTCGTCCCCTCGCCTCGTGCGGAGCGAGCGGTTCGACTGCTCGCCGAGCACCCACCGGACGGCATCGGCCATGTTGCTCTTGCCGGAGCCGTTCGGGCCCAGGACGGCGTTCACCCCGGGCTCGAAGACGAAGCGCGTCGGGTCGGCGAAGGACTTGAAGCCGTGGAGCCGCAGCTCCCTGAGCCGGCTCACGGCGGCGTTGGCTCCACCACCGGGCCGTGTGCGCCCGGAACCCCGCCGCCCGAGCCCGACCCCTCCGACCCAGACTCGGCGCGCAGCTCCGCGAGTGCGGCGGCGGCGGCCCGCTCTTCGGCCCGCTGGCGGCTCGTCCCGGATCCCGTGCCGACCGGCTGCCCGTCCACCAGGACGAGGACGTCGAACTGCTGCTGGTGCGCGGGACCGCTCGTGGCGGAGAGCTGATAGACCGGCCTCGTACCGTGCCGGCGCTGCGTCCACTCCTGCAGCCGGGACTTGGCCGACTTGGGCGGACCGTCCTCCGACGCGAGCGCGTCCATCCGCCCGGCGAAGAGGCGCTCGAGGACCGCCTCCGTGAGCTCGCTCCCTTCGCTCAGCGACAGCGCCCCGGCCAGCGCCTCGAAGCTGGCGGCGAGGACGGATGGGCGGGTCGCGCCGCCCGCCTCCGCCTCACCGCGACCGAGGAGCAGGTAGCGATCGAGCCCGAGCTCGAGCCCCATGACGGCTAGCGTCTCGCGATTCACGAGCGCCGCCCGCCGGGCGGTCAGGAAGCCCTCGTCCTCGTCGGGGTAGCGGTCGTACAGGAGGCGGCTGACGACGAGGCTGATGACGGCGTCACCGTAGAACTCGAGTCGTTCGTTGTGGCCGGTGACGAGGCTGGGGTTCTCGTTGAGGAAGGAGCTGTGGACGAACGCCTGTCCGACGAGCTCCGGTTCCCGAAGGACGATGCCGAGGCGGGCGGCGAGCTCGTCGAGCGGCGGAGCATCCATGGGGTGGCTCCGTCTACTGCTGGTGCTCCTCGATGTACTCGACCGCGTCCGAGACCTTCTGAATGCGCTCGGCGTCCTCGTCGGAGATCTCCATCCCGAACTCCTCCTCGAGGCTCATGATCAGCTCGACGAGGTCCAGGGAATCGGCGTTGAGGTCCTCGACGAACGAGGCGGTCGGGGTGACCTCCTCCTCGTCGACGCCGAGCTGCTCGACGATGATCTTCTTGAGTCGCTCGAACGTGGTGCCGTCGGTCACTCAGACTCCTCCACCCGATGATCTGGAAACGCTTCCTAGCACGCCGTTGACCAGCCTGCGCGCCGCGTCGCCGGCGTAGATCCGGGCGAGGGACACCGCGTCCCGCATCGTCTCCCTGGCCGGGGTCGCGGCGGAGTATAGCACCTCATACAGGGCGCTCCGGAGGATCGTCCGCTCCACCCGGCCGAGCTCCGGAACGGGTATCAGCGGCGCCTCGGCCTCGATGCGGGCGTCCAGCTCGCTACGGTGTTCGGCGACCCCGGCGAGGATGTCGGCCGCGTGCCGGCGCACCTCGTCCGGCACCTCGCGCTCGGCCGCCAGCCGTTCGAGCGCCGCGGCGGCGATGCCCGGCCGGAACTCGTCCTCGAACAGGGCCAGCAGCGCCAGCCGCCTCGCCTGCATGCCCGGGTCGGCGGCTCGGCTGGCCCGCATCGGCGTCAGCCGCGCTCGATGTGGAGGCGGGCCGCCAGCCTCGAGCGCACGCCGCGGCTGCTCAGTGCGGGGTGCTCGCGCGTCCACTCCGCGATCAGGTCGGGAACCTTGGCGTGGGCGGCCTCCGACGCGACCCGGATGGCATTCTCGATCATCCGGGCCTTCGCGCGCCCGTGGGTCACGATGCTCACGCCCTTCACGCCGAGCAGCGGAGCGCCGCCGTAGCTCTCGTAGTCGAAGCGCGCTTTCATGCGGTCGAAGCCCGGCTTGAGCGCCAGGAGGGCGAGGGGCGCGATCGGCCCCTGCTGGAGGTCCTCGCGCAGCGCCCGGAAGATGAAGCTCGTGATGCCCTCGAAGAACTTGATGACGACGTTGCCCACGAACCCGTCGCACACGACCACGTCGGCCCGATGGCCGATCATGTCGTGGGCCTCGACGTTGCCGACGAAGCGCAGCCCGGCGGTCAACAGCTTCTCGTGGGCCTCGCGGGCCAGGGCGTCCCCCTTCTCGACCTCCTCGCCGATGTTCAGGAGGCCGATGCGCGGGTTCGGCACGTGGAGGACATGCTCGGCGAAGATGGCGCCCATCGCGGCGAACTGCACGAGGTTGTCCGCGGAGGAGTCGACGTTGGCACCGACGTCGAGCAGCATCACCGGACCGGTGGCGGTCAGCATGTGCGCGGGCAGCGCTGGTCGGTCGATGCCCTCGATGCGGCCCAGCCGAAAGACCGCGGCGGCCATGGTGGCGCCGGTTGATCCCGCGCTGATGACGGCATCGGCCTCGCCATCCCGCACGAGGTCGGTGGCGACCACGATCGACGCGCGACGCTTCGTGCGGAGCGCCGTGGCCGGGTGCTCGCCCATCTCGACCACTTCCGGCGCGTCGACGAGCCGGATGTTGGCGGGCCGGCCGCCGTCGTACGCGGCGATCTCGCGCTCGAGGCGAGGGACGTCACCGACGAGGATGACCTCGTCGCTGCTCGAGGTGGCGTAGTCGATTGCGCCGCGGACGATCTCGCGAGGGGCGTGGTCCCCTCCCATCGCGTCGACCGCGATGCGCATGTGAGTTAGCGCTGGCCTTCCACCGGACCGACCGGCTCGATCGGCACGGCCTCGCGACCCGCGTACCAGCCGCAGGTCGGGCAGACGTGATGCGCCCGCTTCAGCTCGTGGCAGTGGTCACACTCCACGAGCGGGGGCGCGCTCATCGCCAGGTGGGCTCGTCGCTCGCCCTGGCGCGCTTTGGATACCTTTCGCTTGGGAACGCCCACGCGGAAACTCCTTGACCGATGACGGACGGGACGCCGCAGTATAGCCGCCGAGTCCCGAGAGGGCCGTCGGGGTCCCAGGACCTGGGCGCGTCGAGGATGCCGGCTGGTCTCTGTCGATGGATGGACGGATTGTCGCCTGGGCCCGGCTCGGGGCGTCGCCTGATCGACTGATCGGTCAGGCAGTCACGCGAGCCGGTCTGAAGGCCCGTCGGCGGTGATGCCTGGACCGATGCGTCGAACCTGAGACGCGCGCGGCCACGACCCGCGCGTCAACTCGGCGGTTCATCGCCAGGCCCACGCTCCAGGAGGGCGGCCAGCGCTGCCAGGCGCGGGTCCACCTCATCGTCCACGTGCGGCTGGTGCGCCCCGCCCAGGCGCTCGCCGCACTCGGCGCACAGGCCGGGGCAGTCGGGGCTGCACAGCGGGTGCATCGGCTCCGTCAGCGCCAGCTCGTCGTGCAGGACGCCGTCCATGCTGATCTCATTGTGCTCGTCGACGTGCTGGACCGCGTCGTCGCCCTCCGCCCGCTGGAGTGGCGTGCCCGTCGTCGGGTCCACGCTCGGCAGGAATTCCTCCGACACGGGGACGCGAACGTCCTCGACGTAGGAGTCGGCGCACCGCGCGCACGTTCTGCGCAGGGGCGCCCGCACCTCCCCCCGCATGAGGATGCCGCGGTTCGTGCGCTGCAGCCGGAGGTCGGCGTCGAGCGGGCCGGCGAGCTCGACGTCGGGCCCAAGGCTGAGGTAGTGGTCGCGCAGGCGGACGTCACGAGTGACGCCGGGGGGCTCGTGGAGGAGCCCCGCCACGTTGAACGAGGTCATGGCCGGGAGGCGGCTCTGGCCTGCTCCTGCTCCTCGCGCTGCTCGATCGGGAGGCCTGCGGCGACGGGTCCGATCCCATCCGATCCGGCGGGACGATGGCGCTCGTCGAGCATGTCGATCCCGCGCTTGATGCTCGTGAGCGCCTTGATGCACTCCCCCTCGAGCCGAATCAGAACCCCCGCCGCGTACTCGTCCGCCCCGCGTCGGATCTCGCGCATCTCGTTCTGCGCCGCCTCGATGATCTCGGCCGCGCGCTGCTGGGAGGCGCGCACGAGCTCCCGCTCCTCGAGCATCTGCGCGGCCTGCTGCTGGGCGCGCGCGACGATCGCGTCCGCCTCCTCCTGAGCCCGCTCACTGATGCGCGACGCCTCCTCGGTGATGCGCCGCGCCTGGCGCACCTCGTCGGGCACCGACACGCGCAGCTGATCGATGAGCTCGAGAAGGGTCGCCTGGTCCAGGACGACGTTGTTCGTCAGGGGCAGCTTCTTGCTGGCCGCGACGAGCGACTCCAGGCGCTCGACCAGGAAGATGATGTCCGTGGCAGGCCTCCCGTGAACGGGGGGATTATACGCTCGCGCCGGCCCTCAGCCGCCGTTCGAGCGCCTCCGCCACGAGGTCCGGGACCATGGCCCCCACGTCGCCACCGAAGCGCGCCACCTCCTTGGCGAGCGTCGAGCTGACGTACCCGAACTCGAGCGCCGTCATGAGGAAGGTGGTGTCGACCTCCGGCGCCAGCTTCCGGTTGGTCAGCGCCATCTGGAGCTCGGCCTCGAAGTCGCTCACCGCGCGCAGCCCGCGCACGATGAACCCCGCGCCCTGGCGGCGGGCGAAGTCGACGGTGAGCCCGTCGAAGGCGTCGATGGTGACGTGATCGCCGAGGTCCGCCACGCAGCGCCGGATGAGCTCGATGCGCTCGTCGACGCTGAAGAGGGGTTCCTTCCGCGGGTTGTTCAGGACGCCGATGACGAGGCGGTCGAAGAGGTCGGCGG
Organism: Candidatus Limnocylindria bacterium; assembly: GCA_036393435.1. Classification (GTDB taxonomy): domain Bacteria; phylum Chloroflexota; class Limnocylindria; order QHBO01; family QHBO01; genus JACDBZ01. The sequence continues at coordinate 5,892 of DASWGW010000091.1, read as the reverse complement.
CGCGGCGCGCGACGTCCAGGTGGGCGTTCGTGATCGGGTCGAACGATCCGGGGAAGACCGCGACGCGCGTCATCGGTTCGTCGCCTCCATGAAGGTGAGCATCGTCTCCCCGAACCGCCGCTGACGGCTCGTCGACAGGTCCGCGAGCTCGGGCACCTCGGACCGCCAGTGATGCTTCACCACCACGGCCGCCCCCGGCGCCAGGTGCGGCGCCAGATCGTGAAGCGGCGTCACGATAGCACGCTCCGCATACGGCGGATCGAGCACGACGAGGTCCCACGGCCCGCCGTCGGCGCTCGCCAGGAAGCGTTCGACGTCGGTGCTCACCACGGTCGCCATCGCCGCCAGGCCGGTGCGCTCCAGGTTGGTGCGCAGCGCTGCGAGCGCGTCTCGCCCGCGCTCCACGAACGTCGCGTGCGCTGCCCCGCGCGAGAGCGCCTCGATCCCGACCGCGCCGCTCCCTGCGTAGAGGTCGAGCACCCGCGCGCCCGGCACCCGCTCGCCCAGGATGGCGAAGAGCGTCTCCTTCACGCGATCGGTGATGGGTCGCGTCGCGCGGCCGCGCGGGGCGACCAGCGTCAGCCCGCCAGCCGTCCCGGCGATGACGCGCATCAGGCCGCCTCGCCCTCCTCCTCGAGCGCCGCGAACTCCTTCCGCAGGCGCGCCAGGGCCGGGCGTCCGGCGAGGCTCGGATCCGAGTGGACGAGGCCGTCCGCCAGCGCCCGCGCGCGCTCGGCCAGCCGCAGGTGGCGTGGCTCGAAGAGCGAGGCGACGCGGAGCGGGGGCAGGCCGGACTGGCGCGTCCCCAGCAGGTTCCCGGCGCCGCGCAGCTCGAGGTCCGCCTCCGCGATCTCGAAGCCGTCGGTCGAGCCCGCGACGACCTCCAGGCGGCGGCGCGGCAGCTCTTCGGTGGCGTCGGAGACGAGGATGCAGAAGGACCGATGCACCCCCCGGCCGACTCGGCCGCGAAGCTGATGGAGCTGGGCCAGGCCGAAGCGCTCGGCGTCCTCGACGACCATCACGCTCGCGTTCGGCACGTCTATGCCGACCTCGATGACCGTGGTCGCCACCAGCACGTCGATCTCGCCGGCCGCGAACGCCGTCATGGCCGCGTCCCGGACGTCGGCTCGCTGCTGCCCGTGGACGACGCCGACGCGCAGCCCGGGCAGCGCCAGGCGCAGCCGCTCGCCCTCCGCGTCCGCGCTGGCCGCCTGGAGCGCCTCCGATTCGGCGACGAGCGGAACGACGACGAACGCCTGGCGGCCCTCCGCCGCCTCGGACGCGAGGAAGGCCTCGATCTTCGGCATCGCCGATCGATCGCGGATCTCGGTGCGGATCGGGCGCCGGCCCGGAGGCATCTGCCGGATGGTGCTGATGGCGAGGTCGCCGTACAGCGTCAGCGCCAGCGTGCGCGGGATCGGCGTGGCGGTCAGCGCCAGCACGTGCGGCTCTCCCCCGCTGCCCTTCGCCTGGAGCGCGGCGCGCTGGCCGACGCCGAACCGGTGCTGCTCGTCCACGATCGCCAGGCCCAGGCGCGGGAAGGCGACCGCCTCGCTGATGACGGCGTGGGTGCCGATGACGACCTCCGCCATGCCGTTCCCGATCGCGTCGTGGATCTCGCGCTTGCGCGCCGCGCCGAGCGAGCCCGACAGGAACTCGGCCCGCACGCCGAGCGCGTCGAGGAGAGGCGCGAGGCCGGTGTGATGCTGGCGGGCGAGGATCTCGGTCGGGGCCATGAGCGCGGCCTGCCAGCCGGCACCCACCGCGCACGCGAGCGCCACGGCAGCCACGGCGGTCTTGCCGCTGCCGACGTCTCCCTGCAGCAGCCGTCGCATCGGCCGCTCGGAGGCAAGGTCGGCGACGATCGCCTCGACCGCGGAGGCCTGGTCGTCGGTGAGGGTGAACGGCAGCGCATTCACGATCTCCCGACGTTCGGCTGCCGCGACCGTCACTCGCGGCGCGACCAGGGACTCGCGCGCCTGGCGGACCTGGGCCAGGGTGAGCTGGAGCGCCAGGAGCTCGTCGAATGCGAGACGGTCGAGCGCCCCGGCGACGTCGGCCGCCTCCTCCGGAAAGTGCGCGGTGTGGAGCGCATCGGCCAGGGCGGGCAGCCCGTCGCGCTCATCTGCCTCCAGGGGGTCGTCCACCGCCGGCAGCGCGCGTTCGAGGATCCGGGCCAGCAGCTCCCGCAGTCGCTTCTGGCTCACCCCCGCGGTGAGGGGGTAGACCGGCACGACCCGCGCCGTGTGCACCGATTCGTGCCCGACCGGGCTGAACTCGGGCGAGGTGAACTGCGATCGCCAGCCGCGCCGGGTCACCCTGCCGGAGACGATCACCTCCTCCCCCTGGCGCAGCCGGCGCTCGACGTAGCGGCGGCCGAACCAGATCGCCTCAGCGCTCCCGGTCGTGTCGGACAGCTGGGCAATGACGCGCTGCGCACGGCGCCCGAAGCCCGGCTCGACGCGGATGGCGTCCACGCGCACGCGCGCGGACTGCTTCTCGTCGGGGACGAGCTCGCCGAGCGCTCGAAGCTCGCTGAAGTCGTCGTAGCGGAAGGGCAGGTACCAGAGCGCCTGGCGGGGAGTGCGGACCCCGAGCTTCGCCAGGGACGCCGAGGCGCGGGCGAGGTCCGGCAGGGCGCTCCGGATGGGCCGATCGAGCTCCTCCGCCGTGAGCGCGGTCACGCCGCGAACCGGGCGGCTCGATTGCATGGCCCGATCGTAGCGTGCTACCATCCCGATCGCTCCGGTGTGCGCCCACGAGGCCGCGACACCGGTTCTTTCGCGATTGGAGAGGCTCACTCATGGCACGGGTCTGCGACATCTGTGGCAAGCGACCGATCACCGGCTGGAACCCCCAGTCGGTCGGGATGAACCGCAAGCGCGCCCTGCGCCGATGGCTGCCCAACCTGCAGGCGATGAGTGTCGTCGCCGACGGCAAGGCCACCAAGGTCAAGGCATGCAGCCGATGCCGACGGACGGCCCAGAAGACGACCTGACCTCGCCCTTCGGTGGACCGATGAGCCCGCGTCCCCCGACGCGGGCGTCGCTGTCTCCCTCGTGGGCGCCTTCCCAAACGTCCAGATTCACATGAGACGTGCACCATGCGCGCACATCGGCGGTTGAAGCGTCTGAAATCACGCCTGGCATGAATTGGGACGCTTCGGAGGCCGTTCGCGGTGCGCAATGGTCACCTGGCGTGAATCCGGACGGTTCGCGGTCCCCAGGGTGCTCGGCTGCGACTCGGGCAGATGCCTACGCCTCCGAGTCGAGGACGAGGGTGAACGGCCCGTCGTTGACGAGCTCGACCGCCATCTCCGCACCGAATCGACCGGACCCGACCGAGCGCCCGTGCCCGCGAAGGCGGTCCGCGAAGCGCTCGACGAGCGCCGCCGCCAGCTCCGGAGGGGCCGCATCGGTGAAGCCCGGGCGACGCCCGCGGCTGGTGTCCGCGTAGAGCGTGAACTGGCTGACGACCAGGTACGAGGCCCCGACGTCGGCCGCGGCGAGGTTGGTGCGGCCGTCCGCATCTCGAAAGTAGCGCAGGCCGACGACCCGGTCCGCCATGCGGTCGACCGTCTCGGCGTCGTCGTCGCGGCCGATGCCGACGAGGAGGACCGAGCCGAGCCCGATCTCGCCGAGCTGCTCGTCGCCGGCGCTCACCGACGCACGCGAGACGCGCTGCACGACGACGCGCATGAGACCCCCGCCTAGGGTGAGGCCGACGGCGCGGGGAGCGCCTCGGTGACCGGTCCGGCGTCCTCTCCGGGGCGAGGTGGGCCGAACGCCGCGACGCTGAAGTTGGCCCTCGGATTCCAGACCATCCAGCCGCTCGACGACCGATCCGCGGCCGCCTGGATCTGCGCGGCCACCTGGGCGGGCGTGTACTTGAGGAACGGCCCGAAGCCGAAGTCCTGGATCCACGGCCGGATGGCGACCGGCCACTCGCTCGCCTGCTCGTTCATGATCTCGAGCGTCTGGTCGACGACCTCGTACGGATGGTCGTTCGGCACCGCGAGGCCGAAGACGCCGGGGCCGAAGTGGCTCGGGTACGCCATCGGGCACGCGTAGTCGACGTACGGCATCACGACCTCCGGACGCTGCCCGATCCCCTGGTCGTCACCGAGGATAAAGCTGATCGGAAAGACGTCCGCGGCGAGGAAGGCGCGCCTGGTGGCCATCGTCTCGGCCACTACGCGCAGCACGTGCTGCATCGCGGCGAGCCTGACGGACTGGCTGTTCGGCAGGGTCGTATCGGCCTCGGCGAACGGGCCGTCGCTGTAGAAACGGACGTAGTCGAGCTGGACTTCGTCGAAACCCTTGTCGGCGAGGTCTGCCGCGATGGCGGCGACGTACTCGGCCACCCCGGGCGCGGATGGGTCCAGCCACGCACCGCCGATGTAGTCGCGCCACGGTTCCCCGGTGACGACGTTTCGAACGGCAAGCTCCGGGCGCGCCGCGGTGACCGCGTTGTCCTTCATGACGACCATGCGGGCGATGGTGTAGATGCCGCGCTCGCGAAGCATCGGCAGCAGCTCCTCGAGCTCGAACAGGGGCGCCTCGCGCACCGCGCCGGCGTCGACCGCCGCCTCCAGCTCGGTGGCGTAGTAGAGGAGCCCGTCGACCTCCTTCACGTCGATGACCAGGGCGTTGATCTCGGTCGCATCCACGAGCGCCAGGAGGTCCTCGAGAGCTCCGGAGGACTCGAAGACGGCCGCCGGCACGTAGAGGGCTCGCGCCTCGAACCGCTCGAGGGCGACGTCCATGGTCACCTCGTCGCCGAGCGGGATCTCCCCGAGTCGGTATCCGGCGCGCTTGAAGATGACGGCGCCGCGCTCCGGGATGCCGGGAAGCTCGTAGGCGCCGCCGGCGTCGGTGAGCACGTAGCTCTCGGAGCCGTCGACGAAGACGCGAACGTCCGCCAGCGGAGCGCCGGCCTCATCGGTCACCGTCCCGCGCAGCACGTTTCGCCGCAGCTCGGCGCTCAGCGGCCCCTCGTCGGGAACGATCGCCCGGCCGGCCTCGTGCTCCGCGGCGGTCACGCTCACCGTCGCCCCGCGCATGGCGGTGAGGATCGCGCCTCCGGCCTCGTCGGTGAGCACGCGAGTCTCGCCGGCCTCCACGAACGCGCCGGCTATCGCTTCGCGAGTTGAGCGGTCGACGACCGTGATCGCCACCTCGCGCGGCGCCTCGGGCGTCGGCTCCGGGGTGGGGATGAAGGGCAGGCCGTCCTGCGAGCACCCGCCGACCAGCGCTAGGAGGCTCACGATCAGCGCCGAGCTTCGCGCCCCGCGGGTCACCCTCAGGCCCTCCGCGCGCCGGCGGCCGCGGCGCGGAGCGCGTCCACCGTCGGCGCGAGGTCGCCGGTCGTCGAGTACAGCGCGCTGCCGGTGACGAGGACGTCGCCGCCGGCGGCGTGTGCGGCGCCGATCGTCTCCAGGTTTACGCCTCCGTCGACGCCGATCGGCAGGCCCGAACCGCGGCGATCAATCTCGTCACGGAGCTCGCGCAGCTTCGGGAGCACCTCGGTCATGAAAGGCTGGCCACCCCAGCCGGGGTGAACGGTCATGACGAGGAGGAGGTCGACGCGGTCGAGGAACGGCAGCACAGCCGCGGCCGGTGTCTCGGGGTTGAGCGCGATTCCCGGCCGCCTACCGCTGAGCTCGATCGCGGCGATCACGGCATCGGCGTCGTCATCGGCCTCGACGTGGAAGACGATCAGGTCGCTGCCCGCCTCAGCGAAGCGCTCCGCCAGGGCGAGCGGGTTGCTGATCATGAGGTGGCTGTGGAACGGCAGGCGCGTGTGGCCGCGCACCGACTCGACGACCACCGGACCCATGGTCAGGTTGTCGACGAAGTGGCCATCCATCACGTCGAGGTGGATGGAGTCGGC
>DASWGW010000090.1:0-2192 GCA_036393435.1 Candidatus Limnocylindria bacterium | reverse complement strand
GCCCGGCTGGCCGGGCTGTCCCGACGCACCAGGCTGTCCCGAGGAGCCCGGTTGCCCCGGCTGGCCGGGCTGTCCCGATGCGCCGGGCTGACCCGGCTGCCCGGGTTCCCCCTGCTGCCCCGGCTGTCCCGATGCGCCCGGCTGGCCGCTCGTGGCGCCGGTCGGCTGGCCCGCCCGGGCGACCTGCCGCGCGCCCTCCTGGAGCGCCGACTGCGCCTCGGACAGGTCGCGCTGCAGCTGCCGGTCGCGCTCCGACTGGCGGAACGCGTCCGCCGCCCGCTCGAGGGCCTCGGCGGCCGCGCGCTGGTCCTCCTCGCTTCCTGACCGTGCGGCCGTATCGAGGGCGTCCGCCGCCTCCGCGAGCGCCGCTGCCACCTGCGGCTGCGACGCAGCGCCCGCCTGGGCCGCCTGGCGCAGCTCGGCCGCCCGTGCGGCGGCCTCCTCGGTGGGCAGCGACGACACCTCGTCGGCCAGCTCCTCGAGGTCGTTCGCCGCCTGCTCGGGCTCTCCCTGCGGATTCGCCTGCTCGTCGCCGGTCGCGGCCCTGGAGGCCGCGCGCGCGAGCTGCGTCAGCCCGGCGTCGCGCTCCGCGGCCTGTGGATCGGTCTGGCGCGAGAGCTGCTCCTGCACGGAGCCGATGCGGGCGAGCGTCGCCTCGCGGTCGTCGCCCTGCTCGCGAAGCTGCTCCGCCAGCTCGCGCAGCTGGCGCTCGAGCTCCTCGCGCCGCGGGTCGGGATTCTCGACGTTCTCCTCGCCCACCTCCTCCGCGACGTCCTCGACGCGCTCCGCAACTCGTTCAGCGGCCTCCCGCGCCGCGCGGCGCTGCGCGATGACGTCGTCCTGCGGGTTCGGCCACGCGACGAGGAGGAGCGTCATGGCCAGGCCGACGCCCGCCACCGTCACCGGCCGCCGGGCGACGCCCGGACGGAAGGCGCGCCGGATGTCCGCCTCGTTGAGGCGCGCACGCGCGTCGGCGAGCTGGCGCGCCTCGAGCGGATCCGTGGCGTCGCGCCGGGCGAGCTCGAGTGCCGTACCGAGGCGCTGGCGCAAGCCGAGCTCCTCGTCCGCGCGGCGTGCCGTCTCGACCAGGGATGGGCGCCGCCGGGCGCTGATCGCCAGCCAGGTCAGGACGCCGACACCGACGACGGCGGCGTGCACCCACGGCAGGGCCTCGATCGGAAACGCGCGGCCGAGGAGCTGGACGACCGCGAGCAGCAGCGCCGTCCCGGCTGCCACGATCAGCCCGGCGCGGGCCGCGCGGCGCCACCACAGTCGGAGGCGGAGCCGCCGCAGCCGGGCCAGCGTGTCGCGGCCGAGCCGCTCGACCACGGCGTCCGCGACGAGGCGATCGTTCATCGCTCGGGTTCCTCGGCCAGTTGCGGATCGGAGCGCAGCTCCTCGATGGTCGGCGTCCCCTCAGCGGCGGTGTCGACCGAGACTCCGGGGGCCGGCGAGGCGAGCGCCCCTCGGCGCGGCCGCTTGAATGCCCATCGCATGCCCGCCGGCACGACGAGACGCATGGAGACGAGGGTGAGGAGCACGGACAGGGCGACGAAGCTGAGCGAGATGCGCGGCCACCAGTAGCCGGAGCCGGTCCCGGCGGCATCGATCACGTTCCCGAACTGGTCCACCGGGATGCAGACGTTGCCGTTGCACTGCATCCCGCCGCCGAAGTTGGTCTGCTCCCCGCGCAGCTCGGCCAGCAGGCTGCTGATGGCCCCGAAGCCACCGGGCTCGGTGTTGGCGACGACGTCGAGCATGGCGACGCCGGGGTTGAGGTACATGAGCTGCTCGGGCGCGCGGTTCCGCGGGCCGAAGCCGGGGGCGTCGTTCTGGATCATGACGATGGTCCAGAAGAGGAAGATCATGCTCGTGCCGAGCGTGAGGGCCAGCAGGCTGAGGTACGTGAGCACGGTTGCCGTCTGGGTCCGCTTCAGGAGCGCGGAGAAGAAGAGGCCCAGTGAGCCGAGCGCCATGGCCGTGGCGAGCAGGACGAGCTGCTGGCGGACGATGTCGTCGACCGATGCCCCCCCGTACATGAGGACGATCGCGCTGATCGGGATGGCGGCGACGATCATGAGCACCACGAAGGCGAGTGCGGCCGCGAGCTTGCCGATCACGATGGCTCCCGGGCGCATCGGCGTGCTGATCAGAAGGTCGAGCGTCTGCTTCTCGCGCTCCATGCTGATCTG
>DASWGW010000089.1:0-7802 GCA_036393435.1 Candidatus Limnocylindria bacterium | reverse complement strand
ACGACGAATAATAGAACATCTGTTCTATCACCCTCGCATGGCGGACTTCGCGCCCAACGACCAACCGCGCCGGCGGCCCGCCCAATGGAAGGAAGCGTCACAGGCGGCGGTAGGTCGCCTCATCGCGGCGGGCGATCCTGGTCACCACCACCAACCGCTCCCCGTTCCGTAGCTGGTAGACCACGCGCCAGGGAATGCCGTCGATGCGCACGCGCACCCGCCACAGGTCCGTCCCTCGCAGCCTGGCAGCCCCGGGTGGATGCTGGTCGTCCCCTAGCCCGAGGATCACGCCGCGCAGCGCCAGCAGCGCATCGGGGCGGACGCTCCGCAGCCGGCGAGCGGCGGCAGGCGTCAGCTCGACGCGCCAGGGCGACATCGGTCATTCGTTGGATTCGTACGCCACCCGACCGTCAGCCACCATCCGACGAAAGAAGGCGTCGGCATCCTCTCCGCCGCGTTCGGCGTACTCGGTCAGTGCGCCAGCGGATGCCTCCGCGTCCTCCGCGTCCTCGCGCGCCTCCAGCCACGCCGTCAGCGCCTCCTCGACGATGTCGCGGATCTGCCGGCCCTCTTCCACGGCGCGCAGCCGAATGGCTCGATACGGGGAATCGTCGCGAAACGCGATCGTGACCTTCATGATTCCTCGCACGATACCATCCAGCCATCTGGATGTCCAGATGGCGTCAGGCTCGTCGAGACGTCCCCGGACGTGGCTGCCATCGTCACGCTGGGCGTGGGGCTCATGGTTGCCGTCGTGTGGTGGCTGGTGCGTGCCCGGCGCAGGCACGACCCGCAGCGGCCGCAGGAGGTGCCGACGAGTCGCGACGCATCTTGAGCGACCAGATCAACGTCGCCACCAGCAGGGCTATTGGATCGAGTCCACCGGTTCCCGTCGTGCCTTCAGCGCCATGCCCATGGTGGCCGCGTAATCGTCGCGGATGACGCCGTAGCACTCGCAGGACGCCGCCTCGAGGCCCCTGCGGTCGAGAATCCGCACGTTCCCGCGCGCGTACTCGATGAGGCCGCGGCGCTGGAGCAGCTGGGCGGCGAGCGAGACGCTCGGCCGGTGAGCCCCGAGCATGATGGCGAAGAACTCGTGGGTGAGATGAAACGCGGCACCCGCCGTGCGGTCGTCCGTCATCAGCAGCCAACGGGCTGCGCGCTGTTCGAGCGGGTGCAGCCGATTGCAGGCGGCCGTCTGCGCGGCCTGGGTCAGGAACGTCGACGCATAGCGGCGAACGGCGTCGGCGAGTGGCGTATCCGGATGAGCGGCGAGGTCACTTGCGGCGCCGAACAGGGTCGACCCCCCGATCTGGCATACGGTCCGTCGCGGCGAGCTCGGCGCCCCGAGGAACCGGGGGAGGCCGACGACACCCTCGTAGCCGATGGTGCCGGCCTCCACTCCACGTCTGTCCTGCGTCTCGACGATGACAGAGCACACGGCAGTCACCGGGAAGAGGATCTCGTCGAAGGGCTGGCCGGGTGTCGCGATGGTCTGGGCGAGAGTCAGCTCGCGCTCGTCGAGCATCCGCGAGACGCGTTCCAGCTCGGCGGCCGGCAGAGAGGCGAGCAGCGCGTTTCCGGCTGCCACGCTGGTGGCGACGGGCGACATCTTCGCGCCTCGATAGAGGTCGAGCTGGTGCCGCACCACGGACCCCACTTCGGGGTGTCCTGGAATCACCATTCCGGATGCACGACAGGAGTCGGCCCGCCCATTGTCTCACACCGTACGGAGACCGCCCGGCCGGCGGAGGACGAGCAGGGCAGCCGGCACGAGGAGCAGCGCGATGCCGACCAGGCCGAGCGTCGCGTACGACGAAGAGGCCACGAGCACGCCGGACGAGAGGCTCGCCACCGCCGCAGAGCTCCACACCAGGCCGTCCGCCACGCCCTGGATGCGCGTCCGCTCGGCGAGGTGGAGCCCGTGCGTCAGCATGGCCGATGCGGCGACGAATCCCAGGTTCCAGCCGTAGCCAAGGAGGAAGAGGGCGACCGTCAGTATCAGGCCGCCGTCCGGTGGGGCGATGGCGGACAGGAGCGCCGCCGCGGCCAGCGTCGCGAGGCCAGCCGCGATGATCCGCGGGCTGCCGAACCGATCGGTCAGGCGCCCTGAGACCGGGGAAAGGGCGAACATCCCGAAGAGGTGCGCCGAGAGGACGATCCCCACGGTGGCAAGGCCGTGCCCGTGGTCGATGAGGTGCAGGGGAGTCATGGTCATGATCAGCACCATCACGACCTGTCCCGCGACGAGCGCGACGAGGCCCACGAGCACGGCGGGACGCCGCATCAGGACGGAAAGGGCGGGCGCCTCGGTCCCCGTCGGCCGCGCCTCGAGGGCGGTTGGATCGGCCAGCGCATAGGGCTCCGGTCGAAGCAGCGCCGCGCAGAGGACGGCTGCCAGGCCGATGAAGACGGCGGTCACGACGTACGCCCCCGCCAGCGGCGGCAGACCCATGGAGCTCGCGACGTCGCCCGCTGGCGCGATGAGGTTCGGCCCGATCACGGCCCCGATCGTGGAGCCCCATACGACGGTCCCGATGGCCGATGCACGCCGCGCGGGCCGTGCGAGGTCGGCGGCGACGTAGCGGCCCAGCTGCGCCACACCGTTCGCGGAGCCGGCCAGCAGGCTCCCGAGCAGGAGGACCGGGATCGAGCCGATGACGACCGCAGCCACCGCGACCAGGGCGCCGGTGAGGCCGACCGAGAGCCCCGCCAGGAGCCCGGGCCGTCGGCCCACGCGCAGCATCAACCCCGACAGCAGGGTCGCAGCCGCGGCCGTGCCCAGCACGGCGACGGCCGTCGGCAGCCCGCCGAAGGCGGCGTTCCCGGCAATCTCCGCGGCGGCGAGCGTGCCGACCGTACCCGCCGCGATGTAGCCGGTGCTGCCGAGCGCCGAGATCGCGAAGATGGTCCAGAGCATGCGGTGGCGGAGGGGATCCAGGCGCGCCGGGTCGATGCGCGCCGCCGTGACGGCCGCGCGCGCGATGGCTCGCGGGGCAGGTGCACCGCCGCTCATCCGGTGGCGTACCGCTCGAGGAAGCGCCGCAGCGTGAGGCCGCTGTCGCGGTGGGCGGCCGCCGCCTCGCGACCGATCCAGCGGTAATGCCACGACTCGTAGCCGAAGCAGGTATCGGTCGTCGACTCCGTCGGGTAGCTCATCACGAAGCCGTACTCCCACGCATGTGCCGCCATCCATGCGCCCTCGCCCGTCTCCGCCGCCCAGTCGCCGATGCGCCCGCTCCATCCGGGCGAGATCACGTCGATGGCAGTGCCGAGCTGATGCTCCGAGTGCCCGGGACGCGCGGTGCGCAGCAGGCCGGCGGCGTAGCCGAGGCGAGCGACCCAGCTGTCGAACGTCGCCGCCTGGCTGGCGAACGAGCGGTATCCGGACTCCAGCGCGATCGTCAGGCCCGCCACCTCCCAGGCCGCGCGCATGGCGGCAAGGTCGTCGACCGCGATGGAGCGGACGAGCTTGTCGCCCGACGTGCCCTCGAGCCCCGCGCCCGCCGCCGGCACGAGGTCCGGCGGGACGTAGCCGGCCGGAAGGGCGTACGTCCGGTCGAGCACGATCAGCGTCGGGTCCGTCGCCGCGGGTGCGACAAGGTCGCGATCGACGCAGTGATCGGCGACCAGGGCCGCCTGGTAGCGCACCGCCATGGCGGGCTGAGGCGGCCGGGGATCGGCGAGGACCGGGCCAAGCCGCTCCGCGGTGACCGCGGCACTGACCGCATTCGACGCGACAATCGACGCGGTGGGGGCGGTGGGCTCCGGGGCCGCCTGGGATCCGCACGCAGCGAGCGTGAGCGCCAGGCAGAGACCGATGACGGCGCGTCGCGTCACGCGAGGGCCTCGAGCGTCGGGAGGTGCTCGGTGGCGCCGTCGGGCGCGAGGGGCAGGATGGCGACGTGATCCGCCCCTGCCTCGTGCAGCGCGGCGATGCGCTCACGGGCGAGCGCCTTGGAGCCGATCGCCACCATCGCGTCCACCAGGCGATCGCTGATCGGCGGCTCCCAGTCCTCGGCGCCGAAGCCCTGGAGCTCCCACGAGGCGCGGTAGTTCGGAGTCCGCAGGTACGGAGTCAGGTAGGCCCGCGCCGCGGCGCGACCGGCGTCGGGCTCGCCGAGCGCGACCGGCAGGCTCACCGCCAGGATCGGCCGGAGATCGGTCCGTGCTGCGTCGAGGCGATCGCGCATCCACGCCACGCGCTCCGGGGTGACGAGATACGGAAAGGCGCCGTCGGCGTCGGTAGCGGCGAGATCGGTCAGGCGCTCCCGAAGCGCCGCCAGCAGCACCGGAGGCTCGGGGGCGCCAGCGGTCATCGGTCCGCGGTAGACGGCTGCGCGATATTCGGCCAGGTACGCGCGCATGCGGCTCAGGGGTCGCGCGTACTCGTGCCCGCGCAGCTTGGCAAGATGCGGGTGGCTGACGCCCAGGCCCAGGACGAACCGGCCGGCCGTGGCCTCGGAGAGCGTCATGGCCCCCATGCGGGTCGCCTGCGCGTCTCGCCCCCAGATGTTGATGATGCTCGTCCCGAGCACGAGGCGGCTCGTCTCCCCGGCGAGCATGCCGAGCAGCGTGAACGGCTCACGGCCGACCGTCTCCGGCACCCAGAGGGCCGCGTAGCCGAGCTCGTCGATGCGCCTGACGTAGCGCCGCGCGGCCTCCGCGGAGAACGTGTCGAGATGCCCCCAGGCGCCGATGGGTCCGAGCTGGAGCCTCTTCATCCGCCGATGCTACCCACGCTCGTCGAAGCGGTAGCGGAGCATGAGCTCGTCCTCGTGGCGCATGACGCTCACCAGGCGGGCTCGCCAGGGCTCGGCGTCGGCGCCGGCGAAGGGCGCGACCATCGGCAGGGCATCCGAGCCGATGAGGTGCGGGCCGATCGTCCAGTACAGCTCGTCCACGAGCCGCTCCGCGACGAAGGAGGCATTCAGGTGCGGCCCACCCTCCAGGAGCACGGATGCCACGCCGCGCTCGGAGAGTTGCTCCAGCACCCAGCGCGGGCTCGGCCGCGGATCGGGCGCACGGAGGAGCTCCGTGCCGGCGGGGGCCGCCCCGAGCGGGTTGTCGGAGCCGACGATCAGGATTCGTGCCTCGTCGCCCTCGAACCAGCGGGCGTCCGCCGGGACCGGGCTCGAACCGGCGACGACGACGCCGATGGGGTTGGGGGTCCGGCCCTGGGCCGCACGCCGCGCGGCGAGCTCGTCCCCGACCCGGAGCCAGATGCCAGCGTCCCTCAGCGTCCCGGACCCGGAGAGGACGGCGTCGAACGCGGCGCGATACAGCCTCAGCAACAGCCGATCCGCCCGGCTGCCAAGCCCCTCGGCCGTCCCCGCGAGCTGCGCTCGACCGTCGATGCTCGTGACCATGTTCACCGCCACGGCCGGCCTGCCGGCAGGCGCCCGAGGCGGCTCGAACGCCGACATCTCTTCATCCAGCGGCAGGTCGAAGGCGGGCTGCGGCCACAGGCGATCGACGAGATGGGTGGGCATGCCGCGCGATGCTACCGCGCTCGGAGGATGGAACCATTCGGTTCCGCGGCACGCCATATGCCGCGTCAACTGCGGTGGCACCTGCCAGCCCGGCCGCACCACAGGAGGGATCGCCATCTCATGAGCTCGAACGCCGCCCCCGCCACGCGGACGTCGCCCCTCGTCATCCTGGTCGTGGCCGCAGTGCTGCTCGTCGCGGCCGTCGTGGCCCTCATCCAGTTCGGCGGTCAGCCCGGAACGGAGCCCTCGCCGAGCGGCTCGGCCGGCGCGGCGCCGTCGGGCGCGAGCCCGTCGAGCGGCTCCGAGACGCCATCGTCCCCCTCGGCCTCGGCCGCGCCGAGCGATGCCGCCGGCGCCGACGAGCTCGTCCTGCGGGTCAAGTTCACCGGGGGCACGTTCTTCGGCCCGGACGTGATGCCCGAGTTCACGTTGATGGCCGACGGCTCGGTCGTGTGGCTCCCGATCCAGGCCTCAGCCGAGAATCCCCCCACGCTCGTGACTCGGCAGCTCACCGCGGACGGGCTGGCGGAGCTTCGCGACCTGATCTTCGGGAGTGGCTACCTCGACGAGAGCGCGAGCTACGAGCTCGAGCTGCGGCCGGACGCGGGTGAGCCGCCCGGGCACGGAGTCGGCATCTACACCTTCACCTCACTGGACGCCGATGGGCAGCCCGTGGTCGTGACGTCCGTCCAGTGGCTCGGCGAGGTGGAGGAGTCGGCGTACTACCAGCCCGCGCCGGAGCGCGAGGAGCTCGATGCCCTCGCGCAGCAGCTTCGGGATCCCGAGTCCATGCTCGGGGCGGACGCGTGGGCCGGGCCCGCACGCGGATACGAAGCTGCCGACTACCTGCTCGTGCTGCGCCTGACGCCCGACGTCCCGCAGTCCAGCGGGACCGATGCCTCGGAGATCCCGTGGCCGTTCCCGCTGGAGGCTTTCGGGCGGCCGTCGGGGCAGTTCACGGACGCCCGCTGCGGAGTCATCACCGCCGCCGAGGCGGGTCCCGTCGTGCAGGCTCTCGGGGACGCGGGCGGCCTAGCGGGGATGGCGATGGTGACCACGGCCTCGCTCGACTGGGCGGAGGGCAACGGCACCGTGGACGTCTTCGTCATTCCGCGCATGCCGGACGGCTACGCGGAGTGTGAGGACCTGCCCTAGGGTCAGCGCTCGATCGGACGATGCTCCTCGGCGCCGGCCAGCTGGCCGGCGTCGAGCGCGATCTCGACCCGCGACGGCGTCAGGCCGGTCACCGCATCGGCCGAGACGACGCGCGTCGGCCCGCCGCTATAGGGGTTGACGGCGACGCCGTGGAAGATGCCCTCCGTCTCGGTGCCGAGCATGGCGACGACGCGGCCGAGCTCCTCGCCGTTGGGGCCCACCACGAGCGTATCGGCCTCGACGTAGCTCCAGGCGACGGGATCGTCAGGGCCGGGGAGGTCGAGCTCCGAGGCCTTCGGCTCCCCCGGGGCGCTGGTGTCGTCGGCGCGATCGCCGGGAGGCAGCCGGTCGAGCTTCGGGTCGAGGCCGCCCTTCAGGCCAGGGTCGTCGATGGCACCCGGCTGCCGGTCGAAATCGGTCATGTGCTGATCTTCGCACGAGCGGTGCCATTCGCTCAGTCGAAGATGCGCTCGAGGTGCCACGTGCCGCGGATCTCGTCGAGGAAGATCGTGCACAGCAGCCCCGAGCGGGTCACCACCTTGTAGCAGGCGCGGGCGACCGGATCGCGCCACCAGCCGTCGTCGACGCGCCACCGGTTGCAGATGCCGAGCTCGCCGTGATCGGTGCCGTCCATTCGCAGGCGCAGGGGCGTCCCGACAGGATCGGTCTCGACCTGGACCAGCGGATGGTCCGGGTATCGGCGGGTCACTGGCCGATGTCGACGAGGCGCGACCGATGCTCGGGAAGCGCCGCGGTCGGCCGTTCGACCACGGCCCGCCACAGGCGCCCTGGTCCGAACCGATGCCGAATCCGCTCCAGCGACCAGCGCAGCTCCTCCCATCGGCCGGCGCGGGCCTCGAAGGCCGGCATCTGACGGCTGGCGGGGTCGGTGAGCCGATCGAACGCCAGGCGGACCGATGCGATCCGCGGCTCCGCATTCTCGTCCTCGTCGGCGAGTTGCTCCCTAGCGGAACTAACGGCCAACTTGGGGCTGTTGCGTGGTCGGGAGTTGCCCTGGGGCGCAACAGACGGCCAGGCAGAGGCCGAATTCGGCGCCTTCTTCACCGTTAGTTCCGGTGAGCGGCAACTTCGGGCGCGGGAGGCGGCCTCCAGGCGGCTGAGGAGCAGGCGCGCGATCCAGTCCGGCTCGAGCGC
>DASWGW010000088.1:0-3076 GCA_036393435.1 Candidatus Limnocylindria bacterium | reverse complement strand
GGCCTGACCGGGGGCAGGATCCACGCGACGCCCGCGCCGAGGTCCAGGAACGAGGCGGCGATGAGCATCCGCTCGGCGGCGCGGCCCTCGTCGTAGGCGTGAGAGATGCCCATGCCGGATGCCTCGGGCAGGACGATCGCGACGGCAGCGGTCGCGGACTGCAACGACCGCGTCTGCGGCAGACCTGCCGCGCCGATGGTGCGCAGCGTCTCGACCGAGCGCAGGATGACGAAGCGCCACGGCTGCGTGTTGCGGCTCGAGCCGGACCAGCGGGCCGCATCGGCGATGGCGTCGAGGGCATCGGTCGAAACGGGCTCATCGGTGAACTCGCGAACCTGGTGGACGCGAAGGAGCGGTCGAACGGCGGAGGCGGCGGAGGCGGCGGAGCCCTCTGCGGACACGTGGCCCTACTGCGTGGTTCGGCGCTGGTAGAGCCAGAGGCCGACCGGGAAGAAGACGGCCAGGAACCCGACCGACCAGAGGACCGACGGCAGCTCGGCGCCGTAGTTGTTGGTGCCGAGCGTGAGGTCACGGACGGCGTTCACCACCTGCGTCATCGGCTGGTTCTCGGCGAAGGCCTGCAGCCAGCTCGGCATGGTGTCCGTGCGCACGAACGCGCTGCTGACGAAGGTGAGGGGGAAGACGACCGCGAACATGATGCCCTGCAGCGCCTCGGGAGTCCGGACCAGCGCACCCATCGCCACCCCGACCCACGAGAGCGCGAAGCCGAAGAGGAGCATGAGCCCGACCGCCGCGATGTTCCCTGCGATCCCGCCCTCGGGGCGGAAGCCGACGAGCATGCCGACGACCCACATGATCGCGATCGCCAGCATGCCGCGCAGCAGGTCGGTCAGCGTTCGTCCGGTGAGGACCGATGACTGCGAGATCGGCAGCGAGCGGAATCGGTCGATCATGCCGTTCTTGAGGTCGTTCGCCAGGAGCACGCCGGTGTACACGCCGGCGAACGCGACGGTCTGCACGAAGATGCCGGCCATCAGGAAGTTGGTGTACGAGCCTTCGGCGCCGCCTTCATCCCCAACGTCGATCGCGCCACCGAAGACGAAGCTGAACAGCAGCACGAACATGATCGGCGACAGGGTCACGTCCAGCAGGAGCTCCGGCGTGCGCTTGATGTGGATCAGGTTGCGCTTGACCATCACCCACGAGTCGCGGACCCACCACCCGAAGCTGCTCATGGGTCGACCCCCTCGGTTGGCGCCGTCTCACCTGCAGGTCGCCCGGTGAGCGTCAGGAAGACCTCGTCAAGCGTTGGACGCCGGAAGCCGATGTCGTCGACGTGCACGTCGGCGGCGTCCAGCTCGCGGATCGCGCGGGTCAGGACCCCATCGTGCGAGGCGACGGCGACGCTCAGCCGGCGGGCCTCGGGGTCGACGCGCGCCGGACCCTCGCCGAGAGCCTCGAGCACGGCCCGGGCCGCGTCGATGCGCTGCCTGTCGCTGATCGTGATCTCCAAGCGCTCGCCGCCGACCTGCCGCTTGAGCTCATTGGCCGTCCCGCGGGCGACCGCGCGGCCATGGTCGATCAGCACGATGTCGTCCGCCAGGCGGTCGGCCTCCTCGAGGTACTGCGTCGTCATGAGTACCGTGGTGCCGCCCCGTGCCAGCTCCTCGATGAGGTCCCACATCGACAGGCGGCCCTTCGGATCGAGGCCGGTCGTGGGCTCGTCCAGGAAGATCACCTCTGGCTCGACCATGAGCGCCGCGCCAAGGTCGAGCCTGCGCCGCATGCCGCCGGAGTAGTTCTTCACGATCCGGTCGGCCGCATCGGCCACTTCGAACCGTTCGAGGAGGACCTTCGCGCGAGCACGCGCATCGGATCCGCTGAGCCGATACAGGCGGCCCACCATCTCGAGGTTCTCGCGCCCGGTGAGCAGCTCGTCGAGGGCCGCGTACTGGCCCGCGACGCCGACGCGGGCGCGGACTTCCCCAGGGTGGCTGACGACGTCGATGCCGGCCACGGTGGCCGTCCCGGCGTCGGGCCGCGTGAGCGTCGTCAGGATGCGGACGGCCGTCGTCTTGCCGGCGCCGTTCGGCCCGAGGACGCACAGGATGGCGCCCTCCCTGGCGTCCAGGTCGAGCCCGTCGAGGGCGTGCGTCTCGCCGAAGGACTTGTGCAGGCCGACGGCCTCGATCATTGCGCGGGTCATGGGTGGCCAGCGTAGCGCAGAATCGTCAAGCGCTGGACACGTGCCCGTCCCCCGTGCGTCGTGTCGAACCTTGGCGGCAGAAGGGAGCGAGATCGTGGAGCGCGTGACCGGTATCGGCGGAGTGTTCGTTCGCTCGAAGGATCCCGAAGCGCTTGCCCGCTGGTACCGCGAGCACCTCGGGATCGACGCGATGTCGAGCGAGGCCGATGCGGTCTGGTGGCAGCAGGAGGGCCCCACGGTCTGGGCACCCTTCGAGGAGGACACCGACTACTTCGGCCGTCGCGACCAGGCGTGGATGATCAACTTCCGGGTCACCGACCTCGACGCGATGCTCGCCCAGCTGCGCGCCGGCGGGGTCGACGTGGACGACGCGTTCCAGGACATGGAGGGGATCGGCCGCTTCGGCTGGGCGACCGACCCGGAGGGCAACCGCTTCGAGCTCTGGCAGCCTGCTCCCGAGAGCATGCGACGGCCCTGACCGATGGCGACGCCGCGAATCGCCATCATCTTCACCGGCGGCACGATCGCCATGCGGAGCGACACCGGCAGTGGTGGAAACGTGCCGACGCTCGACGCCGATGCGCTCCTCGCGTCGGTCCCGGGCCTGGCCGACGTCGCCGAGGTCGTGCCGATCGACTGGGGACTGGTACCGGCCTCGCACCTGACCTTCGCCCAGGTGCTCGAGATCGGCGGCATCCTGGCCGAACAGCTGTCCCGACCCGATGTCTCCGGCGCGGTCGTGGTGCAGGGCACCGACGTCATCGAGGAGACGGCCTTCGCATGGGACCTGCTGCCGATGCCGGCCAAGCCGATCGTCGTCGTCGGCGCCATGCGATCGGCTTCCGAGGAGGGCTACGACGGCCCCGACAACCTGCGCAACGCGGTGATCGCCGCCGCCGATGCGTCGCT
>DASWGW010000087.1:0-3111 GCA_036393435.1 Candidatus Limnocylindria bacterium | reverse complement strand
CGCCCGGAGGATGCACTGCTGTCGCTGCGCGCGGAGCTGGAGCTCTTCGCCAACCTGCGGCCGGTGCGCGCCCACGCTGCGCTGGACGCGGCGTCGCCGCTGCGCCCCGAGGTCCGCGCCGGGGCCGACCTGCTCATCCTGCGCGAGCTGACGGGCGGCCTCTACTTCGGCCGGCCACAGGGCCGCGAGGAGCGCGACGGGGTTGAGTCAGCCGTCGACACCCTGCGCTACACGCGAGCGGAGATCGAGCGCATCGTCGAGCTCGGCTTCGGCCTGGCGGAGGATCGGCGCGGGCATCTGACCAGCGTCGACAAGGCGAACGTCCTGGCCAGCAGCCGCCTGTGGCGCGAGGTCGTGAACGAGGTGGCCGCACGACACCCATCGGTCACCGTCGAGCATGCGCTCGTCGACTCGACCGCCTACCTGCTGCTGGTCGACCCGCGCCGCTTCGACGTGATCGTGACGGAGAACATGTTCGGCGACATCCTGTCCGACGAGGCCGCCGCGATCGCCGGCTCGCTCGGCCTGTTGCCGTCCGCCAGCCTCGGGACGCGGACCACGACCCACGGCCGCTTCGGGCTGTACGAGCCTGTTCACGGCAGCGCACCCCAGATCGCCGGCCGCGGGGTGGCGAACCCGATCGCCACGGTCTCATCGGCCGCCCTCATGCTGCGGCTCTCGCTGGGCGAGACCGAGGCCGCCGATGCCCTGGAGACGGCGGTCGATGCCGCCATCGCGAAGGGGCCGCGCACGGCCGACCTCGGCGGGGATGCCGGCACGGCGGCGGTCGCCGACTTCCTCCTGGCCACGCTCGCCGCACCGGTGGGGGCGTCCGCATGAGCCCGCCCATCCTCCTGTACGACACCACCCTGCGCGACGGGAGTCAGCGCGAGGGGCTGGTCCTGTCGCTGGCCGACAAGCTCAAGATCGCCCGCCGCCTGGACGAGGCCGGCTTCCCGTACATCGAGGGCGGCTGGCCGGGCTCGAACCCGAAGGACGAGGAGTTCTTCGCCGCCGCGCGCTCGATGACGTTCCGCCATGCGCGGCTGGCGGCCTTCGGCTCCACGCGGCATCGGTCGCACTCGGTCGACACGGATCCGAACCTGCGCGCGCTGCTGCAGGCGGACACGCCGGTCACCACCATCTTCGGCAAGAGCTGGCTCCTCCACGTCACGCGCGTGCTCGAGGCGACCGCGGAGGAGAACCTGGCGATGATCGGCGAATCGGTCGCCCACCTGCGTGCCGCCGGACGCGAGGTGATCTACGACGCCGAGCATCTCTTCGACGGCTACAAGGCCGATGCGGCCTACGCCCTGGCCACGCTTCGCACGGCGGTGACGGCCGGGGCGACGACGGTGGTGCTGTGCGACACGAATGGCGGCTGCCTCACCGACGAGGTGGCCGCCATGACGCGAGCGGTGGCAGCCGAGCTCGGACCCGAGACGACGCTCGGCATCCACGTGCACGACGATGCGGGCCTGGCGGTGGCCAACTCCCTCGCCGCGGTCCAGGCCGGTGCGCGGCACGTGCAGGGCACCATCAACGGCTACGGCGAGCGATGCGGCAACGCGAACCTCGTCACCATCTGCGCCAACCTGGGTCTGAAGCTCGGCCTGTCGACCGTCCCCGACGGCGGCGACCTCACCTGGCTCCCGGAGCTGTCGCATTTCGTGGCCGAGGTCGCGAACATCGCTCCGGACGCCCACGCCCCGTATGTCGGCACCAGCGCATTCGCCCACAAGGGCGGCGTCCACGGTGCCGCGACAGCGCGCGTCGAGCAGGCCTACCAGCACGTCGATCCGGCGCTGGTCGGTGGCCAGTCGCGGCTGGTGGTGAGCGAGCTGGGCGGCAAGGCGAACGCGGCCTGGCGGGTGCGCCACCTGGGCCACCTCATGACCGATGGACTGGATCCCGCGGAGCTCTCGCGGCTCGTCAAGCAGCTCGAGTCGGAGGGCGCGAGCTTCGAAGGGGCCGATGCGTCCTTCGAGCTCCTCGTGCGCCGGCGCCATCGCGACTACCGGCCGCCTTTCCGCATCGTGGACTTCACGGTCGTCGTCGAGCGGCGCAACGGCGCCGAGTCGCGCGCCGAGGCGAGCGTCAAGGTCGAGGTGGACGGCGAGGTGCTGCACACCGCGGCAGACGGCAACGGACCGGTGAACGCCCTCGACCTCGCCCTGCGCAAGGCGCTCGGCGCGTTCTACCCCGCGCTCGACGAGGTGCATCTCGTGGACTACAAGGTGCGCATCATCGACGGCGAGGCGGCCACCGGCGCCCGCACGCGCGTGATCATCGAGACCGCGCACGAGACCGGGACGTGGATCACGGCCGCGGCCGACGCGAACATCATCGCCGCCTCGCTGGCCGCCCTGCACGACTCGTTCGAGTTCGCCATCTGGCACCTCGACGCCCAGCCGGAGCGCCGGGACGAGCGCACCTCCTCGCGCGTGGCCATCGCGCGGCGGGAGGGGCGCCAGCCCGCGACGGAGCCGTCATGACCGCCATCGAGCGGCCCGTCGTCGCGCAGGACCAGGACGGCCGGCAGCCCGACCTCGGCGCGTGGGCGTATTTCGAGGGCGCGGTGGTGCCCATCGGCCAGGCGAACGTGAGCATCGCGACCAACGCCTTCAACTACGGCACCTCTGTCTTCGAGGGGATCCGCGCCTACCGCCAGGAGGACGGCACGACCGCCCTGCTCTTCGGGCTCGAGCACTACGAGCGCCTGCTGCGCAACGCCCGGCTCCTGCGCGCATCGGTCCCGCAGACGGCGGATGAGCTCGTCGAGATCACGCGCGACCTGCTGCGGCGCAACGCGCACGTCGGCGACGCCTACGTTCGGCCGCTCATCTACAAGTCGGCGCCGTCGATCCGCGTGCAGCTCGGCGACCTGGACGACCGCATCGGCATCTTCACCATGCCGCTGGGCGACTACCTGCCGACCAATGGCATCCGCGTCACCGTCTCGGGCTGGCAGCGCGTGAGCGACAACGCCATTCCCGCCCGCGGCAAGATCTCCG
Source organism: Candidatus Limnocylindria bacterium (assembly GCA_036393435.1). Classification (GTDB taxonomy): domain Bacteria; phylum Chloroflexota; class Limnocylindria; order QHBO01; family QHBO01; genus JACDBZ01. The sequence continues at coordinate 97 of DASWGW010000087.1, read as the reverse complement.
GCTCGTACGTGAACGCCGCGTTCGCCAGCGAGGATGCCCACGCCGCCGGCTACGACGACGCCATCCTGCTCACCGCCGACGGCCACGTGGCCGAGGC
>DASWGW010000086.1:0-3542 GCA_036393435.1 Candidatus Limnocylindria bacterium | reverse complement strand
ACGGAGAACCGCGCGATACTCGAGCGCAATCGCTCCGCCAGCTGCGCGAGCTGCTGCGACGTAGTCGTCAAATCGGTCATAGACGCGATCTGGGCTTTGGTGGCACCCGCGGCCCCGTCCGCGCTCTCCGATGACGCGCTGGAGACAGCGGCGACCTGCTGCAGCGCGCTGGCCAGCTCCGCGAGGCGCTGCGCCTGGCTGCGCGACACGTCGGCTGTGGCGTTGACGAGGTCGCCGATCAGCTGCACGCCCTGATGCAGCTCCTGCAGCGCGCCGTCTGCCTCGGCCGCGATGGCGCCGATGTCCCGCACCTTGGCCTCGCCGGCTTCCATGGCGCGCGCGGCGGCGTCGATGCCCGCGCGCAGCTCGCTCACCAGCTCCGCCACCTCGCGGGCCGACTTCCCTGCTTCGGCGGCCAGCGTCCGCACTTCGGTCGCCACGACGGCGAAGCCTTCACCGTGTTCCTCGGCGCGCGCCGCCTCGATGGCGGCGTTGAGGGCGAGCAGGTGCGTCTGCCGGGCGATGCGGGCGATCGTCTGCGCGAAGACACCGATGCGCTCGGACATACCCGACAGACCCACGACGGTAGATGCGGTGGCGCGGACCTCTTCACCCACGGAGCGCAGCGTCTGACTGGCGCGCGCCACGCGCTCGCGGCCGCGCTCCGCGGTCGCGACCAGGCGAGCGGCGTCCGATTGCATCATCTCGGCCCGGATGCGCAGCGATTCCGCCTGCGCCGCCGCCTTAGCGCTCTCCCCGCGGGCGGCCTCCACTTGGCCGCGCTGGCGACCCAGGCCCTGCGCCAGCTCCTGCGCCGTGTGGGTCACTTCTTCCGAGGTCGCGTGCAGCTCCTGGGCAGAGGCGGCCAGCTCCTCCGCGAACGCGGCGACCTCATCCGCTTCCCGCTGCACGGTGGAGATGGTGGTGCCGATCTCTCCCAGCATGCGGTTGAAGCTCCGCTCCAGGAAGCCCAGCTCATCCGATTCGGCGGCGGACGCGCGCACCGCGAGGTACCCCTGCTCCGCCTCGCTCATCACGCCACGGGTGTCGCGAATGCGAGCGATGAGCGTCGCGGGAATGCGCTGCACCGCCATGGCGACGAGCATGAACACCATGGTCTCGAGGCCCACCGTGGTGAAGTTGGCCACGCCGCCGTAGAGGACCGTGTGCAGCTGGGAGGCCCCGAGGTAGGTGATAGCGGCGATGAGCACGAGGAAACCACCCACCGCCCGACCTTGATCGAAGGCGTACGGCAAGAGGGCGATGAAGAACGCCACGATGAAGCCCCCGTGCCCGAACCACACGATCAGAACGGCGACCAGCAATACGTCCACGACGGCGAGGGCGTAGATGAGCCACCAGCGGTACCAGCTCCGCTCGGTGATCAAGCCGAGCACGGCATTGAGAATCGCCGCCCCGCCGGCTACGAGCACGATGCGGGAGCCGTCGGTATCCACCACGCCGGCGAAATACCGTCCCACGATGCCGAGCACGCCGATGCCGCCGGCGATCCACCAGCGGCGCCGGTGGCCCCGCGCGATGGTGTCGAGGTCGCGCAGTCGCTGCTCCAGCGCGGATGCCTCGTCCTTCCAGCCCCGCAGCCGGTACGCGAGAGAGAGTCGAGGGGGCGGCGTGGGTGTCACGAGGCGCGCCACCCTGGCTTGTTTCGAGTCATATCAGCGTTGCAAAGCATCTTACATCCGCCTCAGGCAGACACAAGGCAGCGCGGCACGGGCGATGCACTTGACCCGGGCGACCATTTGGTGGAGTGCCTTTATGCGAAACCTAGTGCAGCCTGCAGCTCTTTTGGCGAGCGCGGCGGCGCTCGCCTGCGGCGATGGGACGGGACCGTCCCTCCCGCCGCAGTTCTCCCGCGAGATCTCGTTCGCTGAGTTCGAGCAGGCCGTCACCCAGGGCACGATCCGGCTCGAGATCGAGCTCGAGGACGACCTGGTGGCGAGCGAGGTCGAGATCAAGCAAGCCGACGAGCTCGAGGAAGAAGAGGAACTCGAGAGTCGCGTGACCGCGATCGAGACCACCGCGGGTGGCGGGTCCATCACGCTGGCGCTCGGCGGCCTCCAGGTCGAGTTCACGGCCGCAACGAAGTTCGAGGCCGAGAACGACAACGATCTCACCCTGGAGGAGTTCGTGGCCCGCGTGGAGGCCGCCCTCGCGGCGGGTGAAGAGCCCGGCGTGGAAGCCGAGCGCCCGGCGCCCGACACGCCGCAGGATCCGGACGACGCCACGTTCGTCGCCACGGAGCTGAAGCTCGACGACGAGTCCGAGGACGATGCCGAGATCGAGCTGAACGTCGACGACGACAACGTTGCCGAGTGCTCGACCCTCACCGTCGCGCCCGCCGGCTGCCTCGGCGTGCTGCGGGTGCTGGGGCTCTCGATTGCCATTGTGGATGGGGTGACGGAGCTCGAGGCCGAAGATGACGGCGACGAAGGGGAAGTGGATGATGTGGACTTCGAGGGCTTGGTGAGCGCGGTGGATGTCGAGGAGGGCACCCTGACGCTCGCGGACGGTACACTCATCCGCATCGTCTCTGACACCGAGCTGGACGACGACAGCGGGGACGACAAGCAGCTGAAGTCCCTGGCTGCGGTCGCCGAAGCGCTGGCGCAGGGCCACCAGGTCGAGGCGGACGGTAAGGGTGTGGTCGAGTCGACGTCGCCGCGGGTCATCGTGGCGATCGAGATCAAGCTGGAGCTGGAGGACGATCCGGACGACGCACCAGTGGCGTCGTAGGCGAGGGGCGTAGGTCAGGCGATCAAGGCGGCGAGCTCACTCGCCGCCTTTTTCGCGCCCAGGCGCCGGAGCAGGGCTATCGCACGCTCGCGCGCGGCGCGGGCACCGGCGGCGTCCCCGCGCGCGGCAAGGACCGCGCCCAGATCACGCTCGATGTCGGCGAGCGTATTGGCGTTGCCGTGCTCCCGCCCCAGCATCGCGGCGCGCTCGAGCAGCGCGACGGCTTCATCGTCTCGTCCACGGGCCCGGGCGACGTGTGCCTGGAGGCGCCAGGTCTCCGCCAAGCCCGCGTGATCGTGCACGCGCTCGGCCGCGGGTCCGGCCCGATCGAGCTCGGCCGCCGCCAGATCCATGTCACCCAACAGGAGGTGCAGCTCGGCGCGGCCCGCCAGCGTAAGCGCCGCAAGCGCCTCGTCTCCCACGCCCCGGGCGATGCGGACTGCCTCGTCCGCAGCTCGGAGGGCGCTCATGTGGTCACCCAGGTTGCGCAGGCTGATGGCGATGTTGTGATGCGTCTCGGCCATCCCGCGCAACAGGCCGGCTTGCTGGTAGGCGGCGAGGGCGAGCTTGTACGTCGCGAGGGCGCCCTCAGGCTCGCCGTTCAGCTGGGCGATGATGCCGAGATTGTTGAGGCAGCGAGCTTGCGCGACGTGATCCCCCAGCTCCCGCGCCAGCGCGAGCGCGTCCGACACGTACTGGGCTGCTTCGTCCCCATCCCCGCGCTCGAGCGCAATGGCCCCCTGGTAGCTCAGCGCCCGGAGCTCGGCATGCCGTTCGCCGCGTTTCCG
>DASWGW010000085.1:0-5215 GCA_036393435.1 Candidatus Limnocylindria bacterium | reverse complement strand
CCCGCTCGTCGCCGAGACGCGCGCGCTCACGCGGGACCTGCGCCGCCTGGCCCGGACGACCGAGACGGAGCTCCGGCCGCTGCTGGACCGCGCTCGCGACGTGACCCGGAGCGCCGAGGTGCTGACCGACGACGCCGCGGTAAAGGTGGCGCGGCTGGCCGAGGCGGTCGATCTGCTCGACGAGATCGCGCGCCGGCCCGTCACCGCTGCGCCATACCCGGGCGAGGTGGGACCGATAGAATCGACCGAAACGCCAGAGGAACGGTGGGACCGATGAAGGATTCAGGATTCGGGAGCTTTCTGGCCGGCGTGGTCATCGGCGGGCTGGTCGGGGCCGCCCTCGGCCTCCTGCTCGCCCCGGAGACGGGCGAGGAGTTTCGCGGGCACGTCGGCGAGTTCGTCGACAGCAAGAAGGCGGAGCTCGGCGACGCGGTCAACGAGGGCCGAGCCGCGGCGGAGCAGGCGCGCGCCGAGATGGTGGGCGACTACCAGGCGCAGCCGGAGGGCTCGGCCCTCTGAACCGCCAACCGACGACCCCGTAGCCAAGCGTGAGAGCCGGTGGGTCGCCCGGCTCTCTTCGTGATCAGGGCAGGTGAACCGATGCAGCCGTTGAGCGCGGCAGAGATCCGCGAGCGCTACCTGCGCTTCTTCGAGGCGCGCGGGCACACTCGCGTCCCGCCTGCGCCGCTGCTCGCGCGAGACGATCCGACCCTGCTGTTCGTGAACTCCGGGATGGTGCCCTTCAAGCGCGTGCTGACCGGCGAGGAGCGGCGCGACTACACACGCGCGGTGAGCGTGCAGCCATGCCTGCGGGTGGCGGGCAAGCACAACGATTTCGAGGAGGTCGGCCGCACGCCGCGCCACCAGACCCTGTTCGAGATGCTCGGCAACTGGAGCTTCGGCGACTACTTCAAGCGTGACGCCATCCACTGGGCCTGGGAGTTCCTGACCGTCGAGCTGGGCGTGCCGCCGGAGCGCATCGCAGCGACCACCTATACCGATGACGACGAGGCGCACCGCATCTGGACAGAGGAGATCGGGCTGCCGCCGGAGCGCGTGGCGCGCTGGGGGAACATCGCGGCCGGCGACGAGAAGAACTTCTGGCGCATGGGCGAAACGGGACCGTCCGGCCCGGACAGCGAGGTCCACTACGACCGCGGTGAGGAGTTCAGCGAGGGCCCGCACTGCGTTCCGGACCACTCCGAGACCTGCCCGCGCTGGCTCGAGCTCTGGAACCTGGTCTTCATGGAGTTCGACCGAGCAGCGGACGGGACGCTGACGCCGCTGCCGTTCCGCAGCGTCGATACCGGCATGGGACTCGAGCGCATGGCCTCGGTCGTCCAGGGCGTCGACTCGAACTACCGGACCGATATCTTCGTGCCGATCATCGCCCGGCTGGCGGAGGTCATCGGGCACGACCCGGAGACGGTCGAGAGCGAGCGGTTCAGCTACCAGGTGGTCGCCGATCACAGCCGCGCCATGACCTTCCTCATCGGCGAGGGCGTCACGCCGTCCAACGAGGGCGCGGGCTACGTCCTGCGCCGAATCATGCGACGCGCGGTGCGCCACGGGCGCCTCCTGGGCATCACCCAGCCGTTCCTGCGCTCCACGTGCGAGGTCGTCATCGACCTCATGGGTGGCGCCTACCCTGCGCTCGCGGCGGGCCGGGAGGGAATCCTGGATGCGGTCACGGCCGAGGAGGAGAAGTTCGCGCGCACGCTCGAAGCCGGCAGCCTGCGCCTGGCCGAGCTTGCCGACGCGGCCGGGCCCGGGGGCATCGTGCCAGGCGACGAGGCATTCCGTCTCCATGACACCTTCGGCTTTCCGATCGACCTGACCGTGGAGGTGGCAGCCGAACGCGGCGTGGGGGTGGACCGCGCCGGTTTCGACGCGGCCATGGCCGAGCAGCGCCGGCGCTCGCGCGGGAAGCGGCAGGCGACGTTCGCCGCGGATCCGGCGATCGCGACGCTGCGGAGCGAGTTCATCGGCTATCCGAACGAGACGAGCGCGGACGGCCTCCGCGTGCTCGCGTTCCTCCCCGGCACCGACGACGCACCGACGGCCGTCGTGCTCGACCGCACGCCGTTCTACGCGGAGGGCGGCGGCCAGGTCGGCGACCACGGGACGCTGATCGGCCTGAACGGGCGGCTGGAGGTGGAGGACACCCAGCGCGCCGGAGAGGCGGTCGTCCACCTCGGCAGGCTCGAGGGCACGCTCGCCGTCGGCGACGCGGTGCGCGGCGAGGTTGACGAGAGGCGCCGATGGGCGTCGGCGCGCAACCACACCGGGACCCACCTGCTGCACCGCGCGCTGCGCGACGTCATCGGCGAGGGGGCGAAGCAGGCGGGCAGCTGGGTCGGGCCCGACGGCCTGCGGTTCGACTTCCCCGGATCGTCGGCGACGCCGCGCGACGCGCTGCGAGAGGTCGAGCGCATCGTGAACGCGCAGATCCGCCGGAACGCGGCCGTGGAGCCCGAGTGGATGAGCCTCTCGGACGCACAGGCTCTGGGCGCCGACATGTTCTTCGGCGAGAAGTACGTGCCCGACTCGGTACGCGTCGTCCGCATCGACGGCTATAGCAAGGAGCTCTGCGGCGGGACTCACGTGGCGGCAACCGGCCAGATCGGCACCTTCGTCATCACCGGCGAGTCGAGCATCGGGGCGGGGATGCGCCGCATCGAGGCCGTCACCGGCGAGGCGGCTGCCGAGCTCGTGAGTACGCGGCTCGACGCCCTGCGCGCCGCCGCACAGCTGCTGGGCGAGCGGGAGGAGCAGGTTCCGGGGCGCATCGAGGCACTCCTGGCGCGCGTGCGCGACGCGGAGAAGGCGCTCAAGTCCCCGCAGGCCACCGCCGCGCGCCTCGACGCTGCGGGCACGCTGAACCAGGCCCAGGAGGCGGGCAGCGCGAAGGTGATGGTGCAGTCGTACCCGGAGGCCGACGCCGCGGCCCTCCGCGCGCTTGCAGACGACGTGCGCGGCATGACCGGGCGCTTCGTGCTCGTCGCCGCCGGCGCCGCCGGCGGGCGCGCCTCCCTGCTCGTCGCCGCCAGCCGCGACCTCGTGGCGGAGGGCTTTGACGCGGCGACGCTGATCCGCGAGGTCGCCCCGCTCATCGGCGGGAGAGGCGGCGGTCGCCCGGAGCTGGCCCAGGCGGGCGGCGGCGACGCCACGCGCCTGGAGGAAGCGCTCCGTGAGGCGGGGAGGCTCGCCCTCGAGTCACTCCAGCGGATCGAGGCGGCGTCGGCCCCGACGTGACAGCGGTACGGCAGCTCCGGCGTCGCCTCATCGACCGCCTGCGAATCGCATCCCGATCGAGCGGGCCACCTCCCGCCATCGCGGCCCTCGACATCGGCACTGAGTTCGCGAAGGCGCTGGTGCTCAGCGTCGAGCGCGACGAGTCCGGGCTTCTGGTGGGCGTCGTGCGCGGCACGGGACGGCAGCGGCAGGGGCTCACCCACATGCAGTCCGGCACGGTGAGCGACATCGAGGCGGTCGTCGCGAACTGCCGCGTGGCGATGGACGCGGCGCGGGTCATGGCGGGGCGACAACCCCTGGCGGCCGTGGTCGGGATCGCCGGAGAGCTCGTGAAGGGCGCCACGAGCACGTACTCGACGCGGCGGAACGACCCGCGCGCGCCGCTCGGCGAGGAGGAGCTCGAGCGCATCGTGGGGCGCGCGCAGGAACACGCCCTTCGCGAGGCGGAGGAGCGGATCCGGTGGGAGTCGGGAGTCGATCGGCTCGACGTCCGCCTCGTGCACGCGGCGATCGTCGAGATGACGATCGATGGCTACCCGGTGAGCAACCCGATCGGGTTCACAGGCGCGGAGGTCGAGCTCCACCTCTTCAACGCGTTCGCGCCGATGGTGCACCTTGGCGCGCTCCAGTCCGCGGCGACGGCACTGGGCCTGGAGCTGCTCGGGGTCATCGCCGAGCCGTATGCGGTGGCCACCTGCCTGGCCCCCGGCGAGCTCGGGGATGCGGGCGCGGTGTTCGTCGACGTCGGCGGCGGGACGACGGACGTCGCGCTCGTGCGCGGCGGCGGCATCGTGGGGACGAAGATGCTCGCCCTCGGCGGGCGCGCGTTCACGAAGGGCCTGGCCGATCGACTCGGGATCTCGTTCGCCGAGGCAGAGGCGGCCAAGCTCGCGGCCGAGCACTCCAGGGAGGTGGACGAGGCGCTGCTGGAAGACGCCCGCATCTGGCGCGCCGGGGTCGAGCTGATGATCGGCGACCTCGCCGGGGAGGAGCTTCTTCCCGGGCGCATCCTGCTGTGCGGCGGCGGCGCCGACCTGCCGCAGGTTCGCACCGTGCTCGGGGAGGACGGCTGGGGGGCCCGGCTGCCCTTCGCACGCCGTCCGCACGTGCGCGCGATGGCTCCGAACGAGGTCATGGGGCTGCGTGACGCCACGGGCTCGCTCGGCACCAGGCAGGACGTCACCCCCATGGCGCTCGCCCACCAGGCGCTCATCCTCGACGCGGGCTCGTCGGCCGTCGATCGCGCCATCCGGGGCGCGGTCCGCGCGCTGGAGCTCTAGGCACCGATGGACGACGCGGCCCTCCTGTATCTCGAGGCGGATGACGAGGTCACCACGGTCGTCCGCCGCCTGCGGGCCTCGACCGAGCCGCGGGTCGTGGTCGTGGCACCCGGCCGCTCCCGCGCGACCTCGAGCGTGGTCGCCCTCCGGCTGCTCGCCCGGATCGGCGCCGAGGAGAGCCGCGAGCTCGCGGTGGTCGGCGACGCGCTGACCCGATCTTTGGCCGGCGAGGCCGGGCTGGCCGCGTACCCGACCGTCGACGACGCGCGCCGATCGGCACCCGTCTACCCCGCCGCGAGCCCGCCTCGGCGGGCGGGCATTCACGTGGTCCGCGGCCGCGCCAACGAGGAGGCGGCGCCGACCATGCCGGTGGCGCCCGTCACACGCGCCGATGCCGCCTGGGCGGAGACGCGCGCCAATCCCGCGCCGGCTGCACTCACCCCACCGGCGACCCGCGGAGTGACGTGGCGGCGGATCCCGCTTGCGGTGGCTGCGGCCGCGCTTGCGGCGCTGCTCCTCGCGGCCGCGGTGGCCGGTGCCGTACTGCTGCCGTCCGCCGCGGTCAGCATCGTGCCGGCCGCTCAGACCATCACGGCTCGGACGTACACGATCCTGCTCGAAGGCCCGTCGGACGGAGCCGATCGGCGCACCGGCGCCGCCGACGAGACGGCGACCGTCAC
>DASWGW010000084.1:0-7156 GCA_036393435.1 Candidatus Limnocylindria bacterium | reverse complement strand
TCCTCGAGCACTACCGGAACCCGCACAACCAGGGCGTGCTCGATCCCCACGACCTGCAGTTCGCGGACTCGAACCCGACCTGCGGAGACGAGATGTCGATGACCCTGCGCCTCGACGAGGGCAAGGAGCGCGTGACCGAGGTGGCGTTCGACGGCCGGGGATGCGCGATCAGCCAGGCATCCGCGTCGATCCTGACCGACGAGCTGCCCGGCAAGACGGTCCAGGAGCTGCGAGACCTCGACCCGCGCGGCGTCGTGGAGAATCTCGGCGTCCCCATCGGCCCGGCGCGGCTCAAGTGCGCCCTTCTGTCGTACAAGGTGCTGCAGGGAGCCGTAATGGGCAGCGAGGCGCGCTGGCCGGAGGAGGCCGACGTGCTGATCGACGCATACGAGGGAGGGACATCGCCGTGAGCGGCGACGGGGTCCGCGAGGTGGGCGTCGCCGATGCCGTCGCGCTTGCGCGCGACGGTTACCGGGTCATCGACGTCCGTGAGAAGAGCGAGTGGGACGCGGGGCACGTCGCCGGGGCGACGCTCGTGCCGCTCGCCGACGTCCCTGCGCGCATCGCGGAGGTCGTGAGCGACAAGACCACGCCGCTGCTCGTGCACTGCGCGGTCGGCGGCCGCTCGGCCCGCGCCTTGAGCCTGCTGGCGCAGATGGGCTACACGAACGTCGTGAACCTGAAGGGCCCGATAAGCCAGTGGAAGGAGGCCGGTGGGGAGTGGGAGGAGCCGCCGCAGCTGCTCTCCCCGTTACAGACGCGGCGCTACTCGCGGCAGATGCTCATCCCCGAGATCGGCGCCGAGGGCCAGCGCAGGCTGCTCGACTCGCGCGTGCTCCTGATCGGAGCCGGCGGCCTGGGGTCGCCGATCGCGCTCTACCTGGCGGCGTCGGGCGTCGGCACCATCGGCCTCGTCGACGACGACGTCGTGGAGGAGTCCAACCTCCAGCGGCAGGTGCTGCACGGCGTCGATCGCATCGGCATGCGCAAGGTCGACTCGGCGGAGAAGACGCTGCACGGCCTCAATCCCGAGACTCGCGTCGTGAAGCACCCCGAGCGGCTCACGGCCGACAACGTCGAGCGGCTCATCGCCGAGTACGACGTCGTAGTGGACGGGACCGACAATTTCGACACGCGCTACGTGCTGAACGACGCGGCCGTCAGGTTGCGGAAGCCGGTCGTCCACGGCTCCATCTACCGCTGGGACGGTCAGGTCACGACCTTCGTCCCGTTCGAGGGCCCCTGCTACCGGTGCATGTACCCGACGCAGCCTCCGCCCGAGCTGGCGCCCGCCTGCGACGTAGCCGGGGTGCTGGGCGTCCTGCCGGGCATCGTCGGCCTGCTGCAGGCGAACGAGGTCTTCAAGCTCGTGCTCGGGGCCGGCCAGACGCTCGCCGGACGCCTGCTCATGTTCGATGCCCTGGGCACGAACTTCGACGAGGTCCGCATCTGGCGTGATCCGGCGTGCCCGGCCTGTGGCGAGTCGGTCGTGCAGGCTCCGACGGCGCAGTCGGCCGTCGCGATCGGCCGATGAGCACCATTCGCATCCCGCCGGTGCTCCGCGAGGAGACCGGAGGCAGCCGGACGGTCGAGGTCCGCGCCGCGACGGTGGCCGAAGCGCTCGACGAGCTGTTCGCCCGGCATCCCGAGCTCCGACAGCGGGTGACGCAGGAGGGCGGCGAGCTGTCGCCCTTCATCAACGTCTACGTCAACGATCGCGACGTCCGCTATCGGGACGGGCTGGCCACCGAGATCGGCCCGGACGACACGGTCATCCTGCTTCCGGCCATGGCCGGGGGTGCTCGCTAGGCCGATGCCGGCCCCTGCCGGCGCAGCCACGGACCTGATCGGCGCCATCGGCAATACGCCGATCGTCGAGCTGCCGCGCCTGGCGCCGCACGCGGGCGTCCGCATCTACGCCAAGCTCGAGGGCAACAATCCGACGGGGAGCGTCAAGGACCGCGTCGCGCGGGCCATGATCGAGTCGGCCGTTGCCGACGGCCTGCTGCGGCCGGGCCAGACCATCCTGGAGCCCTCCAGCGGCAACACGGGCATCAGCCTGGCCATGATCGGCTCGCGCCTCGGCCACCCGGTGCGCGTGGTGATGCCCGACAACACGACCCCGGAGCGGGAGCAGCTCCTCCGGCTGTTCGGCGCGGAGATCGTCTTCTCACCCGGGGCCGAGGGATCGAACGGCGCCATCCGGCTGGCAGGGGAGCTCGCGGCCGCCGATCCCGACCTGTACATGCCGTTCCAGTACGGCAACGAGGCGAACCCGCTCGTCCACGAGACGACCACCGGCCCCGAGATCCTGCGTGACGTCCCCGACGTCGACGTCTTCGTGGCGGGACTCGGGACGGGCGGCACGCTCACCGGCGTCGGCCGCTGCATGCGAGCCCGCCGGCCCGGTGTCCGGATCGTGGCGGCCGAGCCGATGCCCGGAGAGCTGGTGCAGGGCCTCCGCTCGCTCGAGGAGGGCTACGTCCCGCCGGTGCTCGACGAGTCGATCCTCGACGACCGGCACCTCGTCTCCAACCGCGACGCCATCATCGGCGTACGGCGCCTGCTCCGCGAGGAGGGTCTCTTCGTCGGCCTCTCGTCGGGCGCGGCCGCGGCCGTGGCGCTGCGCGTCGCCGCCGAGATGGATCGCGGGACGATCGTCGTCCTGTTCGCGGACGCCGGCTGGAAGTACCTCTCGTCCGACCTGTGGAGCCGCGATATCGATGAGTTGGAGGAGGAGCTCGAGGGCTCCATGCTGTGGTGACCGATGCGGCCGCCGCCCTGACGCTGCCCGCCGCGCTCGCCGAAGAGCTCCTGGCACACGCCCGCGTGGAGCTTCCGAACGAGGCCTGCGGCCTGCTGTCCGGTGACCTCGCGGGCGGGAGGACGACGAGCTATCACCCGGCGCGGAACGCGGAGGCCAGCCCGCTGCGCTACAACGTCCACCCCGACGACCTGGTCCGCATCGTGTTCGCGATCGACGACGCCGGGGAGGACCTCGTCGCCATCTTTCACTCGCACACGCACACCCCGGCGGTGCCCTCGCCGACCGATCGGCGCAGCGCACAGTACCCCGGCGTCTTCTACCTGCTGGCCACCCTGGCCGATCCGAATGCGCCGCCCGCCAGCACGCTCCGCGCCTGGCGCATCCATGGCGGGCTGAGCTTCGAGGTCCCGCTGCGCATCGCGTGATGCGCGCCTGATCGGCTCAGCAGCCGTTCGCGCTCCGTCGCTCGACTGCGCCGGATTCGACGTTCAGGGAGAGCTCCAGCTCGCAGAAGCCCTCCTCGTTCCCCGATCGGTATGACAGCTCGAAGGTATCGTGGTCCGGCGGCGGGAGCCACCGCGCGCTGGCCAGCGCCAGCCCGTCGCGGCCGATGGCGGCCTCGGCCTCTCTCGCGAGCCGATCGAGGATGGCCGCCACGTCAGGCGGCAGCGAGCGCAGGTCGGCGGAGAGGGGCGCCACCTCCCCGGCGGCGGGGATGATCTCGAAGGCATAGAGGTCCTCGCCGGGCGAGCCAGACCGTGACCCGGCCACGTCCAGGGTGCAGCGCACCGGCCCGCACGAGCCGCCGACCGACATCGTCGTCCAGGGCTCGCCGTCGATGGTCCAGATCCGCTGGGCCAGCTCCGCCGCGATGGCATCGGTCTGGAGCTGGTCCGGGACCCCACCGGGGCGACGCGAGGCGCGCATTGCCTCGAGGATCGTCGCGGCGTCGAACGGCCGGCCCGGTTCTGGAATCGCGAGGGGAGCCTCGCTCGGGCTGGGGGATGGTCCCGGGCTCGAGCAGGCGCTCGCGAGCATGCCGATGACGACCGTCGCGATCAGGCGGCCGCGAGCCGCCTCAGGGAGCCAGGGCACGACGCAGGAAGGCCGCCATCTGGTCACGGCTCACTGTCGCACCAGGACAGAACATCGTCCCGCCGCAGCCGTTCGTGATCCCGCTCGCGGCGAGCGCGTTGATGTTGCCCTCGTGGATCGATGCGCCGTCGTCGGTGAAGTAATCGGCGCCGCTCGCCGGCAGGCCAAGCGCGCGCACCAGGAACGAAGCCATCTCCTCGCGGCTCACTCCCGCACCAGGACAGAATCGGCGCACGGCGCAGCCCAGGGTGATCCCCGAATCCGCGAGCGCGTTGATGTTGCCCTCGTGCGCGCTGCCCGCGTCGTCGTCGAAGTGGTCGGTGCCGCTGGGCGGCAGCCCCAGGGCGCGGACGAGGAACGAGGCCATCTGCTCACGGGTCACCGGCGCGCCCGGGCAGTACTGTCCGTCGCCGCATCCCAGGGTGATCTGCTGCTGGGCGATCCACAAGATGTCCGCGTAGAACGGCGAACCCTCGACGTCCCAGAACGGGCTCGTCTTCGCCCACGCGAGGCCATAGCGTTCGCTGCCGGCCGCGTAGCGTGAGGCTGACACCTCGATCCGAGTGGTGCCGGTCCGCGAGGCGACGAACTCGACCCACTCGTAGTTGTTGTCGAAGCTGAACGAGCCGACGGCCGAGCCGTCGGGCTGCACCACGCGAAGGTCGATGTCGCTGGCGAGGCCATCGCTGCGGGTCGACAGGTCCGCTCCGGCGGTGTGGCTGTTCCACGACACGACCACCTTGACGGTCTGGCCCGCGACGACCGCGATCTCCTGGACGACCGTGTTTCCGCCGGTCATCGTGCCCAGCCGGTTCCCACCCCAGGTGCTGTCTCCGGTGGCGAGCAGCCGGTTGGCCCACAGCGCCGACGCGCTGCCGGTGCCCTCGTGATCGGCGTTCAGCGAGCCGTCCGGCATCGGCGTACGGGTGATGGCGCCCGCCATGATGATCGCCCTGGTTCCCTCCGGCCGCAGCGCGAGCGCCGGCGCCCGGGCCAGCAGCTGGGCCGCGATGCCGGCGACGATCGGGCTGGAGATGCTGGTCCCGGTTGCAGCCAGGCCGTTCGCGGTTCGGACCGATATCGCAGGTGCGGAGACGTTGGGCTTGTTGAAGTCGCCGTGCGCATTCCACGCGGCGCCGGTCTGGTCCTGGTAGTTGCTGCCGTTCGAGCCGGGGTAGTACCAGAGCACGTCGTCGCCGCGGCCGACCGTCCCGCGATCGTCCAGGCCGCCCACGGTCAGCACGTTGTAGGCGGTGCCGGGGGACACGATCTCCCAATGGCCGAACGTCGTGTAGTTGCCCGCCGAGGCGACGGCGAGCCGGCCCTGCTCGTAGACCAGGGTGTCGAAGTAGCGGCGCGCCTCTTCGGATCCGGTCGCGGTGTCCTGGCCGATGCTGGCGTTGATGATGTCGGCATCTCCACCGGCCGGGCTCGCCGCCCAGTCGGCGGCGTTGATGATGTCGCGATCCCGCGCCAGCGAAACGCCGCCACCGCCGGTTGAGGCGCTCACGATGAGCGCGCCGGGAGCGACGCCGGGATAGGTGCCGCCGCCGCTGGCGATCGCCCCAGCGACCCAGGTGGGATGGTCGAATTCCCTGGCGCCGGCATACGCCAGCGCCCCGCTGGTGCTGTACGACGAGGCCACCCGGCCGGCGAGGTCGCCGCTGTCGCGGACGTTGTGATACTCGACGATGGCGACCCGCACCCCGGCCCCCTGGTCCTCCCCACCGATGGTCCAATCGGCTTCCACGGCAGGCCCCGCGGTCGTCATGGCGGGCGTCCAGGTCCGCTCGAGGCCGATCGACGCGACGGACGGCAGGGCGGCAAGGGCCTCCACCGCGGAGGCGGGCATGTCGACGTACGCCAGTGGTGCCCTGGTCGAGGCATAGGCGACCGAGCCGCCCAACGCCTCCACGTCCGCCCGGAGCGCGTCGTGAGCCGCCACCCGCGCGCTGGCGTTCGCCGCCGCGAGCTCGGCGCGGATCGCCCGTGCCGTCGCGAGATCGTCCACGAGGGGCCGGCCGCCTTCCCAGGTGAGCTCGGGATGCCGGGCCGCGACCGCCAGCTCGGCGGCCGTGACCTCCACGGCCAGCCAGACGCCCACGGGCACGATGGTGTCGCCTTCCTCGCCGGCCGCGGCCAGCCTGCCGGTCCCTGCGCCGGCGACGGCGGCCAGAAGCTCGTGGTCGCCCTTGAGCTCGAGGGCGCTCAGCCCGGCGGTTGCCTCGTCGAGGGAGGCGGTCGCGAGCTCCTCACCGGCCACCGTCCCGTTGCCCGGGTCGCGGTGGACGACGTGGATCTCGCCGGTCCGACGGTCGCGATACTTCGCCGACCACAGAGCCGCGCGCGCCTGATCCGGGGCCAGCATCCGCGCGTGGAGCAGCCCGAAGTCATTGGGGGAGCCGCCGAGCGTATCGGCCAGGTACCGCGCACCCGCGGCCTCGTTCGACTCCGCGGCGCGCGACGCCCCGGCGGGCAGCATCGCCCCGCTCACGAGAACGACGGCCAGGGCGACCGCCGTGGAGCGGCCGAGCGATGGCGGGCGCGAATGGGCGGTCATGGGTCGATGTCGGCTCCAGCGGGCCGGGCGCGGCTCGTATGACAACGTATGACAGTGTGGCAAAGGCCGATCGCCAGCGTCTCGCCATGCGGCACGGTCCGCAATGACCCGTCGGTGTAGGCTTCCGGCATGACCACCGCCGCGCCGAGCACGGCGCGATTCGCCGCGACGGTCCACCTCGATCGCCTGGAGAAGGCGGCCGCCGCCGCCGGCGAGCGGGGGATCGACGCGCTGTTGATCACCCCGTCTCCCGACTACGCGTACCTGCTCGGCTACCGGGCCCCGGTGCTCGAGCGCCTGACCTGCCTCGTCGTGAGGCCCGATGCCCAGCCGGTGCTGATACTTCCCCGGCTCGAGGAGCCGCTCGCGCGGCACGAGATCGCCGAGCTGGCCGACACGGTCAGCGTCATCCCATGGGACGAGACCGACGATCCGTTCCGGCTGGTCCAGCAACTCCTGGCCGGGACGACTCGCCTCGCCGTGCAGGACCAGATGTGGGCGCGCTTCGTCCTGCGCCTTCGCGCGGCGCTCGACCCCGCGTCGCTCGTCGAGGCCGGGCCGACGATGAGCTCGCTGCGGCGCGTCAAGTCGCCGGATGAGATCGACCGACTGCGCAGCGCCGCCCGAGCAGCCGATGCCGCCATGGACGCGATCACCCGAGAGCCCCTGGGCGGACGCACCGAGGCCGATGTGAGCGCTCGGATCCGCATCCTTCTCCTGGAGCACGGGCATCA
>DASWGW010000083.1:0-10348 GCA_036393435.1 Candidatus Limnocylindria bacterium | reverse complement strand
GGGAGGAGCGCCAGAGGCGGCCCGAAGAACGGGATGAGCATCGCAAGCGCGCTGATGGTTCCCCACAGGAACAGGTAGGGAATGCCGAAGACCGTGCCCACGATCGCCACGAGGAGCGCCTGGAGCGCGGCGAGGATGAGCTGCGCGCGTAGGAAGCCGCCGAACGCGCGGACGATGCTGCGCTCCAGGAGCGCCGTCTCGTCGGAATAGCGCCGCGGGACCGCCGCGCGCAGCCGGGCGAGGATGCGGCGCGAGTCCATGAGCATGTAGACCGACAGGACGATGATCAGGAGCAGCGACCCGAGCGTCGCGATCGTCACGCCGGCGATGTTCTGCGCCTGCTGGACGATCTCGCCGCCCAGCCGCTCGACCTGCGCCACCGCGCCCGCGTAGAGGTCGGTCAGGTCGATACGGCCGCGACCGAACTCCAGGCTCCGCTCCCAGTCGGCAAGCGTGGCGAGGATGCCGCGCTCGGTCTCCGGATAGTTCTCCGCGAGGCCCGCGACCTGCTGGGTGATGGCGGCCGCCGTGTAGAAGAGCAGGAAGCCGATGACGACGAGGCCCACCACGTAGGTCCCGACCACGATCGCCGAGCGGCGGAACCGGGTGCGGTCCTCGATCCACCCGATGAGCGGCGACACGACGAACGCGAGCAGCCACGAGAGGAAGAGGATGATCACGACGGTGCCGAAGCCGGCGAGCACCCCGAGGAGGCGCTCGGCGAGAAGGAAGGCGAGGTAGGCGCTGCCGAGCGCCAGGAAGATGACGAGCCAGCGTCGCTCGCGAGTCCCGAGGCCGGTGGGTGCGCCGGGTATCGGCCCCGTCACGGTCAGCCCTCGTTCCGCGGGCCGACGCCGACGGCCGCGCGCACCTCGGCCATCGTCGCCTCCAGGACGGGCCGGACCTTAGCCGCCCCCGCGGCGAGGGTCTCCTCCACGACGTCCGGATCGGCGGCAAGGCGCTGCCGCAGCTCCCGCATCGGCCGGAAGTGCTCGATGATCCGTTCCGCGAGCAGCTGCTTCGTGTCCACGCAGCCGGTCCGGGCGCTGCGCTCGCCGTCCCAGATCTGGAGGTAGTCACCGCCGAAGAAGCGGTGCAGCTGGCACACGTTGCAGATCTCGGGGCGCCCGGGATCGGTGCGCTTGATGCGCTGCGGGTCGGTGACCATGCTCATCACCAGTCGGCGGATCTCGTCCGGCTCGGCGAAGATCGGGATCGTGTTGCCCGCGGACTTGGCCATCTTGCGGGCGCCGTCGGTGCCCATCACGACCGGCGCATCGGTGTAGACGGCCCTGGGCTCCGGGAAGATCGTTCCGTAGCGACGGTTGAACGCCCGCACGATCTCGCGCGTCAGCTCCAGGTGCGCGTCCTGGTCGCGCCCGACCGGAACGATCGTGGCCTTGTAGATGGTGATGTCGGCCGCCTGGAGCACCGGGTAGTTGAGGAGCCCGGCGCTGTTCTCCTTGCCCTCGGCGAGCGCGGCCTTGTAGGTCGGGTTGCGCTGCAGCCAGCTCACGGGCACGACCGTCCCGAAGATCCAGGACAGCTCCGCGTGCTCCCGGAGGTCGGACTGCCGCACGATCGCGCAGCGCCCTGGATCGAGGCCCACTGCCAGGAGGTCGAGCACCATCTCGTGCGTCAGGCGACGCAGCTCCGCGCCGTCGTGGACCGTCGTGAGCGCGTGGTAGTCGACGATGCCGTAGATGGCGTCGTGGCGGTCCTGGAGGGCCACGTAGTTGAGCTGGGCCCCGAGGTAATTTCCCAGGTGGGACGCGCCGGAGGGTTGGATCCCGGTGAACAGGCGTTCCCGCGTGAGCGCAGCAGGACCGGCCGGCTCCGCGCTCGGCTCGACGGTCGTCATGGGACGGGGAGTGTAACGCAGGCCGCCGGCTCCGACCCCTCGTGAGGGCTCAGGTGGTGACGTCTCGTCGCGCGAAGACGAGGGCGGCTGCGGCCAACGCCACGACGATGTAGCCCGCCAATACCGCGGCGGCCACCGGCGGGTCGATGCCCACCACGCCGAACTGGTCGGCGACGGCATCCGGGCCGAACGAGGAGGCGAGGGCGGTTCCATTTGCGCCGAGCAGGCCGCGGCTGATGGCCTCGATCGTCTCGTTGATGGTCGCCAATCCCTGGATCACGCTCTCGATCACCAGCGCGTAGACGAGGCCGAGCCCGATGGCGAGCCCGGTTGAACGCAGCAGGAACCCGAGCGCGAAGCCGACCGCGGCCCACGCTCCGACGATGAGGCACCCCACCACGACGCCGCTCGCGATCTCTCCAACCGCCGGGAAGGCGATGGGCTTGCCCTGGAGGCCTGCGACCACGGACGTCCCGATCGCACCCATGGCGAACGTGACGAGCACCATGACGACGACGACCACGGCGAGGGCGGCTGCCTTGGCGGCAAGGACTGCGAGGCGGGTCGGGCCCTGGGTGAGGATCGTGCTGATCGTCCGCCAGCCGTACTCCCGCGCGGAGTGCATCGCACCCAGCACGAGCGCAAGCGCCCCACCCAGGCTGGCGAGCATGTTCAGGACGTTGCTCACGAAGTTCTCGGGTCTCAGCGTCAGCAGCAGCGCCTCCCCGAAGGCCGGCTCACCGGGGGGCGGCGGCACCTGCGCGATGAGGTAGATGAGGAGATAGCCGAGGAGCAGCTCGACCAGCGCAAGGATGCCGATGAGGATCGGTGTCGACCACGAGCGGCGGAGCTTGAGGAGCTCCGCGGCGACGACGCTCACGAGCCCATGGCTCCCGCAGGTCCGGCGGGCTCGCCCGTCAGGCTCATGAACGCCTCCTCGAGCGTCCGCGCGGTGACGCGGAGCTCGCTCACCTCGACTCCCGCGGCGACCAGCGCCCGGTTCAGCGCAGCAGCATTGCCGGCGTCGGTGCTGACCAGGAGCGCCCCGTCGACGCGCTCGACGGCAGCGACGCCCGGCTGCGCGCGGAGGACCTCCTCCGCTCGGTCGGCCGGCGTCGCGACGATGCGCAGCCGCCCGATGCCGCGCATCTCGCCCATGGTCTCCTCGCGCAGCAGGTGGCCGTGATGGATGATGCCGATGCGGTCGCACACGGCCTCGACCTCCGCCAGCAGGTGGCTCGAGAGCAGCACCGTGCGCCCCTCGTTCGCCAGGTCGCGGATGATGCCGCGCATTGCCGCGATGCCATGGGGATCGAGTCCGTTCGTAGGCTCGTCAAGGAGGTAGAGCTGCGGGTCCTTGAGGAAGGCGGCGGCGAGCCCAAGGCGCTGACGCATGCCCATCGAGTAGCCGCCCACCTTGTCCCGGCCGCGGTCGGCGAGGCCGACACGCTCCAGTGCCGCAGGGATGCGAGCCGGATCGTGGCCCGAGTACCGGGCGACGACCATCAGGTTGTCGTTCCCGCTCATGAACGGATAGAAGGCGGGCACCTCGACCACCGCGCCGAGCTGGCGCAGGGATGCGCTCGCGCCGGCGGGCTGTCCAAGGACGGTGGCCTCGCCCCTCGTGGGGCGGATGAGGCCCAGGATCAGGCGCAGGAACGTCGTCTTGCCCGCGCCGTTCGGCCCGATGAGGCCGTACACCTCGCCCGGTCGGACCGTCAGGTTCAGGCCGTCGAGCGCGAGTTGCCTGGAGCCATAGCGCTTCGTCAGGTCGTGCGTCTCGATCACGGCCGAGGCGCCGTCCAGGGCTTGGCTCATCGGTCGCGAGTGTACTTCGCCCTCTCGCGCTTCGCCCGGCCACGGGCTATGGTTGCCGCTCCATGAGCGATCGCACCGCCGTCCTCGCGCCACTTACCGACTGGTCGGCCGCGGTCCGCGCGCGCGCCCGCATCGGGCACACCCTCGAGGTCCACGAGACCATCGGGTCGACGAACGACCGAGCTCGCGAGCTGCTGGTCGAGGTGGGCGGCGATGGCGGCGTGGTGCTGGCCGAGGTGCAGACCGTCGGGCGAGGGCGCCGAGGCCGGACGTGGCTCTCCCCCTCCGGGCTCAACCTCACGCTGAGCGTCGCGCTGCGCCCTGCGCTGGCGGCTGCGGACGCCTGGCAGCTCGGCCTCGCGACCGCCCTCGCCACGCTCGAGGCGTGCCGCACCGCCGCCCCGGGATCGGTCCTGGGGCTCAAGTGGCCGAACGATGTCGTGGCT
The DNA here is from genome assembly GCA_036393435.1 of Candidatus Limnocylindria bacterium. Lineage (GTDB taxonomy): Bacteria > Chloroflexota > Limnocylindria > QHBO01 > QHBO01 > JACDBZ01. The sequence continues at coordinate 6,223 of DASWGW010000083.1, read as the reverse complement.
GGCGACGAGCGCAAGGTCGCAGGCCTCCTCCTCGAGACGGTCATGAGCGGGGAGCGGCTGACCGGCGCGGTCCTCGGGATCGGGATCAACGTGAACTGGCGGTCCTCCGAGATGCCGGCCGAGATCGCCCGGCAGGCTGCGTCCCTGTCGTCGCTCGCTGGAGCCGATGTGGACCGCGTGGCCTTGCTGGACCGGCTCCTGGACTCGCTCGACGACGAGCTGGTCGCCGTGGAGTCCGGCCGGTCTCCATTGGCCCGCTACCGCGCGGCGTGCGTCACGCTCGGACGGGAGGTCACCGTCGATACCGCGACGGGTCCGGTCCACGGGACCGCGGTCGGCATCGACGCGAGCGGATCGCTGGTGCTCGAGACGCCCGGGGGCAGGGTCGCGCTGTCGGCCGGCGAGGTCGCGAGCGTCCGTGGAGGGTCGCCCGCATGACGCGAGAAGGACCGCTGCGGGCGTCAGAGCCGGGGGATGACCCCGACCTCGCCGACGTCCATGCCGCGCAGCACGATCGCGCCGCCTTCGCCGCGCTGTACCGGCGCTACGTCGAGCGCGTGTACGGCTACTGCTTCTACCTGCTCGGCGACCACCATGACGCGGAGGATGCGACGGAGCGCACGTTCCTGGCGGCGCTCGGCGCGATCGACCGCTTCCGCGACGACGGCGCGACGTTCCGGGCATGGCTCTTCCGCATCGCCCACAACGAGCTCGCGAACAGCCTTCGCCAGCGCCGGCGGCGTCGCACCACCCCGCTGGAGGATGGGCCGGAGCCGATGGACGACGCGGACCCAGCCCGGCTGGTCGGCGTCGCCGAGGATGCCCGGCGGCTGAGGTCTGCGGTCTCGCGGCTCTCGGACGATCGGCGCCAGGTCGTCGTCCTCCGTTTCGTCGACGGCCTCTCCGCCCGGGAGATCGGTGTGGTCCTGGGACGCAGCGAGGGTGCGGTGCGCGTGCTCCAGCACCGGGCGCTGCGCGACCTTGCGGGCGTCCTCGGGCGCCACCCGTAGCACGTACGGCCAGGTCGCCCGCTGCGGGGCGTGCCGAGCGAGCGTGTAACGTATTCGGCCCCGCGGTGTTAGCAGGATCGAGATGACCCAACCCCCCTCGGCCGCCGTGCGCCTGGACCATGCCCTCGACAGCGTCGTCGCCGGCCGCTCTCCTGCGGTCGCGGCAGCCGCCGGCGCCTTCGACGCGTCGCTTCGCCAGCTCGTGACGCTCGGAGGCGACCTGCGAGGCGCGATGCCCGTGCCCGTCGTGGCGCCGCGCTTCGAGGCACGGCTCGGGGCAAGGCTCGCCCTTGCGGCGCAGCCGCTCGACCCGCTCGCCTGGGCCCTGCGGCATCCCGGACGGCTCATCGTCACGGGCGCCGTCGGGTCCGCAGCCGTGGGGGTCGGAATCACCGCCTTCGCCGTGTGGCGCAGCGCGCGTCGAGCGCCGCCACCGGCGCATCGGCTCCTTCACCGGTAGGCGAAGGAGGCCCGATTGCCGATCAAGTTCCCCTTCAGCCGTCGCGCGGCGCCCTCAGACGCGTGGACGAAGTGCCCGTCCTGCGAGGCGCAGGTCTTCAACCGCCAGCTCGAGCGGAACCAGCGCATCTGCCCGTCCTGTGGCCACCATTTCCGCATGTCGGTCGGAGAGCGCATCGACCTGCTCCTCGACCGCGGCAGCTTCGAGGAGCGCGACGCCGGCCTCGAGTCGGTCGACCGCCTCGGGTTCCACGACGATCGGCCGTATCCGGATCGGCTCGAGGCGTCGCGAATCAAGACCGGGCTGCGCGACGCCCTCGTCTGGGGCGTGGGCACCATCGCCGGCCACCGCGTCGCCATCGGCATATTCGACTTCCGGTTCATGGGCGGCAGCATGGGAAGCGTGGTGGGCGAGAAGCTGGCCCGCTGCTTCGAGGCGGCCCTCGTCGAGCGCATCCCGGCCATCGTGATCAGCGCGTCCGGCGGCGCCCGGATGCAGGAGGGCACCCTGTCCCTCATGCAGCTGGCGAAGACGACGGCGCCGCTCGTCCGACTCGACGACGCGGGGATCCCGTTCATCGCCGTGCTGACCGACCCGACGACCGGTGGCGTGCTCGCCAGCTTCGCAAGCCTGGGAGACGTGGTCCTGGCCGAGCCGAGGGCCCTCATCGGCTTCGCCGGCGCGCGGGTGGCCTCGGACACCGTGGGCGAAGAGATGCCCGAGGGGTTCCAGACCTCCGAGTTCCTCCTCCAGCACGGTTTCGTCGACGCGGTCGTGGCACGCCCGGACCTGCGCGCGACCCTCGCGCGGCTCCTGCGCCTGCTTCCGGTCGCACCCGTCGACGAGGAGTCCGATGCAGACCGCCGCGGGCCGATCGCGGCGCTCTCGGGCCTGGCAGAGCGCCTCGGCGGCGCGGTGAGCGAGACGATCGGGATCGACACCGAGCCCGATCGTGGCGGCAACGGCGCCGGGCGCACCCCGGCCCCGGCCGCGGAACGGCGGGCTCCGTGATGGCCGACTCCCCGACGCTCCAGGAGGGCGGCCAGCCGTCCGAGGCGGCTTCGGCGGAGGCGTGGCGCCGGCTCCAGCTGGCACGGCACCCGCAGCGCCCGCGGACCCTCGACCTGGTCTCGGAGATCTTCGAGGACTTCTTCGAGATGCACGGCGACCGCGCGTTCGGCGACGACGCGGCGATGGTCGGCGGGCCGGCGCTGCTCGACGGGCACCCGGTGATGGTCATCGGGCACCAGAAGGGGACCGATACCGACTCGAACATCCGGCGCAACTTCGGATCACCCCATCCGGAGGGGTTCCGCAAGGCGCAGCGGCTCATGCGGCTCGCCGACAAGCTGGGGTTGCCGCTCATCACGTTCCTCGACACCGCCGGCGCATTCCCCGGGCCCGCCGCGGAAGAGCGCGGGCAGGCGGAGTCGATCGCGTCGAGCATCAAGCTCATGACCGGGCTACAGGTGCCGATCGTCGTCGTCGTGCTCGGCGAGGGAGGCTCCGGTGGCGCGCTCGCGATCGGCGTCGGCGACACCGTCCTCGCGCTCGAGAACTCGGTGTACTCGGTGATCAGCCCCGAGGGCGCCTCTTCGATCCTGTGGCGCACACGCGACGAGGCGCCCGCCGCGGCCGCCGCCATGCGCATGACCGCCGACGATCAGCTGGAGCTCGGCGTCGTGGACGCCGTCATCCCCGAGCCGGGCGACGGCGCGCACACGGACGTGCCGGCGACCGCGCGCGCGGTGAAGGCCGCGATCACGGCGGCGCTCGGCGCCCTCACTGAGCGCGGGACCGCCGACCTGCTCACCAGCCGTTATGCTCGCCTGCGCGGCATGGGGGCCTACCTCGAGACCGGTGCGCCGTCCGGCCGCCGCGTGGAGGCCCCGTCGCTGCGCCGCCGACTCGGCCGCATCCTGCGTCTCCCCGGCGTCCCGCGCCGATCCCGCTGGAGCGAGATCTGGCCGAGCGGAAACGCCGATGACGAATCCGAGAGGGGCGCATGACCGATCCCAGGGATGCCGTCGACGCCATCAGCCGGGCAGCGACGGACCTCATTCCTCAGCTGGTCGAGCGCCTGGAGCGCCATGGCCTGGGCGAGATAGAGGTGTCCCACGGCGACCTTCGCCTGCGCGTGGCGGGCCCGGCCGGCCCGCGGGCGGCATCGGAGGCAGCCGCCACCGCCGCGACGTCCGCCGGCACTCCGTCCGCGACCGAGGCACCATCGCCGCCGAGCTCCCCGGATTCGCCGGGCGGCCTCGGTGTGGCCTCGCCGGCGGTGGGATTCTTCATGTACGCCGGCGGCCTGGGTCCGGGGCTCCCGGTCGAGAAAGGCGACCCGCTCGGGCACGTCGAGATGCTCGGCGTTCGACACGACGTCCGCGCGCCGCGGCGAGGCACCGTCCGCCATCTCGTCGCCGAGAGCGGAGAGGCGGTCGAGTACGGACAGGTCGTCGTGGAGCTCGAGCCCGCGGAGGTCGTCCGATGAGCCTGGCCCTCGTCTTCAGCCCGCAGGGATCACAGGCCGCGGGCATGGGGCGCGACCTTGCCGAGTCCTCGATTGCGGCGCGCGCGGTCTACGCCGCCGCGGACGCCGCGCTGGGTTGGTCGGTGAGCGAGACCTGCTGGTACGGCCCGCAGGAGCGCCTGGACGACACCAGGCAGACGCAGCCGTGCCTGCTCACCACGTCCGTCGCCGCCCTGCGAGCCCTCGAGGAGCGCGCGCGCCCGCTGCCGGCCGTCGTCGCCGGCCACTCCGTCGGCGAGTACGCCGCCCTCGTGGCGGCGGGCGTCCTCGAGCTCGACGCGGCCCTGCGGCTCGTCGTCCGGCGGGCGGAGCTCATGGCCGCGGTCGACGTGGACGGCTCGATGTCCGCCGTCATCGGCCTCGATCGGAAGACGGTCGAGGCCGCCGTCGAGATGGTCGGGCGTCCGACGGAGCTCGTCGTCGCGAACGACAACGCGCCGGGCCAGATCGTGATCTCGGGCCTCGCCGAGCCGCTCCGGGCAGCCGAGGAGGCCCTGCGCCTGGCAGGCGCCCGCCGAGTGATCCGGCTGCCGGTCTCCGGCCCGTTCCACTCGCCGCTGATGGCGGGCGTCGCCGAGCAGCTCGCCGAGGCCTTCGACCACGAGAGGTGGAGCGACGCGCGGGTCCCGGTCATGAGCAACGTCACCGCCGAGCCGATCACGAACGCCGGACTGATCCGCGCCCTGCTCGCGGAGCAGGTGCGCTCGCCGGTCGAATGGACCCGCTGCGTCGAGCGCATGGCAGACGACGGCGTCGACCTCGCCATCGAGTGCGGCGCGGGCAGCGCGCTCGTCGGGATGATCAGGCGCACCGCCCCCCGGATGCGCGCCGTGGCCGTCGCGGATGGCGCGGGCCTCGACGCCGCCGTGGCGCTGCTGGCCGGCGAAGGTGCCGGCGCGGTCGTCGGCGCGCGGGGTTAGCCGGGATGTTCGGCAAGGTCCTCATCGCGAACCGCGGCGAGATCGCCGTGCGGATCCTGCGCGCCTGTCGCGACCTCGGCGTCCCGGCGGTCGTGGCCTACAGCGAGGCCGACCGCGAGACCCTGGCGGTGCGCCAGGCCGACGAGGCGATCTGCATCGGACCGGCGGAGGCGCGTCGGAGCTACCTGAACCAGCCGGCGGTCATCAGCGCGGCGATGATCACCGGCTGCGACGCCGTGCATCCCGGCTACGGCTTCCTCGCCGAGGACTCGAGCTTCGCTGAGGCGTGTGGCGCCCACGAGCTGACGTTCATCGGCCCGCGGCCGGAGATCCTCGAGCGCTTCGCGAGCAAGTACGCGGTGCGCCGGATGCTCGCGGCGAACGGCCTGCCGACGGTGCCCGGCAGCAGGGGGATCGTGACCGACCTGCGTGACGGGCTGGAGCAGGCCGGCGAGTCCGGCTACCCGGTGCTCCTCAAGCCCTCCGCCGGCGGTGGGGGTCGCGGGATGCGCCTGGTGCGATCGCCGCGCGAGATGGAGACGAGCCTGCCGCTCGCGCGCAGCGAGGCGCAGGCGGCGTTCGGCGACGACTCGATCTACTTCGAGAAGTGGATCGAGGAGAGCCGCCACGTCGAGGTGCAGGTCCTGCTCGACCGGCATGGGAACGGCGTGCACCTGGGCGAGCGCGACTGCAGCGTGCAGCGGCGCCACCAGAAGATCATCGAGGAGGGGCCGTCCCCGGCCATGGACGACCAGACCCGCGAGCGCCTGCGGGACCTCGCCATCCGGTCGGTCGCCGCGGCCGGCTACGAGAGCGTCGGGACGCTGGAGTTCCTCCTCGATCGAGAGGGAAACTTCTACTTCATCGAGATCAACTGCCGCGTCCAGGTGGAGCACCCGGTGACCGAGATGCTCACCGGGGTGGACCTCATCGTCGAGCAGATTCGCGCCGCGTCGGATGAGCCGCTGCGCCTCACGCAGAAGGACATCACCTTCCGCGGACATGCCATCGAGTTCCGCGTCAACGCGGAGGATCCGAGCGACAACTTCAGCCCGCAGACCGGCGTCATCGAGTCGCTCAACCTGCCCGGCGGGCCCGGAGTCCGGGTCGACACGCACGTCTACGCGGGCTACGAGGTGCCGCCGTTCTACGACAGCCTCCTGGCCAAGCTCATCGTGTGGGGCGAGACGCGAGAGATCGCGCTGGCACGCTCACGACGTGCGCTCGCCGAGTTCGAGCTGACCGGGATCAGGACGAACATCCCGTTCCACCGCGGCATCATCGACAACGACGCCTTCCTGGG
>DASWGW010000082.1:0-2442 GCA_036393435.1 Candidatus Limnocylindria bacterium | reverse complement strand
CTTCGGCTGCGGATCGTCGCGCGAGCACGCGCCGTGGGCCCTGACCGCGTGGGGCATCCGCGCCGTCATCAGCAGCAGCTTCGCCGACATCTTCACCAGCAACGCCCTCAAGAACGGGCTGCTGCCGGTGGCCGTGCCGCCCGAGGAGCTGATGCGCATCGGCTCCATCCTGGAGGCCGAGCCGGACGCGCAGCTGACCATCGACCTCGAGGCCAGCGAGCTGCACCTGCCTGACGGGTCGGTCATCCCGTTCACGATCGACGCCTTCGCGCGCCGCATGATCCTGGACGGGACCGACGAGCTGGGCTACCTGCTGCGGCTGGAGCCCCAGCTCGAGGCCTACGAGGCGGCGCATCCGCCGAGGATCTCGACGCTCGCCTAGGGAACCCCTGCCTCCAGGAGCCAGTCGATCGCCTCCAGGTAGCCCCGCCAGCCGCGGCCGACGACCTGGTGCCGCGTGGCCGGCGCCGTGACCGAGACGCGGCGCCAGGGCTCGCGCGCGGCGACGTCGCTGATGTGCACCTCGACCGCTGGCCGCCCGGCGGTCCGCAGCGCGTCGTGCAGCGCGTACGAGGTGTGCGACAGCGCTCCGAAGTTGCAGATCACTGCATCGAAGTCCAGCTGTTCCAGGCGGTCGATGAGCGCGCCCTCGTGGTTCGACTGGAAGGCCTCCAGGAGCGAGCCGCGCTCGAGGGCATGCGCGCGGGCCGCCTCCACGATCTCGTCCAGGGTCATCGTCCCGTAGATCTCCGGCTCACGCCTGCCGAGGCTTGCGAGGTTCGGTCCGTTGAGGACGAGGATGCGCATGGCTCGCATCATCACCCGGCGGCGTCGAATGAGCCGAGCACTCGCATCGAGCTCGTGTGCTCTTGCAGCTCGGCGATGGCCCCGGCAAGCGGCTCGACGGCCTCGTCCCCGGCGACCTGCACGAGGAACCGATAGCGCCACGGGCCGCTCCGCGAAGGGCGCGACTCGATGCGGCTCAGGTTGATGCCCGCCTCGGCCAGCGATCCGAGCGCCCGGTACAGGTCCCCGGGCTTGTGCCCGGTCTCGAACGTGATCAGCGTCTCGCGCTCTCCGCCGGCCGCCGGCGCCAGCGGACCGCGAGGCGCCAGCCCGGGCCCGGCGTCCCGGGCCAGCACGGCGAAGCGCGTGACGTTCTGGGGCGAGTCCTGGATGTCGCGGGCGACGATCTCGAGGCCGTACCGCTCGGCCGCGCGGGCCGACGCGATGGCTGCGGTGCGCCGGTCGCCGCTCGACGCCAGCTCACGCGCCGCGCCGGCCGTGTCGGCCGCCGGCACCAACTCCCAGCTGCGCGCGGCCAGGAACCGCTCGCACTGCGCCAGCGCCTGCCAGTGGCTCGTGACGCGCTCCACCGTCTCGAGTTCGGCGCCCGGCACGACGAGGAGCTGGTGCCGCACGGGCAGCAGCAGCTCCCCGACGACCCGCAGCTCGCCGTCGGCCAGCGCGTCGAGCGCATCGCCCACCGTTCCGGCGAGCGAGTTCTCGAGCGGGAGGACGCCGGCGTCGACGGATCCGCCCTCCACCGCGGCGCACACCGCGGGGAAGGTCGACATGGGGATCGGCTCGACCGCATCGGCGCCGAAGTAGCCGATGATGGCCTCCTCGCCGAATGCGCCCGGCTCGCCCTGGTAGGCGACGCTCGTCATGCCGCGATCGTCCGCAGGCCGAGCTCGAGCTCGGCATCGGTCACGTCGTCGACCTCGATGACGCGCCCGATCTCCATCGGCAAGATCCAGCGCTGGCGGCCGTCGCTGCGCTTCTTGTCGCCCAGCATCGCCGTCCGCACGGTGGTCGCGTCGAATGCCCGGCGCAGCGTGAAGCCGAGGTCATCGAGCAGCGCGTCGAGCCGGGGCGCGAGGTCCGCGTCGCCCTCGCGCGCGGCCGCGATGGCCGCGACGGCGCGCATGCCCAGCACGACCGCCGCGCCGTGCGGCAGCCTGTAGCGACTCTCGACCTCGAGGGCGTGGCCGATGGTGTGGCCGAGGTTGAGCGTCCGCCGCTCGCCGGACTCGAATGGGTCGCGGTCGCAGACGGCCAGCTTCACGCGGGCGCTGCGCTCGACGATCGCGTAGCGCGCGGGCTCATCGGTCCCCAGGGCGGCTCGTCCGCGGGCCTCCAGCAGCCGCCAGAGGCCCGGGTCGCCGATGAGCGCCGCCTTGATCGACTCGGCCATGCCGTCGCGCCGCGCGCGGCGGGGGAGCGAGCGCAGGGCGGCGACGTCGGAGGCGATCGCGACCGGCGGCCAGAACGCGCCGACCGCGTTCTTCGCGGCGCTCAGGTCCACCGCTACCTTGCCGCCGATCGCACTGTCGGCCTGGGCGAGCCAGGTGGTGGGCACCTGGACGAGCGGCAGCCCGCGCGCGTAGAGGGCCGCGGCGGTGCCGGCGAGGTCGCCGATCGTGCCGCCGCCGACCGCGA
>DASWGW010000081.1:0-42053 GCA_036393435.1 Candidatus Limnocylindria bacterium | reverse complement strand
GGACCGATGTGCCGGAGCGCGATCTAGCCGATCGAACGGCGGAGGCAGTGTGATGACACGCGTCCTGCTCGTCTACCACGATGAGAATGTCGCCGACATCGAGGGCGATGAGCTGCGCAGGGCCGGCTACGAGGTCGATCGATGCGCCGGTCCGATCGGCGGCGAGGCATGCCCTGTCCTCAACGGCCGCCGCTGCTGGCAGGTCGACAAGGCCGACGTGCTGGTCTACGACACCTGGGACGCCGAACTCGGGCATCCGCAGCTGATCGAGGATCTGCTCGACCTTCACCCTGACAAGCCGCTGGTGCTTACCTCGCCCGTGTCGACGGAGCTGTTCTCCCCTGCCCGGCGCGATGAGGCGCGGTCGCTCATAGTCGCGGGGAGCCGGGCGGAGCTGGCCGGCGCCATCCAGCGGGCTCTTCATCGCCCGACGCGGCCCGAAACCCTCCGCGCTCGAGCCAGACGGGAGCAGCCTTCGTACGGCCGCGCGCACTGGTAACAGCCGAGGCATCGTCCGACCGGGCGATGACTCTCCGGGCCGGCCATCAGCCCCGCTCGGTCGGGGGGCGCGCTGGCGATTCGAGCGAGCCGCGCTAGGATGACCGCCGATGACCGAGCTGACCGCCGAACGCCCCGCCGACACGGCGCCTGCAGAGCTCACGGCGCAGCTGGAGCGGCACCGGGTCGAGCTGACCGCCTACTGCTACCGGATGCTCGGCTCGGCGTTCGAGGCCGAGGATGCCGTGCAGGAGACCCTGGTGCGTGCGTGGCGCGGCATCGGCGCGTTCGAGGGCCGATCGGCGCTCCGCTCCTGGCTGTATCGGATCGCCACGAACGTGTGCCTCAGCATGCTGGGCGCAAGCCAACGGCGGGCACGCCCGATGGACCTCACCTCCCCCGGCACGGCGGACCGGGCCCTCCCGGCGCCGCTTCCCGAAGCCGTCTGGATCGAGCCGATGCCCGACGCCCGGGTGGTCACCGACGGCGGCGATCCGGCCGAGGTGGCCGTGACGCGGGAATCGGTACGCCTGGCGTTCGTCGCCGCGCTCCAGCATCTGCCGCCGCGCCAGCGGGCGGTGCTCATCCTGCGGGAGGTGCTGCGCTGGAGGGCCGACGAAGTGGCCGAGCTGCTCGACACCACGACCGCATCGGTCAACAGCGCGCTTCAGCGCGCGCGATCGACGCTCGCGGCGAGCAGGCCCCAGGAGGGAGAGCCCCCCGAGCCGATGGATGACGCGCAGCGGGCGTTGCTGGCGCGGTACGTCGATGCCTTCGAGCGCTACGACATGGACGCGCTCACGTCGCTGCTGCACGAGGATGCGACGTGGAACATGCCGCCGTACGAGCTGTGGCTGCAGACCCACCTCGACATCCGGCGCTGGTGCCTGGGCCCGGGCATCGGCTGCCGCGGATCCAGGCTGATCCCGACGCTCGCGAACGGCTCGCCGGCCTTCGGCCAGTACAAGCCCGCGCCGGGCGGCGGCTACGAGCCGTGGTCGCTCCAGGTGCTCGAGATCTCAGGGGACCGGATCGGCGGCATCACGTTCTTCCTCGACACCGCCAGGTTCTTCCCGCTGTTCGGCCTGCCCGAGCGCCTCGAGCGGTAGCGGTGCGCACGCCCCCACGACGCCGCACAGGCCTGCCAGCCAGAGCACGTCGTGGAGCTCGGCTGATGCGTTTCGCACCCGGACGCGCCCACCGAGCCGGCGCGCGGTGAGCTGGAGCCTCGCCAGCAGAGCCACCGTTCCGAGGCCGGTTTCGGAGAGCCCGCCCACGTCGCACATCACCACGTCCGCGCCGCCGCCGAGCAGCACGCGGACGCGGTCGCAGAGCCCGGCGACGGCCGCCTCGTCGATCGGTCTGCCGACGATGAGGCCGGGCGTGCTCGACGCCTCGGGTGGCTTGCCGCGTCGCGGTGTCATGGGGGAGTGGTCTGGTGCGACCAGCGGCGGACCTCCTCTCGTGGCCTCGACGTACAGACCGATGCGCCGCGCGAAACTCATCGGTCCCGCACCCGTGACCGATGAGTTCTGTCTGGCCGAGCGGTCTACTCCACGAATACATCGTCAGGAGAACCTTCCGTGTCGATGACGGCGTCCACCACCCTCTCCATCCCCCAGTTGCGCGCGGACCTGCGCGGTCGTGTGATCGTGCCGGGCGACGCTGAGTACGACGAGGTTCGCACCGTCGTGTCCGGCGAGGTCGACCGCCGGCCGGCCGTCATCGCGCGGGTGGCGGACGCGGGCGACGTCGCGCGCGTCGTGGGCCTCGCCCGCGAGACCGGCATCGAGCTCGCCGTCCGCAGCGGCGGCCACAGCGCGGCCGGCCACTGCACCACCGACGGCGGGATCGTCATCGACCTGCGGGACATGAAGGCGCTCGAGATCGACGTCGAGGGCCGCACGTGCTGGGCCAAGACCGGCCTCACCGCCGCCGAGGTCACGACGGCGGCCGCGGCCCACGGCCTGGCCATCGGCTTCGGCGACACCGGCTCGGTCGGGATCGGCGGCATCACGCTGGGTGGTGGAGTCGGCTTCCTGGTGCGCAAGCACGGCCTGACGATCGATTCGCTACTCGCCGCGGACGTCGTGACGGCCGATGGGGAGCTGCTGCGCGTCGACGCGGCGTCGCACCCGGACCTGTTCTGGGCCATTCGAGGCGGTGGCGGCAATTTCGGCGTCGCCACTCGATTCCAGTATCGGCTCCACGAGCTCGACGGGATCGTCGGCGGGATGCTCGTCCTGCCGGCGACGGCCGAGACGGTCGCCGGGTTCATCGCCACCTCCGAGGCCGCGCCGGAGGAGCTGTCGACGATCGCCAACGTCATGAACTGCCCGCCGATGCCGTTCCTCCCCGAGGAGGTGCACGGCCAGCTCGTGATCCTGGGCATGCTGGCCTATGCCGGCGATTCCGAGGCCGGCGAGCGGGCCATCGCCCCCTTCCGCGCCCTCGCCACCCCGTTGGCCGACATGGTCAAGCCGATGCCGTACCCGGAGATCTATCCGCCCGAGGACGACTCGTACCACCCGACGGCCGTGGCGCTCACGATGTTCGTCGACGGGGTCGACGATGCCGTGGCGGCCTCGATCATGGAGCATCTCGAGCGCTCGGACGCATCGATGCGGGTGGCACAGCTCCGGGTGCTCGGCGGGGCCATGGCCCGGGTGCCCGACGACGCGACGGCCTTCGCGCACCGATCGAGCCGCATCATGGTCAACGTCGCGGCCTTCTACGAGGGCGAGGCGGACCGGCCGGCGCGGCGGGCCTGGGTCGAGGAGTTCGCCGCGGCGCTGCGCCAGGGTGATGCGGGGGCCTACGTCAACTTCCTCGGCGACGAGGGTGAGGCACGCATCCGCGACGCCTACCCCGGCGAGACCTGGAAGCGCCTTGCGGCGATCAAGGCCCGATACGACCCGACCAACCTCTTCCGGCTCAACCAGAACATCCCGCCCGCCCCGGCCGGTTGACGGCGGGCGTGAGGAGGATTGCATGAGGTTCCGCACCACCATCGAGCAGAGCGGAAAGACGGCCACCGGAATTCGAATCCCCGCGGAGGTGATGGTTGCCCTGGGTTCGGGGAAGCGGCCCTCGGTCCGGGTGACCATCAATGGATTCACCTACCGCAGCAGTGTCGCGGTCCTCGGCGGCGCCTATATGGTCGGGGTCAGCTCCGAGAACCGGGCCGGGGCCGGGGTGAAGGGCGGCGACGAGGTCGACGTCGACATCGAGCTCGACACGGCGCCTCGGGAGGTGACCGTGCCGGCCGACTTCGCTGCGGCGCTGGATGCCGAGCCGAATGCTCGCCGGACGTTCGACGGGCTCTCGTACAGCAACAAGTCGTGGCACGTGCTGTCGATCGAGGGCGCGAAGGCCGAGGACACGCGGCGGCGAAGGATTGCGAAGTCGGTCGAGATGCTCCGCGAGGGCCGCGCGCGCTGACCGACCTTCGCGTATCTAGGGATATCTAGGTAAATCTACGTACTAGACGATCCAGCCGCAGTCCGTCCGCCGGACGGGCCCGTCGAGGCGAGCCTCTTCGTCGGACGGCCGGACCCCGATGTCCGGCGGATGCGGGCGGACGAGGGGGCGCGTCCCGAGCGCCTGGTCGGCGGAGGCGAGGGTCGAGCGCCGCAGCGACGGATCGGACACCGGCGGGCCGACATCCACGACGTCGGGGAGCGCCACTGCCGTCGAGCTGCCGGCCTGCGCCTGGCGCGCGGTGACGACGGAGCCGTCGGGGTAGCTGAGCCACAGCCCGCGCATCCGGGCGATAAAGTGCTCCGGCATGCCCGGCACCAGGAGATCGACCATGCCATGCCCGGAGCGCCGATAGCCGCGCGGCCGCTCGTCGGCCTGGACGCGGTCCACGAAGGCGCGTGACAGCTGCTCCTCGACGGCGATGCGGACGGCGTCGGGTGCCGCAATGCTCGCCGCGCCGCCGCGGAAGGTGGCGTGCCCGACGACATCGGCCTCCTTGGAGCCTCGCGGAGTGCGCAGCAGCTCGAAGACGATCGTGTCTTCCGTGCGCGGATCGCCATGTCGGTCGATCATTGGGCCGGAGGATAGCGCAGCCCGGCGGGCGCGCGTCGCGCGGCGGTGCGGCATCGGAGTCCACTAGAATCGGGCCGCCGCAAGAGAGGGAGAACGTGAGCGACGTCGACGAGAAGGGCTATCGCGAGATGGTATCGGCCCAGGAAGATCCGCAGGTCGACACCTGGGCCGCGGACCTGTTCATCGACTTTGCGAAGCGCTTGGGCGTCGGGCAGGCAATCGCGGCCTTCTGCTCAGCCACAGGGCTCGATGAGCGTGGCTTTCAGCGCGCCTTCCTGGTCGGTGGGGGACCGGACCACGTCGTCGGCATCGATACCGCCGGCTCGCTGGCGGCGCCGATCTTCGAACTCCCGAAGGCCATCGCCGGGCTGCGCCGGATCGACCCCGCGGCACGCGCGAAGCTCATCGATTTCCTCGTGACCCACCGCGAGGTGATGTCCTATGTCGCCTGAGGCGGCAGGGTTCCAGATGGCGAGGGCTAGCGCGCTTCCTCGCGGTGCGGAGAGGCCGAGCGGAAGATCGCGATCGCGTTCTCGAGCTTGAGCTTGGTGATCGTGAGGTGCTTCGCGAAGTTCTCGCGGTTGACCTCGGGGATCTGCTCCATCATCTCCGGCGCGCGAAGGATGGCCACGAGGTCGTCGATGCCGTCCGCCAGCTTCTCCCGGGCGCCCATGAGGGCGTCATCCGCGGCGATCGCGTCGGCGAGCTCCCCGGCGACGGTCCGCCGTCGTCGGCGGCGCGCGACCGGAGGCGGCTCATCGGCGGCCTCCTCGGTCGCACCGCTGAGCGAGCGCAGCTTCGCCAGCGACAGCTCGCCCGCCGCGACACGCTTCGCGAGCCGCCGGCGTCTGCGCTCGTCTGGGATCTTCATCAGCTCGTAGGCGTGGCTGATCGTGTCTCTGCGCAATGACAGAAGCTCACGAATGTCGGCGGGCGCATCGGTCAGGCGGAGGCGGTTCTCCACGTATCCCTTGTCCTTGCCGATCTTCTGCGCCAGCTGCCGGACGGAATAGTCGAACGTCTGGGTCATCTTCCGAAACATCGCCGCCTCCTCGAGAGGCGAGACGTCCTCGCGCTGGAGGTTCTCGATGATGCTGACCTCGAGCGCGGTCTGGTCGTCGAACTCGACGACGATGGCGGGGATCGTCTCGCGCCCGGCGAGCTTCGAGGCACGCCAGCGACGCTCCCCGGCGATGAGCTCGTACTCGTGACCGACCGCTCGGACGAGGATCGGCTGGAGCACCCCTCGCTCGCGGATGGAGTCGGCGAGCTCGGTGAGCGAGTCCTCGTCGTACGAGAGCCGGGGCTGGGCGGGGTTCGGCAGGATCCGCGACACCGGGACCTCCCGCATCTGGGCCCGCGTCGCGTGGGACTCGATGAGGGACACGATTCCGGGGGCGAGGTCGGTCTGCTGCGCCTCGTCGAACAGCCGGTGAATGTTCTCGCGGAACGCGGGGCGCTTGCTAGCCAAGCTCGATCACCTCCTGGGCCAGGTCGCGGAACGCGCGAGCGGCGGCAGAGTTCGTGGCGTACTCGGTCACGGGCTTGCCGGTCAGCGGCGCCTCCCCGAGCTTCACGGTGTTCTTGATCATGGTGTTGAAGACCCGGTGGTCGCCCAGCTCCCGCAGGTTCTCGAGCATCTCGCGCGCGAGGACCGTGCGTCCGTCATAGAACGTCGGGAGGAGGCCGAGGACCTCCAGGTCGTGGTTGAGCTTGAGCTTGATCGTGTTGATGACCTTGATGAGCGCCGTGAGGCCCTTGATCGCGTAGTACTGGGTCTGGACCGGGATGATCACGCGGCTCGATGCCACCAGCGCGTTGATGGTGAGCAGGCCCAGTGTCGGCGGGGAGTCGATGATCACCACGTCGAACTGGCGCTCGACCCAGCCGTCCAGCGCGTCGCGCAGCACCATCTCGCGGCCGATCGCGGTGAAGAGCTCGACCTCTGTCGAGGCGAGCTCCAGGGTGGCGGGAACGAGCCAGAGCCCGGGGGTGCCGGTCTCTCGGACGATCTCGTCGAGCGAGACGCGGTTCTCCGACAGGACGTCGGCCATCGAGTGCCGGACGTCCGAGAGCGAGATCCCCAGGCCGACGGTCATGTTCGCCTGCGGATCCATGTCGACGCAGAGGACCCTGTAGCCGCGTTCGGCGAGAGCCCCCCCGAGGTTGATCGAGCAGGTGGTCTTGCCGACGCCACCCTTCTGGTTCGCGATCGCGATTACCTTGGTCAACGCACCACCTTCGTCAGACTGGGGCGAGGGAATGCCGCTGTGTGCGACGTGCAGATGATAGGCGCCGGCGCGTCGCCGGGTCATCCGGGTTATCCACAACGTGGAGAAATCGGCCTGTCGTTGTGCAAAGACGCGGGCCTATACTCCGACTTGTCCACCGCCCAAACGATCGGGCCCGTAGCTCAATGGTCAGAGCAACCGGCTCATAACCGGACGGTCGCAGGTTCGATTCCTGCCGGGCCCACCACCCACCTCACACGGAGGAGCGCCGCGTGTCGACCGCCGACAAGCTCGAGCGGCTGCGCTCAATGCGAGAGGCCGCGCTCCTCGGCGGAGGGGCGGAGCGAATCGAGCAGCAGCACGCGCGCGGCCGGCTGTCGGCGCGTGAGCGGCTCGAGCTCCTGCTCGACGAAGACAGCTTCACCGAGCTAGACGCGTTCGTGACCCACCGCGCGACCGATTTCGGACTGGACGAGCAGCGATTCCTGGGCGACGGCGTGGTGACGGGCTTCGGGACAGTCGACGGGCGGCGCGTATTCGTCTACAGCCAGGACTTCACGGTCTTTGGCGGCTCGCTGTCGGAGGCGCATGCCGAGAAGATCTGCAAGGTGATGGACCTCGCGCTGGAGAGTGGCCTGCCGATCGTCGGGATATCCGACTCGGGCGGGGCGCGGATCCAGGAGGGCGTCGTCAGCCTGGGTGGCTACGCCGACATCTTCCTGCGCAACACGCTGGCCTCGGGGGTGGTGCCGCAGCTCTCGCTCATCATGGGGCCCTGCGCGGGCGGCGCGGTGTATTCGCCGGCTATCACCGACCTCGTGATCATGGTCGAGGGCACCAGCTACATGTTCGTCACCGGCCCGAACGTCGTGAAGACCGTCACGCACGAGGAGATCGACCTCGAGGGACTGGGTGGCGCGCGCGTCCACAACGAGACCAGTGGCGTCGCGCACTTTCTGGCGAGCGGCGAGCCGATGGCATTGCAGCTCGCTCGTACGCTCCTCGGCTATCTGCCGTCGAACAACGTGGACCCGCTGCCGCGACGCGCGGAGTGGGCGCCGCCTGCGATCGATGGCAACACGCTGGATACGATCATTCCCGACTCTCCGAAGCAGTCATACGACATGCATCGGGTCATCAGTGGAGTCGTCGATGGCGATTCTTTCACAGAGGTGCACGCGCACTACGCGCGGAACATCATCTGCGGCTTCGCGCGGGTGGAGGGGCGCAGCATAGGCATCGTCGCGCAGCAACCCGAAGTGCTCGCCGGCGTCCTGGACATCGACGCATCCGACAAGGCCGCACGATTCGTAAGAACCTGCGACTGCTTCAACGTTCCATTGGTGACGCTCGTCGACGTTCCCGGATTCCTGCCCGGCGTCGACCAGGAGCATCGCGGAATCATCCGGCACGGCGCGAAGCTGCTGTACGCGTACAGCGAAGCGACCGTGCCGAAGATCACGGTCATCACACGCAAGGCCTATGGCGGCGCGTATGACGTC
The DNA here is from genome assembly GCA_036393435.1 of Candidatus Limnocylindria bacterium. GTDB lineage: Bacteria > Chloroflexota > Limnocylindria > QHBO01 > QHBO01 > JACDBZ01. The sequence continues at coordinate 33,769 of DASWGW010000081.1, read as the reverse complement.
ATGAGCAGCAAGCACGTGCGTGGCGACCTGAACTTTGCGTGGCCCACCGCGGAGATCGCCGTGATGGGAGTCGAGGGCGCCGTGAACGTCATCTTCCGCGACCGCATCGCCGAATCCTCGGAACCCGATGCCGAACGCACCCGGCTTGTCGCGGAGTACGAGGAACGGTTCGCAAATCCGTACATCGCCGCGGCACGTGGCTACGTCGATGAAGTCATCCTGCCGTCGGAGACGCGCGCGCGTGTCGCGGGTGCACTGGCGCTGTTGGAGAACAAGCGTCAGACGGTGCCACCCAAGAAGCACGGCAACATCCCACTCTGACCGCGCAGTGTCTTTGCGCACGGACATAACCGCCCCGTCCAGGCCGCCCTTCAAGCGAGTACTGGTCGCGAACCGCGGCGAGATCGCGATCCGCGTCATGCGCGCCTGCCGCGAGCTGGGCATCTCGCCGGTCGCGGTGTACTCGGACGCCGATGCCGATGCGCTGCACGTTCGCCGGGCCGATCGGGCGGAGCGCATCGGGCCTCCCGCGCCCGGAGAGTCCTACCTGTCCATCGAGGCGGTGCTGGATGCGGCGCGCCGGAGCGGAGCGCAGGCCATCCACCCCGGCTACGGCTTCCTGTCGGAGAACCACGCCTTCGCACGCGCGGTCGAGGGCGCGGGACTCACCTTCATCGGGCCACCAGCCGCCACCCTGGAGATGCTCGGCGACAAGCTCGCCGCGCGACGATCGGCGGAGGCGGCCGGGGTGCCGACCGTTCCCGGGACGACGGTGGCGGTGGACGGCGATGGGCCCGACCTGGCCCGGCTCGGATTCCCCATCATGCTCAAGGCCGCGGCCGGCGGCGGGGGGAGGGGGATGCGACGCGTCGACTCGGCCGGCGACCTGGGGGACGCGCTCGCCTCTGCGCGACGCGAGGCGCTCTCCGCATTCGGCGACGAGACGGTCTACGCCGAGCGCGTGGTCTCGCCGGCGAGGCATGTGGAGGTGCAGCTCCTCGGTGACCGGCACGGCGCCCTCGCGGTGCTGGGGGAGCGGGACTGCTCGGTTCAGCGTCGCCACCAGAAGCTGGTCGAGGAATCGCCGTCGCCCGCCGTCGACGAGGCGACGAGGGCAGAGCTGTTCGAAAGCGCCCGGCGGGTCGCCGGCGCGGTCGAGTTTCACAACGCGGCGACCGTCGAGTTCCTGCTCGACGAGGACGGCAACCACTTCTTCCTGGAGATGAACACGCGCCTCCAGGTCGAGCATGGCGTGACCGAGCTCGTCACCGGCGTCGACATGGTGGCCTGGCAGATACGCGTCGCCGCCGGGGAACCGCTGCCGCCGGCCGTCCTCGACGCGCCACGATCCGGGCACGCCATCGAGGTCCGTATCTACGCCGAGGACCCCTACGCGGGCTTCGCGCCGGCCCCGGGTCGCGTCACCGCGTGGCTGATGCCGGACGGCCCCGGCGTGCGCGTCGACGCGGGCGTGGAGTCGGATACGGACCTGCCCTCGGAATACGACCCGCTCCTCGCCAAGGTGCTCGTCCACGCCGCGGACCGACCGGCGGCGATCGCCCGCCTGCGCCGGGCGCTCGACGAGACCCTCATCGGCGGCGTGCAGACCGATGCCGGGTTCCATCGCTGGCTCGTCGATCACCCCGGCTTCGCCGCCGGCCGCTACGACACCTCGTTCGTCGAGCGCGAGTGGGGCCGCGGCCCGGCCCTCGGCGCGGAGGACAGCGCGCTGGCCGCGGCCGCCGCGCTGCAGGCTCGTCGCACGGAGCGCGTCCCGAGCCCGACGCCCGCCGACACTGGCTCGGCCTGGGGCCGCATCGGCCGCGAGGAGGCACTCAGGGAGTGAGCGAGACCGAGGTCCGGATCGGGGGCGAGGCGGTGGAGCCCGCGGACGGCTGGCGCCTCGATTGGGCGGACCATCGCAACGGCACCGGCCTGCTCGTCAACGGCGAACGGGTCATTCCCGTCGTGGTGGAGGGTGGCGGCAGCGAGTGGACGGTCACCATCCGCGGCCGGCGGATCCCGGTCACGGTCCGCACCTGGCGCGAGCGGCTGATGGCGGAGGCCGAGACGTCCGCGCGCGGCCGCATCGCTCCGGTCGCCTTGAAGGCGACGCTGCCCGGCCTCGTCGTCGCGGTCCGCGTGGCGCCCGGCGACGAGGTGGGGGAGGGCGACCCGCTGCTCACGATCGAGGCGATGAAGATGCAGAACGAGGTGCGCGCCCCGCGCGCGGCGCGCGTCGCGAGCGTCGCGGTCACCGCGGGCCAGGTGGTCGCCACCGGCGCAGAGCTCCTCACGCTCGAGTAGGGCGGGGTCCCGACCTCCGGGCCGACGCCGGGGGCTGGCCACCTCCGCCGGTAGAATGCTCGAGATGAGCGACGCCGGAGAGCGAGCGGAGCACGCGTACCGGCTCCCATCCGGCCTCGAGATCAAGCCGGTCTACCGCCCCGACGACCTCGCCGGGTTCGATCCCGCGACCGATCTCGGGGAGCCGGGCTCCTACCCGTTCACCCGCGGCATCCACCCGACCGGCTACCGATCGAGGCCCTGGACCATGCGGCAGTACGCGGGGTTCGGGTCGGCCGAGGAGACGAACGCGCGCTTCCGCTATCTTCTCGCACGGGGCCAGACGGGGCTGTCGGTGGCGTTCGACCTGCCCACCCAGATGGGCTACGACTCGGACGATCCGATGGCCTTCGGCGAGGTGGGGCGCGCCGGTGTGCCCATCGACTCGATGGCGGACATGGAGGTCCTCCTGGACGGGATCGACCTCTCCGCCGTCTCGACGTCGATGACGATCAACGCCACCGCGGCGATCCTCCTCGCCCTGTACGAGGCGGTCGCCAGGCGGCGCGGCATCGACCCGCATCGGCTCAGGGGCACCGTTCAGAACGACATCCTCAAGGAGTACATCGCTCGCGGCACGTACATCTTCCCGCCGCTCCCGTCGATGCGGCTGGTGACCGACACGTTCGCGTACTGCCATGCAGAGCTGCCGGCTTGGAACACGATCAGCATCAGCGGCTACCACATGCGCGAGGCGGGCGCGACCGCCGTGCAGGAGATCGCGTTCACGGTGGCCAACGCCGTGGCGTACTGCGACGCGGCCACCACCGCCGGGCTGGCCTTCGACGACTTCGCGCCCCGCCTGTCGTTCTTCTTCGCGGCGCACAGCGACCTGTTCGAGGAGGTGGCCAAGTTCCGCGCCGCGCGACGGGTGTGGGCCACCGTGGCTCGCGAGCGGTTCGGGGCGGCGGACCCGCGCTCGATGGCCATGCGCTTCCACGTCCAGACCGGCGGCTCGACACTCACCGCCCAGCAGCCGGACGTGAACGTCGTCCGGACCACGGTGCAGGCCCTGGCCGCCGTGCTGGGCGGCACCCAGTCGCTGCACACGAACGCCCTCGACGAGGCGCTCGGCCTGCCGACGCCCTCCACCGCCCGGCTCGCGCTCCGGACGCAGCAGGTGCTGCACGCCGAGGCCGGCACGAGGGCGACGGTCGACCCGCTCGCCGGCTCGTACTACGTCGAGTGGCTCACCGACCAGATGGTGCACGCCGCCCTCGACGAGCTTGCCGCGATCGACGAGCGCGGCGGCACCCTGGCCGCGCTGGCAGCCGGGTACCAGCAGGACGCGATCGGCGACGCGGCGTACGCCATGCAGCGCGCCATCGAGTCGGGGGAGCGGGTCATCGTGGGCGTCAACGCCTTCACCGACGAGGGCGACGAGCAGCGTCCGGTGGCCCAGGTCATCGACCCGGAGCTCGAGGGACGCCAGGTCGAGCGCACCCGCGCGGTCCGCACCAACCGCGACGAGCGGGCGGCCGACGCCGCGATCTCGGCACTGGAGGCGGCCGCCGCCGGCACGGAGAACGTCCTTCCACGCATCCGGGCGTGCGTCGAGGCCGACGTCACGCTGGGCGAGATTTCGCACGCCCTGCGCCGCGTGTGGGGCGAGCATCGGGCATGAGCGGCCCGAGGCTGGGTCCCATCCATCACGTGGCGGTCGTGGTGCGCTCGATCCAGGAGTCGCTGCCTCGCTACCGCGATCTCTTCGGGCTGCAGGCCGAAGCGGACCCGATCGTCTTCGAGTCGCAGCGAGTGAAGCTGTGCTTCCTCGCCACCGGGCCGGAGCCGGCGGCGCGCATCGAGCTCATCGAGCCGATCGACGAGGAGAGCGGCGTCGCTCGCTTTCTCGGCGAGCGAGGCGAAGGCCTCCACCACGTCTGCCTGGCGACCGACGACCTGCCGACCGCGCTGGACCTGCTGGCCGCGCGAGAGGCCGAGCTCATCGATCGTGTGCCGCGACCCGGCGCGCACGGGTCCGTCGCGTTCGTCCATCCACGCACGCTCAGCGGCGTGCTCTGGGAGCTCTTGGAGCGCCGCCACGCCTGATGTGCCGCCGATGAATCGCCAGAATGTCGCCTAAGTGCCGCCGGACGCGCCGCCTGTCCGGTTCATCGGTCTCCATGACGCCTGACGGCCCTTTTCGCGCGCGCCACGCGTCGTACGGACTGATAGATCGATCAGACGACGCCCCGACGGTCATCCGAGGCGTCAAACCGGCGATTCATCGGTCCGCGGGTGCCTAGCCGACGCCGGCGGAGCGCAGCAGGTCGGGGATGTGGGACGGGGAATCTGCGACCCTGATCCCGGCCGCCTCGAGCGCGGCGCGCTTGGACTCGGCCGTGCCCGCGCCACCCGAGATGATCGCGCCGGCGTGCCCCATGCGCCGCCCCGGCGGGGCGGTACGGCCCGCGATGAACGCCGCCATGGGCTTGCGGACCTCACGCGCGCAGAAGGCGGCCGCCTTCTCCTCCTCGTCACCGCCGATCTCGCCGATCATGACGATCGCCTCGGTCTCGGGATCCTGGTTGAACATGTCCAGGATCTCGACGAAGCTCGTGCCGACGATCGGATCGCCGCCGATCCCGACGCAGGTCGTCTGGCCGACGCCCGCATCGGTCATCGCCTGCACCACCTCGTAGGTCAGCGTGCCGGATCGGCTCACGAGGCCGACCGGTCCGCGCGTGTGGGTGTTCCCGGGGACGATGCCGACCTTGGCTTCGTCCACGCTCGTCAGGCCCGGGCAGTTGGGGCCGATGAGCCGGGTACCCTTCGCGCGCAGCACGTGGTAGACGCGGAGCATGTCGAGCGCCGGCACGCCCTCAGTGATACAGACCACGAGCGGCAGCCCGCCATCCGCGGCCTCGAGCATGGCGTCGGGGGCGAAGGCCGCGGGCACGAAGATGCACGACGCGTTGGCGCCCGTCTGCGCGACCGCGTCCGCCACGGTGTCGAAGACCGGGACTTGCCCGTCGATCGCCGACTGCCCGCCCTTGCCGGGCGTCACACCGGCCACGACCTGGGTGCCGTACTCGATCATCGCCCGCGAGTGGAACTCGCCCTCGCGCCCGGTGATGCCCTGGACCAGGAGGCGGGTCTCGCGGTTGACGAGAATGCTCACGCCGCGGTCCCGACGCGGGAGGCCTCGACCGCCTTCGCCGCCGCGTCGTCGAGGGAATCCGCCGTGATGAGATTGGCCTCGGCCAGGATCCGCTTGGCCTCTTCGGAGTTGGTGCCGACGATTCGGACGACCATCGGCACGTCCCGCGTCAGCTGGGAGCGCGCCTCCACGATGCCGCGCGCGACCTCATCACCGCGGGTGATGCCGCCGAAGATGTTGATGAGGATTGCCTTCACGTTCGGGTCGTCGAGGATGATTCGGAAGGCGGCCGCGACGCGGTCCGCCTTGGCCCCACCGCCGATGTCCAGAAAGTTCGCCGGCTCGCCGCCCGCCAGCTTCACGAGGTCCATGGTGGCCATGGCCAGGCCGGCGCCGTTGACCATACAGCCGATCGTGCCGTCGAGCTTGATGAAGCTGATCCCGGCCTCGCGGGCCGCGATCTCGGAGGGTTCCTCCTCGTTGAGGTCGCGCATCGCCTCGAGGTCCGGATGGCGGGGGAGTGCCGACTCGTCGAGCACGATCTTGGCGTCCAGCGCCAGGAGCTTGCCGTCATTGGTGACCACCATCGGATTGATCTCGGCGAGGTCGGCGTCCGAGCCGAAGAACGCGTCATTGAGCCCACGCATGAGCGTCGCGAAGTCCCTGCGCAGCTCCGCCGGCAGGTCCAGGAAAAAGGCGACGCGCCGGACCTGGTGCTCCTGGAGGCCGATGAGCGGGTCCAGGCGCAAACGAAGGATGGCCTCGGGGTTCGTCCGGGCGGTCTCCTCGATCTCGACGCCCCCCTCGGCGCTGGCGATGACCGTCACCGCCCGCGCGGCCCGGTCCAGGATGAGCGCCAGGTAGTACTCCTGCGCGATCGTCGCCGCCGGCGCGACGAGGACTGTCCTGACCGTCGTGCCCTTGATGTCGAGGCCGATGATCTCGCGCGCCCGGCCTTCCGCCTCCTCCGGCGTGGACGCGAGCTTCACGCCGCCGGCCTTGCCGCGGCCGCCGACGAGGACCTGCGCCTTGACGACGACGGGACCGCCGATCTCGGTTGCCGCCTCCCGGGCCTCCTCAGGAGTCGTCGCGGTCCTGCCGGCCACGATCGGGACGCCATGGCGGGCCAGGATCTCCTTCGACCGATACTCCTGGAGCTTCACGCGGGCGCGTCTCCTCTGCGATGAACGGCTCGGGACGCGGATTGTACCGGCGGGCGTCCCGCAACGGCAGCTTGCCCATCGGCCATACAGAGACTGAATCGAGCCACTCGACGGCCGAATGACCGCGCGTCCTCGCGCGTCGACCATCGAGACGACGTCCCCTGGCGGATGGGCAACCGGGGGTTGCTCGCGCCGGGTGGACCCGCGGGTGGGCCCACGCGTGGACCCACGGGTCCACCCCGCGAACGGGACGGCCCACGCGCGCCTACACTTTCGGGACCGTAGCCGACGCTGTGATCGGCCGGATGTGGGAGACCTGATCGTGAGCTACGCCGTCACCCTGATCCCCGGCGACGGGATCGGTCCCGAGCTCGCCGTGGCCACTCGTGGCGTGCTCGAGGCGACCGGGATCGGCTTCGAGTGGGACGTCCAGGAGGCCGGCGAGGCGACCATCGCGAGCGAGGGCACGCCGCTGCCGGACCGCGTCGTCGAGTCCATCCGCCGGAACGGCGTGGCCATCAAGGGACCGATCACGACGCCAATCGGCTCAGGGTTCCGCTCAGTGAACGTCGGGCTGCGCCAGGCGCTCGAGCTGTACGCAAACGTCAGGCCCGCGAAGACCATGCAGGGCGTCGAGTCGCGCTACGAGAACGTCGACCTCATCATCGTGCGCGAGAACACGGAGGACCTGTACGCGGGGATCGAGCACCGGGTCGGCCCGGACGCTGCCGAGAGCATCAAGATCATCACGCGTGCCGCGAGCCAGCGCATCGCCCGCTACGCGTTCGAGTACGCCGTGAAGAACGGCCGTCGCAGGGTGACCGCCGTCCACAAGGCGAACATCATGAAGCTGTCCGACGGCCTCTTCCTCGAGAGCTGCCAGCAGGTCGCGGTGGACTACGCGGGCCGCGTCGAGTTCGACGATCGCATCGTCGACAACATGTGCATGCAGCTCGTCCAGAAGCCGGAGCTGTACGACGTGCTCGTGCTACCGAACCTGTACGGCGACATCGTCAGCGACCTTGCCGCAGGGCTCGTCGGTGGGCTGGGGGTGGCACCCGGCGCGAACATCGGGGAGAAGGCGGCGGTCTTCGAGCCGGTCCACGGCTCCGCGCCGAAGTACGCGGGGCAGAACAAGGCCAACCCGACGGCGCTGATCCTTTCGGGAGCCCTCATGCTCCGCCACCTGGGCGAGACCGATGCGGCCGCCTCCGTCGAGCGCGCCGTTCGCGAGGTGATCGCCGAGGGCACGACGGTGACGTACGACCTCGGCGGAACGGCCGGCACGCGCGAGTTCGGCGAGGCCGTGGCGGCCAGGCTGGGGCAAAGCCCGCGTTGATCACCCTGTTCGGCTACCGCCTCTCCTGGGCGCAGCTGGCCTGGTTCGGGCACCGGGCGAGCGGGCTCGGCGTGCTGCTCTACCTCTTCATGCACATCGTCGAGACCTCGACCGTGCTCTTCGGGCCCGAGGTCTACAACGCGACCATCGGCATCTTCAAGAACCTGCCGGTCCGGCTGGGCGAGGTCGTGCTGATGGCCGCCCTCGTGTATCACGCGCTCAACGGCCTTCGGGTCATCGCCATGGACTTCTGGCCCGGTCTGACGGTGTACTACCGCCCGCTGACCTACGGCGTCGTCAGCGCGACCATCGTCTCCATGATCCCGCTCACGGTGATCATGGTCACGCCCTTCATGCCGTGGGGCTGAGCCGATGACCACCGCCGTCCGCCGGCCTCGCACGATCTACACGAACCCGTCCCGGGCGGCGAGGCCGCGGCCCGAGGCATCCGGTCGCGAGCGCTTCTGGTGGTACTTCATGCGCCTCTCGGGGCTGGCGCTCGTGTTCCTGGCCCTCGGGCACATGTTCATCATGCACGTGCTAGTGGTGATGACAGGCGAGGAGATCGACTTCGCCTTCGTCCAGAGCCGATGGGGGACGCCGTTCTGGCGCATCTACGACCTGCTCCTGCTCCTGCTCGCGTTCGTCCACGGCGCGAACGGCGCGCGGATCGTGATCGGGGACTACGTCGCCCAGCCGACCGCGCGCCGCCTGCTCGTCGGCGCACTTCTCGTGCTCAGCGCGATCTGGCTCGTGCTCGGCATGGCGGTCATCGCCTTCTTCGATCCCAATACCGCGCCGCCGGTCGGGCCCTTCTCGTGACCCTTCTCGCCCCCGCGCGGCGGGGATCGATCCCGCCGACCCGGGTCGTGGAGCTCGACGCCGTCGTCGTCGGCGCCGGAGGCGCCGGCCTGTACGCGGCGCTCGAGCTTAAGCAGGCCCTCGGGCCGGAGGCCCGTATCGGCGTCATCAGCAAGCTGCACCCCACCCGTTCGCACACCGGGGCGGCCCAGGGCGGGGTGTGCGCCGCGCTCGGCAACCGGGAGGAGGACCACTGGGAGTGGCACTGGTTCGACACGGTCAAGGGCGGGGACTACCTCGTCGACCAGGATGTCGCCGAGGTGATGTGCCACGACGCGGTCGAGACGATCATCAACCTCGAGCACCTCGGCCTGCCCTTCGACCGGACCGATGACGGCCTCATCAACCAGCGTCGCTTCGGCGGACACACGCGCAACTTCGGCGAGGGGCCTGTGCGGCGCAGCTGCTACGCGGCTGACCGGACCGGTCACGCGATCCTCCAGACGCTCTACCAGCAATGCATCCGCCGCGAGGTCGCCTTCTTCGACGAGTACCAGGTGCTCGACCTGGCGATGCCGGATGGCCCTGCAGGGCGCGTGACGGGCGTCATCGCGCTGCGCATCGCCACCTCGGAGCTGCACGCCTTCCGCGCGAAGGCCGTGCTGTTCGCGACGGGCGGCTACGGCAAGGTGTTCAAGGTCACGTCGAACGCCCACACGCTGACCGGCGACGGGATGGCGATCCCGTACCGGCGGGGCCTGCCGCTGGAGGACATGGAGTTCTTCCAGTTCCATCCCACCGGCATGTACAAGCTCGGCTTCCTCCTCTCGGAGGCGATGCGCGGCGAGGGCGGCTTCATGGTCAACGACAAGGGCGAGCGCTTCATGGAGCGCTACGCGCCGACCATGAAGGACCTCGCCTCGCGCGACGTCGTGAGCCGCAGCATCTACCTGGAGATCGCGGCGGGCCGGGGGATCGGCGGCAAGGACTACGTGCACCTCGACGTGCGCCACCTGGGGGCCGAGGTGCTCGACACGAAGCTTCCCGACATGAGCGGCTTCATTCGCACGTACTTCGGCCTCGAGCCGCTCACCGACCTCGTGCCTATCCAGCCCACCGCGCACTACGCGATGGGCGGCATCCCGACCGACATCGACGGGCGGGCCCTGGCGGACGAGACGCGGACGGTCGTGCCGGGCCTCTACGCGGCAGGCGAGGTCGCGTGCGTGAGCGTCCACGGCGCGAACCGGCTCGGCACGAACTCGCTGCTCGACATCCTGGTCTTCGGCCGGCGCGCCGGGGTGAAGATGGCCGAGGAGCTGGGCTCCGCGCCGGACCCGGTCCCGGACGTGGACGCGGAGGATGCCGTCCAGGCCTCCGTCGGGGCGCTCATGCGCACGACCGAGGGCGAGCGTCCGGCGGTGATCCGTACCGAGCTCCAGGAGGTCATGTTCGCGAAATGCGGGGTGTACCGCAGCGAGAAGCTCCTGGTCGAGTGCCGTGACGAGGTCGCGCGCCTGCGCGAGCGCGCGCGGCACCTGCTCGTCGAGGACAGGGGCTGCCGGTACAACACCGACCTGGGAGACGCGCTCGAGCTCGGCTTCCTCCTGGACTGCGCGGAGGCCACGGTCGCATCGGCCCTGGCGCGGACCGAGACGCGGGGCGGCCACGCGCGAGAGGACTTCCCCGAGCGCGACGACGCCAACTGGCTCAAGCACACCCTCGTCTTCCGCGACCCGTCGAGCGGCGAGACGTCGCTGCGCTACAAGCCGGTGACGATCACCGAGTTCCAGCCCAAGGCACGGACCTACTGAGCCGATGGACGTCACGCTGCGGATCCGCCGCTACAACCCCGAGGCCGACGAGGCGCCGCACTGGGAGCAGTACGAGGTCACCGCGGAGCCCACGGACCGGGTGCTGGACCTGCTGCACCAGGTGAAGTGGTACCACGACGGCACGCTCACCTTCCGCCGCTCGTGCGGCCACGGCGTGTGCGGCTCGGACGCCATGCTCATCAACGGCCGCAACCGCCTGGCGTGCGAATTCCTCCTCAGGGACGCCGGGTCCGCGATCACCGTGGAGGCCATGCGCGGCGTGCCGGTCATCAAGGACCTGCTGGTCGACATGGACCCCTTCTGGGAGAAGTACCGCCGAGTGATGCCGTTCCTGGTCAACGACGAGGTCCCGCCCGACGGGAAGGAGCGGCGCCAGTCACCGGCGGACCGGGATCGCTACGAGGACACCAGCCGCTGCATCCTCTGCGCGGCCTGCACCACCAGCTGTCCCGTCTTCTGGACCGATGAGGACTACGTCGGCCCGGCTGCGATCGTCAACGCGCATCGCTTTATCGTTGACAGCCGCGATACGGCGAAGGAGGAGCGGCTGCATATCATGGCCGACGCCGACGGCGTGTGGCGCTGCCGCACGGTCTTCAACTGCGTCGAGGCCTGCCCGCGCGACATCAACATCACGCGGGCGATCCTCGAGGTCACATCGGAGATCGGCAGGGCCTCGATCTCGTGAGGCTGCTCATCCACACCGATGGCGCGGCCCGCGGCAACCCGGGCCCCGCCGGCGCCGGGGCGGTCCTCCGCGACGCGGCGACGGGAACGATCCTGGCGGAGGTCGCGCAGCCGCTTGGCCACGCCACGAACAACGTGGCCGAATGGACCGCCGTGAAGCTCGCCCTCGAGGAGGCGCTGCGCCTGGGTGCCACGCACGTCGACCTGCGCATGGACTCGCAGCTCGTCGCGCGTCAGATCAGCGGCATCTATCGCGTCAAGAACGCAGACCTCAAGGCGCTCCACGCCGCCGTCATGTCGCTCCTCGCTCGCTTCGACGGCTACACCGTCGGCCACATCCCGCGCGAGCTCAACAAGGACGCGGACAGGATGAGCAACGTGGCCATCGACGGCGCGTAACGCGCCTCGCTCGCGGGCCGCAAGCCACATTGGCGTTAGGACCGAGGAGGGGCGGTTCGGTGGTCGCCACACTAGGCACGATGGCGACGCGACCGTCGAGAGGGCCGATACGACCGGCCCGCCGGCCGCAAGGCAAGCCACACTTGCGATCTCGTGGCGAGTGGCCGTGCGGCTTCCATTCGCCGGCCTCTTGTGGGCTACCACGGTCGAACGTCTGTTCGAATCGGCTACAATGGCGTCCCTGGAGGCGGCCGGACGGCCGCGGGCGCATCGGTCGAAAGGCCGCGTCCGAGGAAAGTCCGAGCTCCACAGAGCAGGCTAGCGGGTAACGCCCGTCCGCCGTGAGGCGAGGAACAGCGCCACAGTGACGATGCCCGCTCCTTCGGGAGCGGGAGTGAAACGCGGCAAGCTCTAGCCGGAGCAAGACCGAATAGGGGAGCGCAAGGCGGCGTTCGCGCCGCAGCAGGTTGCTCGCTCAGCTCCCGGGTAGGTCGCCTAGATGGATGGCCGTCCACGAGCCCGATGCGAATCGGTCTCTGGACAGAACTCGGCTTACAGGCCGCTCTCCAGGGATAGTCCCCGCGGCCGCTCACCGTCACTTTGGTGGTTACGTCGGCCGGTGGAGGGAGCCTCTCAGTCCTCGTCCTCGCGCCAGACGCCACGTGCGGTGCAGGCGTTGCAGATGGGCCGAGCCTCGTCCATGGTGCCGAGCGGGAGCGGATAGTCGCGTCCGCCGAGCAGGCAGTCGACCTGGACCGTCGCCGGCATTGTCGGCAGGATGCTCACGTGTCGCACCGAGCAGCGTCGAATGTGGCCGGATCGCGCGATCGGCCTGCGTCGCAGAGGCTCGTCGATCGGATCGAGCGCCATGGCTCCCTCTGACTGTGCCCGGCAGCGGCCGGAGATTCGAGGCTATGCCTGGGCGCCACGCGCTCGCAATGACGCGTTCGTACTCCCGGGTCCGTCGCAGCGCGCCGCGGTGAGCGGAGGGGGCCCGGGCACCGCGGTAGACTCACGCCGCGCGACTTGAGCGGCGCACGTCGGGAGGGTCAGTGTTCGGAGGAGGCAGGCGCCGGAGGGCGGCGGCCGCTGAAGCGGCCCACGAGGCCCTGCGACGCGCCCTCTTCGCGCAGCTCGCCCAGCGTCCCGCGCACATCTGCCCCTTCCTCGGCCTGGCGTACGAGCGGACCGGGTACGTCGACGGACCGAGCATCGAGCACCGATGCTTCGCCTTCGGTGACCCCGCGCCGCTCTCGACGGAGCAGCAGACGCGCGTCTGCCAGGAGAAGGGCTACGGCCAGTGCCCGCGATACCTTCGCGGCCTCCTGGTCACGCCCACCGAGGAGCTGCAGGCGCTTCGCAACCCGCAGGCCGCCATGGCCGCCCTCCCGCCGTTGCCGTCCCTGCCGTCGCAGCGCCCCGCGCCGGTCCCCGTGCCGCCACAGCGCCGCCGGCGCCGCATCCTCTTGGCCGGCCTGCTTGTTCTGCTGCTGCTGGTGGTGCTCGGCGGGGCAGGAGCGGCGTACCTCTTCCTGCGGGGTGACGGGGTGGCATTCGGCCCGACCGGAACCCCCGAGCCGAGCGCTACGGCCGCGCCTCCGTCGGCCGCCACGGTCGCGCCGACGCCGACCACGACGACGGCCCCCTCCGGGACCCAGCTCCCATCGCCGACGCCCGAACCCACGCCATCGGCGGGCGATACGTTCGCGTTCTACGAGGTCTCCGTCGGTCCCGGAAGCAACCTGCTGTTCGAGATCGACGACGACGGCAACGTGGGGGACCAGCGACGCGCCATGTTCGACGACTTCTCGTTCGCGCGCGTCGTGCCGATCGAGGGCACGGACGGGGAGGTCTACTGGCGGACCGAGGACGGCGGGCTCGCGGGGCTGGCGTATCGGTATCCGGAGAGCAACGACTTCCGGATTCGCGCCGTCTTCATCGACGACGACGGCTCGCGGCGCTCCATCTACCTGGCAGAGGACGACCTCACTCGGTTCCCGGAGGCGACTCCCGCACCCTGACGAGTGCATTCCAGCCGGTGCGAACGGCCGCACCGGCAACTCGCCAATCGTCCGAATTCACACCAGGCAACCATTACGCTCTTCAACCGGATGACGCCCCCTCGCCTCACCCGCCGCCTCGCCCCACGCCCCCATCCAGCGAGAAGAAACCCCTTGACGGGCACCGCTTGGCCTGTATGATGGCGCCTCGTGGTTCCAAATGGGGCCAGATGGGGACCAGTGGTGACCCGAGCGCACAATGGACCGAGCGTCATTCCTCACCGGGGAGTTCCGGCACGCGCTGGACGACCGAGGCCGCGTCGCGGTCCCGGTGCGGTTCCGCGGGCGCCTGGCGCAGGGGGCGACGCTCTCTCGCTGGCTCGACGGCTGCCTGGCGGTGTTTCCCGCGGACACGTGGGACGACCTGGCGGCTCGCATCCAGGCGCTGCCAACCACGAACGCGAACGCGAGGCAGTTCGGCCGCTTCATGAGCTCCGGCGCGGTCGAGGTGGAGCTCGATCGCCAGGGCCGTGTACTGGTCCCGAGCTACCTGCGCGAGTACGCCGGCCTGAGCCTTGGCGAGGTGGTCGTGGTCGGCGCGCTCAATCGGCTCGAGATCTGGGCGCCGACGCGGTGGACGCCGTATCGGTCGCAGATCGAGGGCGAGCCCGAGGCGCTCGCGGAGCACCTCGCCGACCTGGGCATCTGAGGATGCCCAGCCATTCATGCGTCTCCGGGCCGGTCGGCCCGTCGCTCGACACACGAGGTTCGCCACATGGGAGAAGGGCACCTGCCGGTCCTGGTCGACGAGGTGATTGCCTCGCTGGCCCTGGGTCCCGGCAGCTCCTCGGCGGACTGCACGGTCGGCGGCGGTGGGCACGCCGAGCGGCTTCTGGAGACCACGTCTCCCGATGGTCGCCTGCTCGGCATCGACGCCGATCGGGCGGCCATCGAGGAGGCGAAACGAGTCCTCGCGCGCTTCGGCGCGCGGGTGATCCTGCGCCGGGCGAACTTCGAGTCGCTCTACGACGTGGCGAACGACGCGGGGATGGTTCCGCTCGACGGGGTCCTCTTCGACCTGGGCCTCAGCAGCTACCAGCTGGCCGATCCGTCCCGGGGCTTCAGCTTCGCGGCGGAGACGCTGCCGGACATGCGGTTCGATGAAGCAAGCGGTCTTTCGGCCCTCGACCTCATCGATCGTTCATCGGAGCGAGAGCTCGCCGGCATCCTCGCGACGTTTGGTGAAGAGCGCCGTGCAGGCCGCATCGCGAAGGCGATCCTGGCGGCGCGTGCGGAAGGGCGGCTGATGACGGCCGCGGATCTCGCCGCCGTCGTCGCACGGGCGGCGCCGGCCCGCCCCGGCGGCGCCGATGCCGGACGCATCCACCCCGCCACGCGCACGTTCCAGGCCCTTCGGATCGCGGTCAACCGCGAGGTGGAGGTGCTCTCCGCCGGCCTGGCGGGAGCGCTCGCGGCCCTTCGGCCCGGCGGGCGAATGGCGGTCATCAGCTACCACAGCATCGAGGACCGCATCGTCAAGCGCTTCATCGTCCGCGAGAGCCGCGACTGCATCGAGGATCCGCCACCGCCGGTCTGCACCTGCGGTCACCGCGCGCAGCTGCGCGCCGTCACGAAGGGCGTCATCACCGCCGGCCCCGAAGAGGTCCGGCGGAATCGCCGCGCGCGCAGCGCAAAGCTGCGCGTCGCCGAGAAACTGGCCTGACGGCCAGGGAGGAGGAGGGTCCAGCCATGAGCAGAGGACGGTCTCGCCACCAGGCCAGCCGGCGCCGGATGTACTCCGCGCGCCAGCGTGACCTCCGCGAGCGCCGGCTCCACGCCGCCCGGGAGAGCGAGGAGCCGCTCGCCGACGACGTGGCGGCGATCCAGATCGAGGACGCGAGCGACGCCGAGGTCGCCGTGCCCATGTCCATGCCGCTTCGCCGCGGCGCGACCGCGGCCTGAGGGGCGAGCGAGCAATGGCCATCGTCGGCGCACGACCCGCCCAGCCGTGGTTCTTCGGCTGGCGGAGCGTGCGTCACCCGCGCCCGAGGCCCGCGCCCGTGCGAAGCGCGTATCGCGCGCGGGCACACCGACGGACGGAGTCACGCCGCGACGTCCGCCCACTGCTGCTGGCCATCGTGATCGCGGCAGGCCTCGCGCTCGTCTACCTGAGCCAGTCGACGCGCGTGGCCGCCACCGGCTACGAGATCGACGCGCTGCAGGCGACCCTCGCCGAGCAGCGCGCGGCCCACCAGCTGCTGATATCGGCCATCGGCCAGGCGCGCTCGCCCGCCGAGATCACCGACCGGGCCCAGCGCGAGCTCGGCCTTGTGCCGCTCGACGAGGGGGCCGTGCAGTTCGTCATCGCCTCCGTTGCGCCCCCGCCCTGGTCAACTATCGACGACTGATCACGGCGCCGCCGCCGGCGCCAACACGGAGAGATGCATGCTCGCCCGGACCGACAGCCGTGCCCGCGCCCTGGTCCTCCTGATCGTGGCGGCCGTCGCCGCGGCGGGGATCGGCGCACGGCTGGTCTGGTGGCAGGTGGTGCAGCAGCCGTGGCTCGCGACGGCTGCGCTTCAACAGCTGGCGCAGTCCGAGGACCTTCCGGCCGAGCGCGGCGAGATCACCGACCGCAACGGCGAGCTCCTGGCGACGTCGGTTGAGCTGCAGTCCGTGTTCGCGACGCCCCCGAGCCTGGCGGACCCGGCGTTGGCGGCCATCACCCTGGCGACCGTGCTGCAGCTGCCGGTCGACGAGGTGCGGGCCAAGCTCGAGAGCGATCGCGCCTACGTATGGCTCCGCCGCCGGGTGACCCCGGAGATGGCCGAGCGGGTCGCGACCCTGGACATCCGCGGCGTCGGGATGCTGGCCGAGACGAAGCGGGTGTACCCGGTCGCCGGCGTGGCGGAGGGGACGACCCTGGCCGCACAGCTCATCGGCTTCGTGGACATCGACGGGCGCGGCCAGTACGGCGTGGAGGGTGCGCGCGACGACCTGCTGGCGGGGCTGTCGGGCACGGTGTCAGCGCAGGGTGACGTCATCGGCCGCCGCATCGCCGATTCGGCGACGCTGCTCCAGGAGCCGGTCGACGGAGCCGACCTGCGCCTCACGATCGACTCGGGCGTGCAGCACCTGCTCGAGCAGGAGATGTGGGCGACGGCCCAGGTCAACGGAGCCGTCGGGGTGACCGGGCTCATCATGGATGCCGAGACCGGCGCGATCCTGGCCATGGCCAGCTACCCCGCCTACGACGGGAACCAGTTCTCGACGACCGATGCCGAGCGCTTCGCCAACCCGGCCGTGGCGCGGCAGTACGAGCCCGGGTCGGTGATGAAGGCCTTCACCGTGGCCGCGGCGCTCGACGCCGGAGCCATCAGCACGACCGACACGTTCCTCGACGACAACAACCTCGTCATCGGCGACGTCAGGATCCAGAACGCCGACCGCTACGACCATCGCTACGGCCACGGGCCCATCACGGCGTCGGAGGTGCTGTCCCTGTCGAACAACGTGGGCGCCGCAAAGATCGGCCTCGCGCTCGGCCGCAGCGAGCTGTACGAGTCGTTTCGGCGCTTCGGGTTCGGCACGCCGACGGGCATCGAGCTCGCCGGGGAGGCGTCCGGCTCGCTCTGGAACCCTGACGGGCCGAACGCATCGGGCGACCTGACCGCCGCGCAGAACGCCTTCGGCCAGGGGCTGGCCGTCACCGCCGTCCAGCTCGCCGCCGGCTACGCGGCCTTCGCGAACGGGGGCATGCTCGTCACCCCGCACGTCGTGGGCGGCTGGACCGATGCGGACGGTACGTTCCACCCGTCCGACCGGCCGCCCGACGAGCGCATCCTGCGCTCCGAGACAGCCACGACCATGCTCCGGCTGCTCACGAACGCGGTCGACAACGGCATCGCCCGCGACGCGGCGATCGACGGCTACACGGTGGCCGGCAAGACCGGTACCGCCGAGATCGCGGGCCCCGTGACGGAGATCGACGAGAACGGCCAGCCCTACGAGCGCTGGACCTACATCGACGGCTGGATCGACTCGAGCTTCGTCGGCATCCTCCCCGCCGGCGACACGAAGCTCGTGACGCTGGTGCTCCTTCACCGGCCGGCGATCTGGGGCCGGTACCAGATGGCCGAGCGCCCGGAGACCGTCTATGCGCGGCTCATGCCCCAGGTGCTGGACTACCTGGCGATCCCGCCCGACCGGCCGATCGACGCGGTGGCCCAGCCGTGACGCTGGTAGACTCCGCGGTAGTCCGCAGCGTGGTCCGAGTGCCTCCCACGATCCAACTCGACGAGCTGCTGAGCGCGGTCGGCGGCCGGCTCCAGGGACCCACATCGGTCAGCGGCATCACCGGCGCCTCCGTCGACTCGCGCCGGATCACCCCCGGAAGCTGCTTCGTCGCCCTCCAGGGCGAGCGCGCCGACGGGCATCGCTTCGTCGTCGAGGCGCTCCGCGCGGGCGCGGTCGCGGCCCTCGTCTCCCGGCCGGTCGACGTGCCGCCGGATCTCGACGCCGCCATCGTCCAGGTGGCGGACCCGCTGGTCGCCCTCGGCGAGCTCGCCGGGTGGTGGCGGCGCCGGCACGCGGTCCGCGTCGTGGGAATCACCGGCTCGACCGGCAAGACGATCGCGAAGGAGATCACGGCCGACGTCCTGTCACGCACGCTGACGACGCTGCGCAACGAGGGGAACCTGAACTCGGAGACAGGACTGCCGATGACGCTCCTGCGCCTCGACGAGTCGCACCAGGCCGCGGTGCTCGAGATGAGCATGTACACCGTCGGCGAGATCGCGTGGCTGGCCGAGATCGCCCGCCCGGAGGTGGGCGTGGTGCTCGCCGTCCACCCGGCGCACCTCGTGCGGGCGGGCAGCATCGAGCGCATCGCCCTCGCGAAGTCGGAGCTTCCGGCGGCGCTGCCGCGCGACGGCCTTGCCGTCCTCAACGCCGACGACCCGGCGGTCGCGGCCATGCGTGCCGTGACGCCGGCCCCGGTGCGCACGTTCGGACTGGATCCGGGGGCGGACGTCCGCGCCGAGCAGATCGCGTCGCGCGGGCTCGCGGGCACGGAGTTCACGCTCGTCGCGCCGTGGGGCACCAGGCGCTTGGTGAGCGCGATGCCCGGGCGGCACCTCGTTCCGCACGCGCTGGCCGCTGCCGCGGTGGCGGAGCGCTTCGACGTCCCTTTGGACGACGTCGAGGCGGCGCTGACGGCCGGGAGCCACGCTGCGCACCGCATGCGCGTCGCGGATGCCACGTCGGGCGCGACGCTGGTCGACGACACGTACAACGCCTCGCCGGTGAGCGTGGCCGCGGCGCTCGACTTCCTGGCCGAGACCCCGATCCCTGCAGGCCGGCGTCGAATCGCGGTGCTCGGCGACATGCTCGAGCTCGGGCCGGACGAGGAGCGGCTCCATCGCGAGATCGGCGCGCGTGCGGCAGGCGTCGCCGACGTGATCGTGGCCGTCGGCCCCCGCGGGCGCTGGATCGCCGAGGCGGCGCGAGCGGCGGGACACTCGCGCGTCTCGACCGTCGACGAGGCAGACGAGGCAGCCGCCGCCCTCGAGCGGGAGGTCGCACCGGGGCCCGGCGACGTCGTCCTGCTGAAGGCCTCGCGCGGCATCGGCCTCGAGCGGGCGGTCGAGCTGCTGGAGAGGCCCGCATGAGCCTCGCCCAGATCGTGGTCGCGCTGCTGCTCGCTTTCAGCGGGATGGTCCTGCTCGGGCCGATCTACATCAACCTGCTCCAGCGCCTGGCGTTCGGCAAGATGATCCGCACCGACGGCCCCGCCGCCCACTTCGGCAAGGCGGGTACGCCGACGATGGGCGGCATGCTGGTGGTCGCCGTCGTCCTCTTCCTGGCCATGGCCATGCGCATCGAGGACACGTCCACCCTGACGCCGATGCTGGCGCTCATGGGCGTCGGCATCCTCGGCGCGATAGACGACTTCGTGAACATCCGCACCGGCATCGGCATGCGCGGGCGGTGGAAGCTGGCGTGGCAGACGGTCGTCGCGCTGCTCGCGGCCTTCTACATCCAGCGCCACTTCGGCCTCGACGCGCTGAGGGTCCCGTTCGTCGACCAGCCGATCGTCATCGGCGCCTTCGCGTTCATCCTGTTCGTGGCCTTCGTGATCGTCGGCACGAGCAACGCGGTGAACCTGACCGACGGGCTCGACGGCCTGGCCGGCGGCGTCCTCATCTTCAGCTTCGTCGCCTACCTCCTCGTCGCCGCGACCCAGGAGGGCCAGGGGAACCTCGCCGTCTTCTGCGCGCTCGTCATCGGCGCGCTCATGGGCTTCCTGTGGTTCAACGTGCACCCGGCCCAGATCTTCATGGGCGACTCCGGCGCCCTGAGCCTCGGAGCGACGCTCGCGGTGGTGGCCACCATCACCGGCCAGCTTCCGCTGCTGGCCATCGTCGGCATCGTCTTCGTGGCGGTGACCATGAGCGTCGTCATCCAGGTCGTGAGCTATCGGCTGCGTGGGCGCCGCGTATTTCGCATGGCGCCGCTCCAGCACCACTTCGAGCTCATCGGCTGGGCCGAGGAGAAGATCACGCTGCGGTTCTGGATCGTGGCGGCCCTCGCGGGACTGCTGGGCTTCAGCGTCTTCCTCGAGAGCGTACCGGCATGACCGTGGACCGATGATGACCGTGCCCAGCCGCCCCATCAGCTCCGTCGCCGACCTGTCCGGCCGTCACGCGGTCGTGCTCGGCCTCGCGCGCTCGGGCCTCGCGGCAAGCCGCTTCCTGGCCGATGCGGGCGCCGTCGTGACCGCCTACGACCGGCGGCCCGCGTCGGAGCTCGGCGAGAGCGTCGCCGGTCTCGAGGGGCGACCGGTTCGGCTGGCCCTCGCCACCCCGGAGGGGGAGGCGCGCGCG
Source organism: Candidatus Limnocylindria bacterium (assembly GCA_036393435.1). Lineage (GTDB taxonomy): Bacteria > Chloroflexota > Limnocylindria > QHBO01 > QHBO01 > JACDBZ01. The sequence goes on along the minus strand of DASWGW010000081.1, from coordinate 13,215 downwards.
CTCATCGACGGCGCCGACCTGCTGGTGACCAGTCCGTCCGTCTCCGCGAGGTTCCCGACGACCGATGCATGGCTGCGGGAGGCGCTCGTGGCGGCCGAGGCGCGCGGCGCCCAGATCGTCAGCGAGGTCGAGCTGTTCCTGCGGCTCACGAGCGCCAGGATCCTGGCCGTCACCGGCACGAAGGGGAAGACGACGACCTCGTCGCTGGTCGCCGCCATGCTCGAGCGGGCCGGGATCCCGCACGTCCTCGGCGGCAACATCGGCACGCCGCTCATCGAGCGCGCGACGACGCTTGCGCCGAGCGACTGGGCGGTGGTCGAGCTCTCGGAGCTTCAGCTCCCGACGATCAGCCGCGGGGCGGACGTCGCGGTCTACACGAACATCGGCGAGGACCACCTCGACCGCCACGGCTCGGTCGCCGCGTACCGTGCGGTGAAGGCGCGCCTGGCGCAGCTCTCGGCCGGTGGCGGGCGCCTGGTCCTGAACCGGGACGACCCCGGGTCGCGGGAGCTCGGCGCGAGCCTCCCGGCGGCCAGCATCGACTGGTACGGGCTCGAGCCCTCCGACGGCCTCGCCGCCGAGCTCTCCGCGGACGGGTGGCTGCTGCTCGGAGGCGAGCGCCTCCTTCCGGCCGCCGAGGTGCCGATCCCCGGGCGCCATCTCCTCTCCGACGTCCTCGCCGCGGCCCTCGGGGCGCACGCCGCCGGCGCCGCCGTGGCCGACATTGCGGAGGCGGTCCGGGAGTTCCGCGGGGTGCCGCATCGGCTGGAGCTGGTCGCCGAACGGGATGGCGTCCGCTGGGTGAACGACTCGCAGGCGACCATCCCGCTCGCCGCCATCGCCGCGCTCGAGGCGTTCGACGCGCCGATCGTGCTCATCGCGGGCGGTAAGGACAAGGGGCTCGACTACGGCGCGTTCGCCGACGCCATCGCCGCGCGGGCTCGGGCCGTGGTGCTCATCGGCGAGACCGCGGACGAGCTGCAGGCGCTCATAGGCGACCGGCTGCCGCACTTCCGCGCGTCGAACATGCCACAGGCGGTGTCGCTGGCGGCCGCGCTCGTCCGGCACGGCGACGTCGCGCTCCTGGCGCCCGCCGCGGCGAGCTTCGACATGTTCGACGACTACGCGGCGCGAGGCGACGCCTTCCGCGCCGCCGTCGCCGCTCTGGGAACGGACTCGTGACCGCCGCGGCGATCGCCGCCCGCGGCCGCGCCGCGGGCGGGGGCCGGACGCTCACGCGCGGCGGCGTGCGGCGCGAGCGGCACGAGCCGGCCTTCGCGCTCATGCTCGCGGTGATGGCGCTCACCGCCATCGGGATCGTGATGGTGTACTCCGCCTCGAGCGTTCGCTCCTACTTCAGCACCTCGGATCCGGCGGCGCAGGGCCTGGAGCAGCTCGTGTGGGCCGGGATCGGCCTGACGGGGCTGTTCGTGGCCAGCCGAGTGGACTTCCGGCACCTCCGGTACCTCGCCATCCCCGCCTTCGTCATCACCTCGGCGCTGCTCGTGGCGGTGCTGATCCCCGGCATCGGCTCCGAGATCAACGGGTCGCGACGCTGGATCGTCATCCCGGCGGTCGGATCCCTGCAGCCGGCGGAGTTCGCGAAGCTCGCCGTCGTGCTCTACCTCGCGCACTGGCTCGACCGGCGCGGGAAGGCGGCCGGCACCTTCTGGAACGGCCTCATCCCGTTCGCGCTGCTCGTGGCGCCCGGATTCATCCTCATCGCCCTCGAGCCCGACCTCGGGACGGCGGCGGTGTACGTGGCTGCGGCCCTGGGCGTGTTCTTCATGGCGGGCGCCCACCTCTTCTTCATGGGCGCCATCGCGGCGGCGGTCGTCGGCGCGGGCTGGTGGATGGTGACCAGCACGGCCTACCAGATGCAGCGCATCCAGACCTTCCTCGACCCGTTCCGCGACCCGCTCGACACCGGCTACAACACGATCCAGGCGCTCATGGCGCTCGCGCTCGGCGGAATCACCGGGCTCGGGCTCGGGGAGAGCCGCCAGAAGTTCCTCTATCTCCCGGCTCCCTCCACGGACTTCATCTTCGCGATCATCGGCGAGGAGTGGGGCCTGGTCGGCACGCTGACCGTCGTCGCCCTGTTCGTGGTCATCGCCTACCAGGGCTACCGGATCGCGATCACCGCCCCGGACACCTTCTCCGGCCTGCTGGCCTGCGGCATCACCACCTGGCTCATCGCACAGGCCTTCGTGAACATGATGGTGGTCACCGCGCTCCTGCCGGTGACCGGCATTCCGCTTCCGTTCATCAGCGCCGGCGGGTCGGCGCTGACCATCAACCTCGCGGCGATCGGGATCCTGCTCTCGATCAGCCGCGAGACCACCCAGACAGGATCATTGCGTGATGCGGTGTTCGGTTTCGGGCGGCGGGACCGGCGGGCACGTGTACCCCGCGCTGGCCGTGGCTCAAGCGCTCCGCGACGTCCGGCCCGACGTTGAGCTGGACTACATCGGCGGCGTCCGCGGCTTCGAGCGTCGGCTCGTGGCCGGTCACCCGTTGGGCGGCGGGCTTCCGTATCACCAGCTCGTGGTGCGCTCGCTGCGCTCGGCCGGCCTGTCGCTGCACACGGCCCTCGATCCGGCCCGCCTGGCCGCGTCGATCCCGCAGGCCTGGTGGCTTCTGCGCCGCACGCGTCCGGAGGCGCTGTTCACCACGGGCGGATACCTGGCCGTCCCACTCGTCCTCGCAGCCCGCGCCCTCGGCATCCCGACGCTGGTCTGGGAGGGCAACGTTCTGCCCGGTCGCGCGACGCGGTTCATCGGCAGGGCCGCGACGCGCGTGGCTGTGAGCTTTCCACCCACGCTCGAGGCCTTCCCGGGACGCGCCTTCATCTCCGGGACGCCGATCCGGTCGTTCGTCGGCATCGACCGCGAGGTGGCTCGTCGCTCGTTCGGGATCGGCCCGAGCGATCGCCTCCTGCTCGTCTTCGGCGGGTCGCAGGCAGTCACGCGGCTGAATGCGGCCGTCATCGGTGCGCTACGGCCGCTGCTCGAAGAGTGGCACGTGCTCCACCTGTGCGGCGAGGGCGCAATGGCCGATGCCGAGGCCGCCCGCGAGGCGCTCCCCGAAGCGCTGCGCTCGCGCTACATGCCGGAGCCGTTCCTGACCGACCGCATGGCCGATGCGCTTGTGGCCGCCGACCTCGTCGTCGGCCGCGCGGGGTCTTCGACCTGCGCCGAGCTCGCGGCCGTGGGCGTGGCCTCGATCCTCGTGCCGTACCCGTTCGCCGGCGCGCACCAGCGATACAACGCGCGGTTCATGGCGGAGCAGCGGGCCGCGATCGCCGTCCCGGACGAGGAGCTCGATGGCGACCGGCTCCTCGGCTACGCCGCAGCGATGCGCGACGACGACGTGCGCCTCGCAATGGGCCGTGCCGCGCGCCGCCTCGCGCGGCCGGAGGCGGCGCAAACCCTGGCCCTCGAGCTGGTCGCGATGGCCGACCGGGCGCCGCTTCCCTCGGAGGCCGCGTCATGACGCAGGCCCGCGAGGCGCGGTTGGAGGAGCGGCTCGCAGTACTCGACGAGCTTGCCGAAGAGCGCGGGATCGCGCTTGAGCCGGACGTGCCGCTTGCGCCGCTCACCACGCTCCGCGTCGGTGGCAGCGTGGACCGGCTGACGACCGCCGAGACCGCGGACGAGCTGCTCGCCGCGCTTCGGCTGGCGCGCGATGCCGGCCTGCCCGGCGGGGTGCTGGGCAAGGGGAGCGACATCGTCGTCTCCGACCGCGGCATCCGCGGCCTCGTCGTTCGCAATCGAGCCGATGCGATTCGCGTCGACGGCGCCGAGGTGCACGCGGAGTCCGGCGCCGCGATGGCCGCGCTCGTGAAGCGCTGCACCGCGGCGGGCCTTGGCGGGCTCGAGTTCGGCATCAGCATCCCGGGCAGCGTGGGCGGCGCGGTCTGGGCGAACGCCGGTGCGCACGGAGGCGAGATGAAGGACGTCGTCGTCACCGTCGACGCGTGGAGCGGCGAGCGTGACGCGGACGGCGTGGTGGTCATCCCGGCGGAGGAGTGCGGCTTCGCATATCGGAGCTCGAGCTTCAAGGACGGTCCGTGGACGATCCTCGGCGCCCGGCTGCGGCTGACGGCCGGGCACCCGGCCGAGATCGCGGCGCGGGTGGCCGCCAACCAGGCGCACCGCCGCGCGACGCAGCCGCTGGCCGACCAGAACGCGGGCAGCGTATTCCGCAACCCGATCGGCGACCACGCCGGGCGCCTCGTCGACGAGGCCGGCCTCAAGGGCCACCGCATCGGCTCCGCGGAGGTCAGCACCCTGCACGCGAACTTCATCGTCGTTGACCGCGGCGGGGCGGCCGCCGACGTTCGCCGCCTCGGCGACCACGTGCGCGCGGTGGTGGCGGAGCGCCTCGGAGTCGAGCTGCAGTACGAGATCGAGTTCGTCGGGGACTGGGACGACGACGGCCCGTGGGCGACCGCCACGTCGCACCTCGAGGGCGTCCGATGAGCGAGCGGCGCCTGCGGGTCGGGATCTTCGCCGGAGGGCGATCGGCAGAGCACGAGGTGAGCGTCGCGTCGGCCGAATCGGTCCTGCGCGCCATCGACCGCGACCGGTTCGAGCCGTACGTCGTCTACATCGACCGCGAGGGTCGCTGGCGGCTGCCGTCCGGCCCTGCCCCGCAGCTCGGGGCGCGGCAGTCCCTGGCGGGCCTGCTGGGGGCGCTCACGCCGGCCGAGGAGGTCGTGAAGCTGCGAAGCGGCGAGGTTCAGCAGCTTCCCGCGACTCGAGGGGACGCGGATGGCGCCCTCGCCGCGCGCAGCGCCGTCCGCTCCCTGGGCGACGTGATCGACGTGGCCTTCCTGGTCGTGCACGGTCCGTACGGGGAGGACGGCACCCTCCAGGGCTTCCTGGAGCTCGCCGGGATCCCGTACGTGGGGGCGGGCGTGCTGGCGAGCGCCATCGCCATGGACAAGGTCGTGTTCAAGGACCTCATGCGCGGCCACGGCCTGCCCGTCGTGAACTACGTCTGGTTCCGCCGGAGCGCCTGGGAGCGGGAGCCGGAGCACGTGGTCCGGCAGGTCGCCGAGGCGCTCGGAGACCGCAGCGTCGTGAAGCCGGCGCGGCTGGGAAGCAGCGTCGGCATGAGCCTGGTCCACGACCTCGACGAGCTGCCGGCGGCCCTCGAGGAGGCCTTCCGGCACGACTCGAAGGTCATCGTCGAGCAGTACGTGGCCGGCGCCCGCGAGCTCGAGTGCGGTGTGCTCGGGAACGAGGATCCGATCGTCTTCGAGCCGGGCGAGGTGCGGTCGAGCCACGAGTACTACGACTACGAGTCCAAGTACGTCGAGGGCCTCGCCGTCGTCGAGCCGCGGGCCGCGGTCGATGCGGGCCTCGCGGCGCAGCTCAAGGAGCTGTCCCTCGCGGCCTACCGGGCGGTGGACGGCGCCGGGCTGGCGCGGGTCGACTTCCTCGTCGCTGCCGACCGGGTCTACCTGTCGGAGATGAACACCCTTCCGGGCCTCACCGCGACGAGCATGTACCCCAAGCAGGCGGAGCTGGCGGGCCTTCCGTTCGACGCGCTCATCGCCCGTCTCATCGACCTGGCGCTGGAGCGGGACCGATGAAGCTCAAGCCTCAGCCCCGACCGACGCGCAGGCCGCAGCGGCCGCCCCGCACCGTCCGACGGCCGGCGCGGGGCGCCGCCCGCAGTCGCGGCGCGCAGCGCCCCCGAAAGCCGCTCCGGCGACGCATCGCGGCACACCTCCCGTCGCTGGCGCGGGCGGGTGCCGTGCTGGGGGCGGTCGCCGCGACGGCGGCGCTCGGGGCGCTGCTCAACGGCCCGTGGCTGCGCGTGACGGACGTCACCTTCGCGGGGCAGCACCACACCGCTGCCGCAGATCTCGAGCGCGTCCTCCTCGAGCAGCGCGGCCGGAGCGTGCTGGCCGTCGATACGGCCTCGATCCGGGCCAGGATCGAGGGGCTGCCGGCCGTCGGTGAGGCCACCGTAAGCGCGACCCTGCTCGGCCGCATCGAGGCCACCGTCGTCGAGCATGAGGTCGCGTTCGTGTGGCAGACGGCCTCGGGCCGCTTCCTCGGCGCCGCAGACGGGACGATCTTCGCCGCCCTGGCGGACGACGAGGCGCTCCCGGCCGGGGTCGAGCCGCTTCCGCAGATCCAGGACGAGCGCTTCGTTGCTCGGCTCATCACCGTCGGCGACGTGATCCCGGCCGGAGTGGTCGGCACCGCGCTGCGCCTCTTCGAGATCGACCCGGCCGCGCTCGGCTCCGCGGCCAGCCAGCTCAGCCTGCGACTCGACGACGAGTACGGCTTCCGTCTCGTGTCGGCCGCCCCGGAATGGCAGGTCGCGCTGGGCCCGTATGGTCTGGACCCGATGGAGACCGAGACCGAGGCGGCGGCTCGCCTCGACGCCCAGGTGGCAGCCGTGCGCACCCTGTTCGCCACGCGAGCCGAGGCCGACATCGGCTGGGTGGATGTCCGCAACCCCGGAAAGGTATATTTCCGTGCCAAGGGGTGACGCGCATGCCGGGGCGCGATGCCTCGGTCCTCGAGCTCGCTGCGGAACCGACCCACATGTGGCTTCCACTCGTCGGCCTCGCGCTCGGAATCGCGCTCGGACTTGTGCTCAACGTGAGTGTCAGCCCGGACCTCGCGCGCTACTCGGCGGTGGCCATCCTCGCTGGCCTCGACTCGGTGCTCGGGGCCGTCCGCGCCGAGCTGGACGCGCACTACGACAACCGGATCTTCGTGTCGGGCTTCGTCACCAACGCTCTCGTGGCGGTAGCCCTGACCTTCGTCGGCGACCGTCTCGGGATCGACCTGTACCTCGTCGCGCTGTTCGCCTTCGGCCTGCGCATCTTCCAGAACGTCGCGCTGATCCGGCGTCACTTCCTGTAGGCTCGACCGCATCCGTTCGCGCCACGCCGGGCGCGCCGTGGTGAGCAGGAGGTAGCGTGGAACGCGAAGCGGTCCTCGTCGGCATCGACGCCGGCACCACGAAGGTCACGACCCTCATCGGCGAGGTCGGCCGCACCGGCGACGTGAACGTCATCGGCTACGGCATCGCGCCCTCGGTCGGCATGAGGAAGGGGATGGTCGCGAACATCGACCAGACCGTGAACTCGATCGCGTCGAGCGTCGAGAAGGCCGAGCGGCTCTCCGGCTACAAGATCAGCTCCGCGTTCGTCGCCGTCGGCGGCAGCCACATCAGCAGCCAGAACTCGCGCGGGGTCGTCGCGGTCTCGGGCCACAAGCGCGAGGTGAGCCGCGAGGACGTCGCGCGCGCCACGGAGGCGGCCAGGGCGGTCCAGGTGCCGTCGAACCGCGAGATGCTCCACGTCGTGCCGCGCGGCTACATCGTCGACGGGCAGGAGGGGATCAAGGATCCGCTCGGCATGAGCGCGGTGCGGCTCGAGGTCGAGACGCACATCGTGGCCGGGGCGGCCACATCGGTCCAGAACCTGTCGAAATGCGTGACGAACTCGGGCGTGCAGATCGACGAGCTCGTCATCAGCTCCCTGGCGGCCGCCGAGGCGGTGCTGACCGATACGGAGAAGGAGCTCGGCGTGCTGGTCGCCGACATCGGCGGCGGCACCACGGACATCGCCATCTTCGTGGACGGCGCGGTGTACCACAGCGCGGTCCTGCCGGTCGGCGGGATCAACGTCACGAACGACGTCGCCATCGGCCTGCGCACGAGCCTCAACCTGGCGGAGGAGATCAAGATCAAGCACGGCAGCGCGAACCTCGCCGAGGTGGAGCCGGAGGAGCTGCTCAACGTCGCCGTCCTGGGCGAGACCGCCGGCCAGACGATCCAGCGCCGCCGCCTGGCCGAGATCATCGAAGCGCGGATGGGCGAGATCTACACCCTCATCCGCGAGGAGGTGAAGCGCTCCGGGCACGCCGGGATGCTGCCGGCCGGTGCCGTGCTCACCGGGGGTGGGGCCCGCCTGGCGGGCGTGGAGGTGCTGGCGCGCGAGACGCTCGACATGCCGGTCCGCGTCGGCTCGCCGCAGGGAGCGGGCGGGCTCATGGACCAGATCGGCAACCCGGCCTTCAGCACCTCGATCGGCCTGCTGCTGTGGGGCGCGAACCACGTCGGCGAGGACCCCATCGCCTATGGCGGCGGGCGCAACGGCGTCGGCGGCGGGGTGTCGCGCGTCGGCGACTGGATCCGCAACCTGTTCCCGGGTTAGCTGTCGATAGACGCCGCATCTGTCCACCGTCGCCCGCCGATGCGTGGACAACTCCGCGCCGAGATGTGGAAAACGCCCACCTCGGCGACCCGGCGCTCGGTATCATCGATCAAACCCGTCGAGCGTCGGGTTCCACCCTCCACCCGTGCAGAGGAATGACCCGAGATGCCGCTCAGATCGGACTCCGAGAACTTCGCCCTCATCAAGGTCATCGGCATCGGCGGCGGTGGCAGCAACGCCGTCAACCGGATGATCCGCGCCGAGATGATGGGCGTCGAGTTCATCGCCGTGAACACCGATGCCCAGGCGCTACTGCAGAGCGACGCGCCGCACAAGATTCGGATCGGCGACAAGATGACGCGCGGCCTGGGTGCCGGCGCGGACCCGCTGGTCGGCCAGCGCGCCGCGGAGGAGGACTCGGAGAAGATCTACGAGGCGCTCAAGGACGCCGACATGATCTTCATCACCGCCGGCATGGGCGGCGGGACGGGATCGGGCGCGGCGCCGGTCATCGCGGAGATCGCCAAGGACCTCGGGAGCCTCACCGTCGCCGTGGTCACCAAGCCGTTCAGCTTCGAGGGCATGCGCCGCAAGCTGGTCGCCGAGCAGTACACGGAGCTGCTCAAGGACAAGCTCGACACGCTCATCACCATCCCCAACGACCGGCTGCGCGAGGTCGTCGACAAGAAGACCTCCATCCTCGACGCCTTCCGGGTGGTGGACGACGTCCTGCGCCAGGGCGTCCAGGGCATCAGCGACCTCATAACCGTCCCGGGCCTCATCAACCTCGACTTCGCGGACGTGAAGACGATCATGCGCGAGGCGGGTAGCTCGATGATGGGCATCGGCACCGGCACCGGCGAGAACCGGGCCGTCGAGGCGGCCAGGGCGGCGGTCATGAGCCCGCTCCTCGAGATCAACATCACCGGCGCGCGCGGCATCCTCTTCAACGTCACCGGCGGCTCCGACCTCGGCCTGTTCGAGGTCAACGAGGCGGCGGAGGTGATCAAGGAGGCCGCCGATCCCGAGGCGAACATCATCTTCGGCACCGTGATTGACGACCGCATGCGCGACGAGGTGAAGGTCACGGTCATCGCCACCGGCTTCGACTCGAACAAGAAGCTGAAGCAGGGGAGCCGATACGGCGCGGAGTCGGCGATCGGCGTCGAGCAGAGCCTCGACGACCGGAGCCGCGAGATCCTGGCCGAGATCGAGCGCGATCGAGAGCAGCGCCAGACCCTCGAGGACCAGATGGGGAGCGAGTCGCCCTTCGCGCGGCCCGGCGAGCGCGACCGCGACCGCGAGGCGGCCGAGCGCCGTCCGAGCGAGCGCACCCCGCTGCCCGTTCGCTCACTCGAGCGGCCCTCGTACGGCGAGACGGACCTCGACATCCCGAGCTTCCTGCGCAAGAGCAAGAGCTGAGACCGATGCGGGCGCCGCCCGCTTCCAGTACCGAAGAGCCCCGGCACGCGCCGGGGCTCTTCTCTGCGCATCGATGAGGCCGGATCATGCGATTCACCGACGAACCGTTCGGATTCACACCAGGCGACCGTTATCCACGGTCAGCCGCCGACGGAGCGCTCCGATTCACAGGAGGCGTGAATTCCGCCGCTCCCGGGAGCGGAAAGCCCGCGTAACGCACGCTCCGTGTGAATTCGGTCGTCTGGCGTTCGACGATCGCTGCCTGTCTGTTGGCTTCTTGACAGATTCATACGGTAGCGGCGTTACGCGTCGAATCTGACCCCCCGTTGACATATGCGGCACTCGCCGTGCAGGCCGACCGGCAAAGACCCGCCGGACGCGGTTAGTGCGGCTGTGAGATGAATCTGGCGAAGGCCGCGGCGCTCAGGCTGTCACGATAGGTCACGTGGAGATCATCGATGCAGGGCCACCGAGCGCCGCGCGAATCGCCGAACGGTATGAGCGACTCCTGGTTCGGCTGCGGGCCGCGGCCGGGGCCGGGGGGCACGATCCGGCCCGGCTGCGAATCGTGGCGATCACGAAGACGTGGCCGATCGAGGTCGCCCGCGCGGCGCTGGACGCAGGCCTCACGCTCCTGGGCGAGAGCCGGGTGCAGGAGGCGGAGCCCAAAGTGGCCGCGCTCCCGGAGGCCGAGTGGCACCTCGTCGGTCGACTCCAGTCGAACAAGGTCCGTCGGGCCGTACGCGCCTTCGCGGCCATCCACTCGGTCGACTCGGTGGAGCTGCTGCGGCGCGTCGACGCCGTCGCCGCGGAGGAGGGCCTCGGCCCACGCCTCCTGCTCCAGGTCAACGAGGCCGGCTCGCCGACCACGGCCGGACTGAGCCCCGAGGCCGCGGCCGCGCGCGAGCTGACCGACGCGCTGCGCGACGTTCGAGCGGCGCGCGTGGTCGGCCTGATGACCATCGCGCGCATGGGCGCCGGCACTGCAGAGGCACGCAAGACGTTCGCCGCGCTCCGGGCGCTGCGCGATCGCCTGGAGGCAGATGCGGAGGTCGCCCTGCCGGAGCTCTCCATGGGCATGAGCGCGGACGCGGAGGCCGCCGCGGCCGAGGGAGCGACGCTCGTCCGCATCGGCACCGCGCTCTTCGGGCCCCGCGCCTGACGGCTGCTATCCTCCGGGCGTGACCACGCTCCTCCTCACCTTCATCCAGCTCCTGGCCTACACCGTGTGGTTCCTGCTCCTCGCGCGCGTCGTCGTGAGCTGGACCAACCCCAGGGGCGGCGGGGGGCTCGTCGCGTTCATCTACCAGGCCACCGAGCCGCTCCTGGCGCCGATCCGCCGCGTCCTGCCGCCGACCGCCGGGATCGACTGGTCACCGCTCGTGGCCATCCTGCTGCTGGGGGTCATCATCCGCATCGTGACGCCGCGCTGAGGCCTCGCCCGCGATTGATCGGCCAGGAGGCCCGAGGCTATACTTCCGCCTCCCGCACGGGCGATTGGCTCAGCTGGTTAGAGCGCACGGTTCACATCCGTGAGGTCACTGGTTCGAATCCAGTATCGCCCACCATCACCCTCCCTCCGGACCGATGCGGATCCTCCTGACGTCCGAGTCCTACCTGCCCTACGTGTCGGGCGTGACCGTCTCCGTCGACGCGCTGGCACGAGGGCTGGGCGCTCGCGGCCACCGGGTCATGGTCCTCGCCCCACGGCCCGCTCCGGGGGCCGCCGTCGAGGATGTCGGGTCGCCGGGCCCGGAGCCGCAGTACGCGTGGCTCGCCTCGTACCAGCTTCCGCGCGTCGCCCCGCCGGGGTACCGGATGCCGGTGCCGAATCCCGCCGATCCGGCCCTCGCCGAGGCCGGCCGCTTCGCCCCGGACATCGTCCACGCGCACTCGCCGTTCGTGACCGGGCTCATGGCGCGACGCCTGGCGCGGGCCGCCGGGCGACCGCTCGCCTTCACCCACCACACGCGGTTCGACGACTACAGCCACTACCTCGGTCCCTTCGGCCGCCTGGGAGCCGTGCTCAGCGGCGCGTTCATTCGCCGCTTCTGGCTCGGCTCAGCGGCGATCATCGCCCCGTCGACCGAGCTCGCCGAGGAGATCCGCCTACGTCTGCCGCGCCACGCCCGGCGGCGCGTCGTCGTCATCCCGACCGGCGTCGACGTCGCCGGCATCCAGGCGCGCCGCCCGATCGACTCGCGCCCGATCGCGGGATGGGCGCCCGACACCCTCGTCGTGGCCAGCCTGGGCCGGCTCGCGTCGGAGAAGAGCCCGCTGACGATCCTCGAGGCCTTTGAAATCGCCGCACGCGAGCGGCGGGACCTGCGGCTTCTGCTCATCGGCGGCGGGCCGATGGAGGCCGAGCTCCGCGAGCGGGCCGAGACCCCGACGCTCGCGGGCAGGGTGCGCCTCACCGGGCAGCTGCCGCGGCCGGAGGCGCTCGCGACGCTGGCGGGGGCCGACCTCTTCGTCTTCGCCTCGCAGACCGAGACCCAGGGCCTGGTGCTGGCCGAGGCGCTCGCGGCGGGACTGCCCGCGCTGGCCGTGGAGGGGCCCGGCGTGCGCGACTCGGTGCGTGATGGCGTCGACGGCCGGATCCTGCCCGCGGACCCGGCCGAGACCCGGGTGGAGCGGCTCGCCGCGGCCCTCGAGGAGATGGCGCGAGACGATGCGACCCGCGGCTCGATGGCTGCCCGCGCGCGCGCCGACGCGGCAGGGTTCGCCGTCGAGCGGCGCGTGGAGCAGGTCGAGTCGCTGTATCGCGCGATCGCGCGCTGACTCTCGGCGGAGGGCTCCGGACCGACCCGCAGCGCCCCATTCCCACCAGCGCAGATGGCTTGCGCGGCCATGCATCGGGCGTACAATGCCTGCCATGCGCGTGAGTCTCGTGGCCCGTTTCGTCAGTCATCCCGCCGTCCACTTCGGCTCCGCTCGGCGTTCGGGTCACCGGGCCTGGCTCGGCCTCCGAACCGTGCCGACGGTCTACCACCGCAGCCGGCGCCGAGGGTCACCGGCCACGATCGGCGCACTTCGCACGCAGACCAGCCGCTTCCGATTCCCGGCAGTCGGCCGCGCCAGGCGCCTTCCGGCCCGTCGTACCGCCCTTCCATTCGGGCTTTCGCGCGGCCGCCGCGCGTAGCGGCGCAGCGTTGCCGGTCCTGCGGACGGCCCGCGCCACCTCGGCGGGCGGCGTCGTCATCCGGACCCGTGACGGTCACGTAGAGGTCGCCCTCGTCCATCGGCGCAGCCCCAGGCTGTGGGCGCTTCCGAAGGGAACTCCCGACTCGGGCGAGACCCTCGAGGAGACCGCGCTGCGAGAAACCCGCGAGGAGACCGGCCTCGAGGTCGAGATCGAGGCTCCCATCACCGCCATCCGCTACTTCTTCGTGCGCGGGACGACGCGCTTCCACAAGACGGTGCACTTCTTCCTGATGCGGGCCACCGGCGGGTCACCGGACGCGCACGACGCCGAGTTCGACGAGGTTCGCTGGGTCCCGCTCGAGGAGGCGCTGGCGCTGCTCACCCACGCCACCGAGCGCTCCATCCTCGAGCAGGCCGCGGCCATCGCGACCGGCGCGGGAGTCGGCTCGGGCGGGGCC
>DASWGW010000080.1:0-11666 GCA_036393435.1 Candidatus Limnocylindria bacterium | reverse complement strand
TGGCGAGCGTGGCGTATCGGGGCTCCGCATCGCCGACAGGGCCGGCGCGCCCGTCCGTAGGCCCACAGGGCCTGCCCGCGCACCGGGCTGCCGGTCGTGATGCGCGCCCCACCGCGCGTGTTGATCCGGGACGTGCCGCATCCCGGGCTGTGGCCGGGCACGGGCGTCTGTGATCCGGCGGTCGATGAGGGCCGCGCGGAGGACGTCACCGGTCCGGCGGATGGTGTCGCCTTCGGGCATCGCCCACACTGTCCGCCGACCGGTCGCCGACCAGCCGCCGATCGGGCCGCCGACGGGCCGGGGGCGCATCGGCCGGTATACTGCGCCAGCCCCGACGGCCTTCGTACAGGACGGCTTCGCTGCGCTCATGAAGATCGGCATCGACCTCGGCACGGCCAACGTCCTCGTCTACGTCAAGGGCCGTGGCGTTGTCCTGAGCGAGCCGAGCGTAGTCGCGATCAACGAGGACGAGAACAGGGTCGTCGCCGTGGGAGAGGAGGCGCGCGAGATGATCGGGCGCACGCCGGCCAACCTTCGCGCCGTCAGGCCGATGAAGGACGGGGTCATCGCCGACTACGTGATCACCGAGGCGATGCTCCGCCACGTCATCAACCGCGTGGCACGCATCCGGCTCTTCCGGCCGGACGTGATGATCAGCGTGCCGTCCGGCGTCACGAGCGTGGAGAAGCGCGCGGTCCGCGATGCCGCGCTCAAGGCCGGCGCGCGCGAGGCGTACCTGATCGAGGAGCCGCTCGCCGCCGCCATCGGTGCGAACGTCCCGATCGCGGGCGCGTCGGGCAGCATGATCGTCGACGTCGGCGGCGGAACCACCGAGATCGCCGTCATCTCGCTCGGCTCGATCATCGTCAGCGACTCGGTCCGCGTCGGCGGCAACAAGCTGGACGAGGCGATCGCCGCCCACATGCGCCGCGCGTACAACCTCATGATCGGCGACCGCACGGCCGAGGAGGTCAAGGTGCAGGTCGGAAGCGCGCTGCCGCTCGACGAGCCGCTGCACATGGAGGTCAAGGGCCGCGACACGATCGCGGGGCTGCCGCGCACGATCCAGGTGACCTCGACGGAGATCACCCACGCCATGGACCAGCCACTGCAGGCCATCCTCGCCGCGGTCCGTGGGGTGCTGGAGCGGACGCCACCGGAGCTCGCGAGCGACATCATCGACAAGGGGATGGTGATGAGCGGCGGCGGTGCGCTGCTCCGCAACCTCGACCAGCTGCTGACCCAGGTGACCGGCGTTCCGTGCCTGGTCGCCGACAATCCGCTCCACTCGGTGGCCATCGGCACCGGGATCGCGCTCGAGAACTTCGCCACCTACCGCAAGAGCCTGGTGAGCGCGTGACGATCGCCGCCACCGCCAACGCCCTGCGCCAGGCGCTGCGGCAACGCCGGGAGACGACCGGGACGCCGCGGGAGGCGCGCGCCTACGCCGACCTCCACTGCCACACGCGCTTCAGTCGCGACTCGGTCCTGCGCGAGGAGACGTTCATCCGCAAGGCGATCGAGCGCGGCCTGACGCACGTCTGCGTCACGAACCACAACAACGTCGAGGGGGCCGTCGCCGTGCGCGACAAGGTGGTCGAGCTCGGCCTCCAGGACAAGCTCACCGTGATCCTGGGGGAGGAGGTATCGACGGCCGACGGCGAGGTGGTCGGGATCTTCCTGACCAAGACGATCCCGCGCGGGCTGTCGGCCAACGAGACCGCGGACGAGATTCACCGGCAGGGCGGCCTGGTGAGCATCCCTCATCCGTTCGATCCCTTCCGAGCGTCGCACATCAGGCCCGGGCCGCTCCGCAACCTCGCCGAGATGGGGAAGGCCGACGCCGTGGAGGTCTTCAACAGCCGCATCACGATCCAGGGCCACAACGCGGAGGCCGCCGAGTTCGCCGCCCGCTACGGCATCCCGGGCATCGCCTGCTCGGACTCGCACTCGGCGTTCGAGGTCGCAATGTGCTTCAACTCCCTGCCGCCCTTCGAGTCCGCCGAGCAGCTCAAGGCCGGGCTGCCGCAGAACGACTGGCACGGGAGCCGATCCTCCACGCTCATCCACCTGACCACGCGGTATGCGGTCTGGAAGAACACCTTCGACTCGTGGCGCGGCAAGCGCACGGCCGCCGGCCCGATCCTCGGGCCGCAGAAGCCGGAGGAGGTGCAGCGCGAGCCGGTCCATCGGCCCACCGGCCGGGAGCTGCCATCCAAGGAGGCCGATGACGCCGGCAGGCAGGAGGCATCGTGACGGCCGGGCCGCCTGACCAGGTCACGCCCGACGAGGCGGCAGCCATCGAGGAGGAGGTCTCGCTCCGCCGACGGCTGCTGAACGTCAGGACGATCGCGTCGCTCCTGTTCGGCCTCCTCCTGCTCATCCTGCTCTTCCGCCTGGTCTTCGGCAACGACTTCGACTGGGGAGAGGTCGTCCGGCTCATCGGCGAGGCGAACCCGGGATTCCTGGCCCTCGCCTTCATCGCGTACTACGCCACCTTCCCCCTGCGCAGCTACCGGTGGCGATACGTCCTGTCGCGCAGCGGCGTGAGGATCCGGTTCCGCGACGCGACCGAGATCCTGTTCCTGTCGTGGTTCGTGAACTGCCTCGTCCCCGCGAAGCTCGGCGACGTGTACCGCGCCTACCTGCTGCGCAGCAACTTCCGAGCGTCCATCTCACGCACTCTGGGCACGATCTTCATCGAGCGCGTGGCGGACCTGATCGTCATCGCGGGGCTCGCCCTGGCCGCCGGCTACTGGTCGTTCCGCGGGCGCTCGCGCCCGGAGATCGACGCCCTGTTCATCATCGGCTTCGGAATCTCCCTCGTCCTGGTGGTGCTCGTCGTCGTCCTGCGGCTTCTGGGCGCCCAGCTGAGCCGCTGGCTGCCGGCTCGGCTCGCGGCGCTCTGGGACCGGTTCCACGAGGGCAGCACCGGCGCCATCTCCGTGCGCAGCGTGCCCGTCATCCTGGTCATCACCGCCGGGATATGGCTGCTCGAAGGAGCGCGACTCTACTTCGTGATCCGCGCGCTCGGCCTTCCCGACGTGGGGCTCGGGATCAGCGCATCGGTCTTCGTCGCGCTGGCCGCGGCGCTGCTCACCGCCATTCCCCTGACACCGGCCGGATTCGGCTTCGTGGAGGTCGGGATCATCGGCGCGCTCGCGCTGTATGGGGTGCCCGGAGAGCCCGCGGCGGCCGTCGCGCTCACCGATCGGGCGCTTACGGTCCTGACCGTGATCATCCTCGGCGGAATCCTGTACGCGTTCAGCCACAAGATCCGTCGCGCGCACGCCATCGGCTCCGCCGCATAGCGCTCGGTACCTTCCTCCTATTGAGGGAGCACCCTCCCGCTGAGATGCTGCGGTTGCTCGTACGCACCGGCGTTCCATCCGGTCCGCCCGCGTACGGCGCAGGTAGGTCGTACATGACGCTGCAGACGCCGCGATCCTTCAATGCCTGGCTTCGAGGTCAGCTGAAGGAGAAGAAGATGAGCCAGCGCCAGCTGGCGCTGCAGTCGGGGGTCGACCATTCGACGATCTCGCGACTCATCAAGGGCGATCGGATGCCGTCCCTGGGCACCGCCACCAAGCTCGCCCGGGGACTCCGCGAGATCCCCGACGACGGCGAGGGTCCCGCCTATTTCGCCTCGATGTCCCGCAGCCAGATGCTGCCGACGGCACGCGTCGAGTACGCCCTTCGCGGCGACGAGGCCCTCACCGAGCCCGACGTGCGTGAGCTCATGCGGGCGTACCTGGTCCTGCGCAGCCGCCGCATCCGCGCCGACGGAAACGGGGCCGCCTCCGCCTAGACGCTGCGCGTCGACCGACGTGTGAGCCTGAACGCCCTCGGCGGCAACTTCGGGAGGCCCTCCGCACCACCGTACAGCAGCCGGGCGCGCCGCACGTTCACCGCGTCGTACCCCTCGTCCACCCCCGGCGTCTCCATCATGAAGGCCGCCCCGCTCGCCACAAGGCGCGGGTCGCGCAGCAGCGCCTGGAGTCCTGCCGGGCCGATCCGACCCGCGCCCACGTGCTCGTGCCGGTCGGTGCGGGAGCCGAGCATCGACCGCGAATCATTGAGGTGGACGAGCGCGAGCCGGTCGAGCCCGATGAGGCCTGCGAAGCGATCGATCACCGCGACGGCGCCCTCCGGCGTGGAGACGTCATACCCCGCCCCCCACAGGTGCGCGGTGTCCAGGCAGAACGCGATCTGGCCGGCGTCGGAGCCGATGCCGTCGAGGACACGCGCGAGCTCCTCGATCGTCGAGCCGATATTGTCCCCGCCGCCCGCCGAGTTCTCGAGCACCAGGCGCACGCCCGACGGTGCCTCGGCAACGATCGCGGCGACGTTCTCGCGCAGTCTCCTGAAGCCGGCGTCGTGGCCGCTGCCGCGGTGCGAGCCGATATGCGTATTCACCAGCGTGGCGCCATAGGCGGGCGCTCGCCGCAGCTCGTGGATCAGCCCTGCGCGAGACTGGCTGGCGAACGGTTCCGCGGACCCGGCGAGGTTGATGAGGTAGCTCGCGTGAATCGCGATCGGGGCGATTCCCTCGCGGGCGCAGAAGGCGACGAATGCCGGCGCCTCGGGCGGCGGCTCAGGCCGGCGGCGCCACGCGGTCGGGTTGTCGCTGAAGATCTGGATGGCCGTGCAGCCGATCTGCCGCGCCCGCCGTGCCGCCTTCATCAACCCGCCGGGCACGCCGAGGTGCATCCCGACCGGCGGCGCGCCGGGCGGCCAGCTGAGCAGGCGCCTGACCGGCGGCGCCTGGCTTCTGCCGCGAGCCGCGAGGGCCCGTGATACGGTGGGCTTCATGGACGGACCCAACCGCGACCTCGGCAAGACGGACCTGCTGACGATCGGACTGCTCGTCTTCTTCGTCTCGCTGCTCGTCCTGGTCGCCGCGCTTCTCTTCCTGCCGTCGGTCGTGTAGCAGAGCCGCTCAGCGCCTTCCCCTGCGCCGCTCGATCACCGGGTCGATGAGAGCGTAATCGCCGTCTCCGCGCCGATAGACCACCGCGAGGCGGTCGGTTTCGGCGTTGAGGAAGACGAAGAAGGAGTGGCCGAGCTCGTCCATCTGCGCGATGGCGTCCTCCTCGAACATCGGGGTCAGGTCGAAGCGCTTCGTCTTCACGATCGACGGCGCTGCCGAGTCCCCGGCCCCCGGTCGTTGCGCCCCGCCGATCGCGGGTCCCGCCGCCGCGTCGCCGACCTCGCCGGTGGCGCGCTCGCGCACCCGCCGTGGGCGTTCCTTGCTGCGGACGATCTGCCGCTCGAGCTTGTCGAGCACCGCATCGACGGCGGCCAGCGGCGTCGGCCCCGGCGAGGTCGAGCGCACCACGGTCCCGTTCGACATGAGCGTCACCTCGGCCACGTGCGACTCGGCGCTCGAGTGCGAGGCGTTGCCGATCAGCTCCACTCTCGCCTCCGCGTCGGGGTGAGCGACCCGATCGAGCCGCCGCAGCTTGCGCTCGACAGCGGACCGCAGGGTGCTCGTGAGCTCGAGGTGTCGGGCCGTCAGAGTCGTCTTCACGTCCTGTTCCCGCCGCTCCGGAGTGCGTCCCCTACGGTAGCACCGCACGCGCGAACGCCGGTCACACCTCCCGGGCGACCGCGAAGCCGTACGCCCGCTCGCAGCCTGCCGCGCGCAGCACCGCAGCGCAGGCCTCCATGGTGGCCGACGTGGTCAGGATGTCGTCGACCACGATGACCACCGGCGGCGCCCGCAGGCCATCGGCGACGCGAAACGCGCCGGCCAGGTTGTGCAGGCGCGCCGCGCGATCCAGCCGGTGCTGCTTGGTCGTGGCGCGGTCGCGCACGAGGATCCGCCGCGCCGGAAGGGACGCTCCACGCGACAGGGCGTCGGCGATCAGGGCTGCCTGGTTGAAGCCGCGCTCGCGCTCGCGCGCAGGGTGGAGAGGCACGGGGACGAGCGGAGCCTCGCCGGAGATCGCGAGGAGCATGCGCAGCGCGGCGAGCGACGCGCCTGCCAGCGCTCCGGCGACGCGGGCGGCGCCGACGTACTTCACGCGCTGGAGGACCTTGCGGAGCGGCCCCTCGTAGGCGAAGGCGGCGACCGCGAGGGTCACGGCCTCGCCGATCACCACGCCGGCGTCCGCGGCCACGAAGCGATCGCCGGGATCGCCGGGCGGTCGAAACGCCGCGAGGCATGCGTCGCACAGCATGACGCCGAAGCGCCCGCATCCGGCACAGGCGGGCGGCAGCAGCGTGTCGAGGAGCGCCACGGACGAAGCCTGGCGTGCGCCTGGTTACCGCCCGCGTACCGCGCGCTTACCGGCCCGGGTGCGTCGTCGTCTCCAGGATGTCCCCGACCTGCGTGCCGCTCTCGGCGATCCGACCGACCGGCAGCTCCAGGCAGTCGCGCGCGCCCCGTGCCCACCACACGACCCGCCATGGGCGGAGGCCGGGCACCGTTCGCGTGACGCGTCCCTCTCCGTCGACGAACAGCGCGTCGATCGGGTAGGGCATGAAGAACATGTGGATCGAGGGCGTGTGCTCGATGAGGAGGCCGTCACCCAGATCGGCCTCACTCGTGCGCAGGAGGCCGATCATCCGCTCGCCCATGGAGGTCGCCACCCGCATGGCCGCGGCGACCTGGGTGCCGCGCGTGGCGTTCATGACGCGTGCGCGGCGGGAGGTATCGGTCATTGCTGGGGGAGCCCGGGACCCGCGCGTGACGCCGGGCGGGCTGACGAAGTCAGATGCCGACCCCGCCCATGACGGTGACCACCGCCGGACCGAGGATGACGATGAAGATCGTGGGGAAGATGCAGCCGACCATCGGGAAGAGCATCTTCACCGGCGCCTTGGCCGCGGCCTCCTCCGCCCGCTGGCGGCGCTCGACCCTCAGCTGCTGGGACTGGATCTGGAGCACCTTCGCGATCGGCACGCCGAGCTGCTCGGCCTGGACGATGGCGCCGATGAAGTTCGAGACCGGCCGGGAGTCGGCCCGGTTGGCCACGTCGCGCAACGCGTCACGACGCGTCCGTCCCATCCGGACCTCGGCCAGCGCCTGGCCGAACTCGTCGACGAGGGGACCCTCCATCTTCTCGACCACCTTCGCCAGCGCGGCGTCGAAGCCGAGTCCCGCCTCGACCGAGATGGTCAGCAGGTCCAGGGCGTCGGGCAGCTGGAGGACGATGTCCGTGGAGCGCTTCCTGATGCGCTTCGAGAGCCAGTACTCGGTGATGATGTAGCCGAAGCCCAGGAGGGCGACGCCGAAGAGCATGCCGAGCGCGGGGCCGCCGAGCAGGAGGCCGATGACGAAGCCACCGATTGCTCCGCCGATGGCGGCCAGCAGCTTCACGCCCATCCAGTCCGCGCCCTGCAGGCCGCCGGGATAACCCGCGCGAGCGAGCCTCGCCTGCGCCCGGGTCGCCATGCCGCCCTGGTCCTTCTTCCGGACGTTCGACAGGCGCTTGACGAGCGGACGCAGCGTTCGCTCGAAGAACGGCTGATCGAGGTCCATCTCCTCCAGGGTCTTGGGCTGCACCACCAGCTGCGACAGCCGCTGCTGGACCGCGTCGGGAGCGGGCTTGGAGAGGATGCCGATGAAGAGGAGGAGCACCGCCGCGCCGGCGATGCCCGCGATGAGGAGCTCGGTGGGGATGTTCATGTGCTCAGACCTTGATGTTGACGATGCGGCGGATCAGGAGGTAACCGAGGCCCATGCTCACGCCGCCGACGGCGAACAGGAACAGGCCCATCGGCAGGCCCAGGAACTCCGGTGGCTTCTCGAACATGGCGCCCATGTAGGAAGGGCTGATCACGAACAGGATTCCGCCCAGGGCGGGCGGCAGCGCGAGGAGGACGTAGCCGCTGTAGCGGCCCATCGCGGTGAGGGTGTTGATCTCGCCCTTGATGCGGATGCGTTCACGGATGGTGAAGGCGATCGCGTCCAGGACGTTCGCCAGGTTGCCGCCGACCTGGCTCTGGATGTTGATGGCGGTGACGACGAGCTCGAGATCCTCGGAGTCCACGCGGCGGACGAGGTTGTTGAGCGCCGTCTCGAGGTTCTGGCCGAGGTTCATCTCGCGAACCACGCGGTCGAACTCGTCGGCCATCGGGCCTCCGGCCTCGCGCTTGACGAGGTCGATGCCCTGGAGGAAAGAGGAGCCCGCCCGCAGCGAGTTCGACAGCAGGGTGATGGTGTCCGGCAGCTGGGTGTTGAACTCCTTGAGGCGCTTTGCAGCCCGCCGCTTCAGGTATAGGCGCGGCACGAAGGCCCCGATGGCGAAGAAGAGCAGGAGCATGGGGAGCGACTGGAGCACCGGGAAGACGATCCCGAGCAGGAATGCCGCCGAGACGAACAGGATCGGCGAGGCAAGCCACAGGGACACGAACTCCGCCGGCTTGAGCTTCAGGTCCGCGCGGGCGAGGTCGGTCGACAGGCGGGCCGCGCGATCCTGGCCCTCCATCGCTCGGTTGAGCACGGCGGTGACCGCAGACTCGCGGCCGGCTTCCGCCATCGCCTCGGCGCCGCCCGATGCGTAGCGCGCGAGGCGCGAGCTCACCGTGTCGCCGGAGCCCGCGCGCGCGAGCCCCAGGGCCAGGACCATCACCGAGAGCGCGGCGAGGCCCGCGACGAGGAAGGGCATCATTCCCATGGCTAGTACGGAGCCCCGAAGGTGTTCGGCGGAAGGTGGATGCCCGAGACATCGAACTTCTCGACGAACTTGGGCCGAATGCCGGTCGGCTTCAGGCGGCCCTGGATCTTGCCGTCGATGACGCCGGTCTGCTCGAACACGAAGATGTCCTGCATGACGACGACGTCGCCCTCCATGCCCTGGACCTCGGTGATGTGCGTGATGCGCCGGGAGCCGTCCTTGAGCCGGCTCTGGTGCACGATCACGTCGACGGCGGAGGCGATCTGCTCGCGGATGGCCCGCAGCGGGAGCTCCATGCCGGTCATCATCACCATCGTCTCGAGGCGCGACAGCATGTCGCGCGGCGAGTTCGCGTGGCCGGTGGACATCGAGCCATCGTGGCCGGTGTTCATGGCCTGGAGCATGTCGAGCGCCTCGGCGGAACGGCACTCCCCGACCACGATGCGGTCGGGGCGCATGCGGAGTGCGTTGCGGACGAGCTCGCGGATGGCGATCGCTCCCTTGCCCTCGATGTTCGCGGGTCGCGACTCGAGCGTCACCACGTGCTCCTGCCGGAGCTGGAGCTCCGCGGCGTCCTCGATCGTCACGATCCGCTCGTCGTCGGGGATGAACGAGCTCAGGATGTTCAGGGTCGTCGTCTTGCCCGAGCCGGTGCCGCCGGAGACGAAGATGTTCAGGCGGGCCTTCACGCAGGCCTCGAGGAACTCGAACATCTCGGGGGTCGCCGTGCCGAACCGGACGAGGTCGTTGACGGTGAACGGCGTGGCCGAGAACTTTCGAATGGTGATGACCGGGCCGACCAGGCTCAGCGGCGGGATGATCGCGTTGACGCGCGACCCGTCGGGGAGCCGGGCGTCGACCATGGGGCTCGACTCGTCGACGCGGCGGCCGATCGGCGCGATGATGCGCTGAATGACCTTCATGACGTGCTCGTCGTTCTGGAACGTCACGTTGGTCAGCTCCAGGCGGCCCTCGCGCTCGATGTAGACCTGCTGCGGCCCGTTGACCATCACCTCGGTGAGGGTCTCGTCGCGCAGGAGGGGCTCGAGCGGGCCGAGGCCCAGGATCTCATCGGTGATCTGCTCGAGCATGCGCACGCGCTCGGCGCGCGTCAGGGCAAGGCCCTCCTCGTCGGCGATCTTGGCGAAGAGCTCCTCGATCTGCTGCCGCACCTCGACCTGGTTGCTCAGGTCGAGCTTCGGATCGAGCTCGTTGATGAGGCGGTTCTGAACGCGATACTTCGCCTCGCGGAACGACTCGCGCGCCGGGAGCGAGCCGAGGAACGAGCGACTGCCGCCGGTGGTCGGCGCGGGGGGCGGCGGGACGACCTGTCCGCCCTGTGGCGCCGTCGGGACGTTCGGCGCCGGGACGGGCGCGCCCGACACCATGGGCGCATTCGGGTTCGGCGGCTCAACAGCCTCCTGACCCTCTCCCGCCTCGGCAGCGGGCCGCGCCCGCTCGATCCTCTTCAACAGTGACATTTCAGCTTCTCCGTTTTTACTAGCGGCGGGCGAACAATCCGCGCTTCGCGGGCTTGTCGGTGGAGGGGACGGGCGTCTCGCCGGCGACGGTGCGAGCGAGCTTGGCGACGTCGCGGGACAGGGCGGCTTCGGGATGCGAGACCACGAACGGGACGCCGCGGTTCACGGCGAGGACCGCCAGGCGACCGTCGGACACGATGCTGCCGTCGATCGGCCGCCGGATGGACGCTTCGACGTCGCCGATGCGGATGCCCTGCGCGGTGTCCGACCGGTTGATGACGAGCCGGATCTTCGCCCTGTCGTACTCGAGCTGATCCGCCACCTCCAGGAAGAGGCGCACGTTCTTGATGGTGGTGATCTCGAGCGCTGCGATCACGAGGATGTCATCGGCAAAGTCCATGACGCCCAGCGAGTGATCGGTCAGGCCTGACGGGAGGTCCACGACCACGTAGTCGTGGTGCGCCTTGAGCTCCTCGAGGATCTTGCGAAGATTCACCGCGGTCACGAGGTCGGCCGCCTCCGGCGCGGGCGGCCCGAGCAGCACGCGGATGCCGGTCGAGTGATGGACGAGGACCGACTCGATGATGTCCGAGTCGGGCTCCCCCGCGTCGACCGCGTCGATGATCGAGCGATTCTTCGGATTCAGGTTCAGCAGGACGCCGACGTCGCCGAACTGGAGGTTGGCGTCGACCAGGCACACCTTGGCACCGGTCTCCTTGTGCAGTGACACCGCCAGGTTGGTCGCGATGGTCGTGCGGCCCGAGCCACCCTTCGGCGAGAACACGGCGACGACGCGGTGCCCGCCCGGCTGCGCGTAGTCCGCCTCTTCGCCCGGCGCCACGACCTGCAGCTGCGACTGGCGCACGAGCTCGCGCTCGTGGACGCGCTTGATGCTCATGCTGAACTCGTCGCTGCTGAACGGCTTGACGAGGAACTCGCGTGCGCCGGCCAGCATCGCGCGGCGCAGGTGCTCGGCCTCGCCGTGGACGCTCATCATGATGATCGGGATCATCGGCAGCCGCTGCGAGATGATCTCGCTCGCGGCGATTCCGTCCATCTCCGGCATGTTGATGTCCATGACGATGACGTCCGGTCGCAGCTCCATGGCGAGCCGGATGGCCTCCTCCCCGGAGGCGCCGGTCCCCGCGACGTCGATCTCCTGCTCGAAGCCGAGCAGCTTCGAGAGGTGTTCCCGGGTCTCGGGAATGTCGTCGACGATGAGGACCTTGATCACGGTCGGGCTCTACTTAGCCTGGGCGACTACTGCGCCGGCTCGGTGGTTCCCACGATGTCCTCGAGGTCGGGCACGAGCACGCCGTAGTCCTCGACGAGGGACTCGAGCGTGATGCCGGTCGTCGTCTCGAGGGCGTCGTCGTCGTTCGTGCGCAGCGTGACCGAGAGCGTCGATGGGGCACTGTCTTGCCGATCGGTCTCCGTGCGCTGCACCATGCGGATGATCTCCGCATCCTGGTTGGTCCCGGCGAACACGATCACGACACTCGTGATAGGCGCGACGACGGTCTCCGTCGGCTCGCCGGTCTCCGGGTCGATCGTCGGCGGC
>DASWGW010000079.1:0-5637 GCA_036393435.1 Candidatus Limnocylindria bacterium | reverse complement strand
GACGGCCAGGTCGACCGGGTCGCCGCGGCGCTGCTCGAGATCTGCCAGTCGGCCCGAGAGCCGGTCGAGGTGTGACGAGACCGATGCGACCGTGGCAGGCGCTCGTGAAGCGCTCGATCGACCTCGTCCTCGGCGCGACCGCGCTGATCCTGCTGCTGCCGGTCGGCGTCGCGATCGCGCTCGCCGTCGTGCTCGACTCCTCCGGCCGGGCCATCTACGGCGCTCGGCGGGTGGGCCGTCAGGGGCGCGTCTTCACGATGTGGAAGTTCCGGAGCATGGCGCGGGGCGCAGAGCAGGCCGGGCCTCGCGTGACCGGGGCCTACGACGGGCGGGTGACGCGCGTCGGCGCCGTGCTGCGCCGCACGAAGATGGACGAGCTTCCGCAGCTCGTGAACGTGCTCCTCGGGCAGATGAGCCTGGTCGGACCACGCCCGGAGGCGCCCGCCTACGTCGAGCGCTGGAGCCCGGAGGAGCGCGAGGTCCTCTCGATGCGACCCGGCATCACCGGTCCGACGCAGGTCGCGTTCGTGGACGAGGAGCAGGAGCTCGTCGGCCTCGTCGACGAGGTGTACGAGCGCCAGGTCATGCACGCCAAGCTCGCCATCGACCTCGACTACGTCCGCGGCTACAGCCTGCGGCGCGACCTCGCGATCATGGCCCGCACGGCCGCGGCCATCGTCGGAGGCAGGTCGCGACGAGCCCGCACCCGCCCCCGTCGCTACACCTTCGCCGAGCGGATTGCGGCCGCGCGCCCGGGAGCGGTGCTCGTGGATGCCGCCCTGGCGGCGGTGATGGCGCTGGTCGCCGTCGGGCTGCGCATCGACCGCAACAACATCTTCGCGGCGGCTGCCGAGTACTGGGTCTTCATCCCGCTCGCGGCGATCGTGCGCCCGGCCATGTTCCTGCTCGCCGGCGCGTACCTCCGCGTCTGGCGCTACCCCACGATCTCGGACGTCGCGCTCATCTTCTCGTCGCTGGCCGCAGGCTCGCTGGTCATGGCCATGGCCATCTTCTTCGTCATGCAGCCCTCCGGCTTCCCCGGAAGCATCGGCTTCCCGCGCTCGGCGCTGCTCATCGAGTTCGTCCTATCGCTGCTCGTGCTCGGCGGGATCCGGTTCGCCTCTCGCGTGCGGCAGGAAGACGTCGACCCGGCCCCGAGCGCGGCGCTGGCCGGGCCGCCCAAGCCGGTGCTCATCTACGGCGCCGGCGAGGCCGGCGCCCAGCTCGTTCGGGAGATGCGCCGCAACCGGATGCTGCGCCTGGACCCGGTCGGCTTCATCGACGACAAGGAGCGCAAGCGCGGGCAGCGGATCTACGGCCTGGAGGTGCTGGGCCGCGGCGAGGAGCTGCCGCGCATCGTCGCCGACCGCAACGTGGCAGAGGTGATCGTGGCCATGCCGCGCCTGGCGGGCCACGAGCTGCGCCGCATCGTGGCGCTGTGCGACGCCGCGAAGGTCGCGGTCCGCACCCTGCCCGGCGTGCAGGAGCTGCTCGACGACACCGTCTCGGTCAACCGCATCCGGCCGGTCCGCGTGGAGGACCTGCTGCGCCGCGAGCCGCAGGAGATTCCCGAGGGGCCGATCCGCAGCCTGGTCGCCGGTCGCACGGTGCTGGTCACCGGCGCGGGCGGCAGCATCGGCTCGGAGGCCTGCCGGCAGGTCGCCGCCTTCGGCGCATCGAAGGTCGTGCTCCTCGAGCGCGGCGAGACCCCGCTCTTCTACATCGACGAGGAGCTGCGCCGCCGCTTCCCGGGCATTGCCGTCGTCCCGATCCTCGGTGACGTGACCCAGCAGCCGGACGTTGAGCGCGTGCTGCGCGAGCACCAGCCCGCGATCGTGCTCCACGCGGCGGCACACAAGCACGTCCCGCTCTCGGAGCAGAACCCGGCCGCGGCGGTGCTCACCAACGTCCGTGGGACGCGGGTCATGGCCGAGGCCGCCGCGGCGCACGGCGTCGAGGCCTTCATCTTCATCAGCACCGACAAGGCGGTCGATCCCTCGTCGGTGATGGGCGCCACCAAGCGCATCGGCGAGGCGATCGTGCGCGAGGTCGGGCGCGCCGCCGAGGGTCGCTTCGTCGTCGTCCGCTTCGGCAACGTGATGGGCAGCCAGGGCAGCGTGCTCGAGCTCTTCCGGCAGCAGATCGCCGACGGCGGCCCGGTGACCATCACGCACCCGGACATGACGCGCTACTTCATGACGATCCCCGAGGCCGTCCGGCTGATCCTCCTTGCCGGCGCGGTGGGCGATGGCGGCGCGATCCACGTGCTCAACATGGGCGAACCGATCCGGATCGTGGACCTCGCCCGGGAGCTGCTGCGCCTGTCGGTGGCGAGTGGCGACAAGGACATCCCGATCGTGTTCACGGGCCTGCGACCCGGCGAGAAGATGGAGGAGCAGCTCTTCGGCGAGGACGAGGAGCGCCTGCCCACCAAGTACCCATTCCTTCTCCTGGCGAAGCCCGCCGGCGGAGGGGCCGAGGCCGCGCTGGCCGGTGCCGCGCGCGACCTCGAAGCGGTGGCCGAGTGCGGCGACGCCGGTGACACCCGGCGAGCGCTCGCCGGCACGCTCACCCCGACCGCGGCGGAGTGATGGCCGACCCGACAACCGGGGAGACCGATCGGATTCGGTCGTACTTCGGCGAGGCCTCGTGGCGGCGCAGCGCCGGTCGCGACCTGCTCGTGGCCGAGCGCCGGGAGCTCCTCGAGAAGCTCGTGCGTGAGTCGTTGCCGCCCATCGCCGAGCTCAGCGTCTGCGACGTGGGCTGCGGCGGGGGCGCGGACCTCGAGCGCTGGCACTCGCTGGGTGTCGCCGAGGAGCGCCTCTTCGGGACCGAGCTTGTGGCCGAGCGGGCCGAGGTCGCCCGGGGCACCGTCCCGCGGGCGTCGATCGCGCGGGTCGGCGACTTCGAGATTCCCTTTCCCGATCGGTCCTTCGACCTCGTGACCGCGT
The DNA here is from genome assembly GCA_036393435.1 of Candidatus Limnocylindria bacterium. Lineage (GTDB taxonomy): Bacteria > Chloroflexota > Limnocylindria > QHBO01 > QHBO01 > JACDBZ01. The sequence goes on along the minus strand of DASWGW010000079.1, from coordinate 2,686 downwards.
CGCTGGTCCTGTCGAGCATCCGCGACCCTGTGGGCCGCCGCGAGCTCCTCGCCGAGATGTGGCGAGTGACCGACGACGGTGGCATGGTGGCGGTCTACGACTTCCGCGTTCGGAAGCCGTGGAACCGGAATGTGGTCGCCATGAGCGGTCGAGAGCTCGGTACGACACTCGGCCCGCCGGCCGCGGAGCTTCGGCTGGCGCCCCTTCTCCCGCTGCTCGATCTCGCCCTGAGGCTCCCTGCGACTCCCCGCGCGGCGCTCGTCGCGCTCCTGCCACGCACCCACCGCCTCTGGATCTGGCACCGGGAGTTACCCCGGTGACACGCAGCATCCTGGTCGCCGGGGCGGCCGCGCTCTGGGCGCTCGGCTTCATCGGCTTCTTCGGCACGTACATCACCACGTTCGATCCGACCCTCAGGCTCGTCGCGGCGCTGGTGTATGGCGTACCGGCGGTAGCCGGCGCCATCGTGGCGCTTGCGATCAGACCGCATCCGCTCGACATCCCCGTCCTCGCCGTGATCGCGGCCTACGCGCTGGTGAGCGCACTCAGCGTGGACTCCACCGCCAGCCTGGAAACCCTCGCCCTCGCGACCGCGTACGGCTCGCTGTTCCTCCTGCTGCTTCGAGTCGGCCGCGGCCCGCTACGACAGGGCCTCGTGATCGGGGCCGCCTTCGCGGCGAGCGCCTGGCTGGCGTTCACCGCGATCGCATGGCTCCAGGACGCGGTGACCTGGGTGGCGCTCGATGGCAGCATCCCACCGCTCGCCGCACGTTCGGGAGGCCTCTGGCTGAGCACCGATGCGATCGCGGCACTCGCGCTCCTTGCCGCCCCGCTCTATCTGCAGATCGAGCGCGCGTCGACGCGGAACGTGCTGGCGGCCGTTGCCGCCCTCGGCGCGATCATCGTCATCCCGCTCAGCGGCGGCCGCGTGGAGTGGGTGGCGATCCTGGTCGCGGCGTCGGTGTACTACCTCACGTCGGGTCGCCGCTCCTGGAGCAGGCTGCGGCGGCCGATCCTGATCGCGCTCGGCGTGGCGGCGGTCGCGGGCATCGGCCTCTTCATGACCGGATGGCTGGGGACGCTGTCCGGCCGAACCTTCATCTGGCAGACCGCCCTGGCGGTCATCGCGAGGCATCCGCTCGACGGCGCGGGCCCGGGAACGTTCTCTTGGGTGAGGCTGGCGGAGTCCCCCGAGCTGCTCAACCGGTATCCGGTCTATCACGCCCACAACCTCGTGCTCCAGGTTCTCGCTGACGGCGGAGTGCTGCTCCTGGCCGCCATCGCCGCACTCTCGGTCGTCTACGTCCGGCACGTCGCGCGGGGCACCGTGCCCATGACGCCGGCGCACCGGGCAGGCATCGGGTCGCTGGCCGGGTTCGCCGCCATCCTGATGATGGATGAGCTCACGCAGGTGCCCGCCCTGACCGCGCTGGCCATCGGCAGCGCCACGTTCATCGCGCATGATCGGTCGTTCCGACCGGCCTCGATGCGAGCGCCGATCCTGCGGGCGATCCCGGCCCTAGGGTGCCTGCTCCTGGTCCTCGTCGCGCTTCCCGCGGTCCTCAACGCCCATCAGGCACGCGTGGCCGCGGCCGTCGGCCGCGAGCGAGCGGTCGCCGGTGACTGGGAGGGCGCCGAACGCGACTTCACGGCGGCGGCCGCCGCATGGCCGATGCGTGCCTCGTACGAGCTCGCCCTGGGTCTGGCCGATGCGCAGCTGGGCCGCGAGGAGGACGCACGCGCGCACTACGAGAGAGCGAACGCCCTGAGCCCTGGCGACCCACGGGCACTGGGCGCCCTGGGGGTCCTGGGCACGACGCATGCTGAGCGAGCCGATGCCCTCGGCCGTGCGTCGCGACTGGGGTCGCTGGACTCGCAGTACGGATATCGGCTGGCGCTCGAGCTCCTGTCGACCGGCGATCGAGGCCTGGCGACGGAAGAGCTCGGCCGGGCCGCGCTCCTCGATCCACAGCTGCTGGTCGCGTCGGACATCGTCGGACTCCGCCTTGACGTGGAGGAGGTCGCGGCGGCGGTCCGCCGGGCGCTCGACGTGGAGGGCCCGCTGGCCGTCGTCGACCCGACCACCAGCGAGGCCGCAATCGAGGTGGCGCTGGCTCGCGTTCCGGTGAAGGACGACACGATGGCCGCCATCGCCCTCGCGCGGTCAGGCCAACTCTCTGGTGCGCGCGCGATGCTGGCGGAGATCCTCCGAGCCGAACCGCGGGACCGAGCGGCCAGGATCGCGGCCCGAGAGACGAGCGGGCTCGCGTGCGATCCGGCGGCGGAGGCTCGGCACGACCGGCTCCTGGGGCTGCTGCCCGGCGGGTACACCGCGCTGTACCTGGCAGGGCCCGGCGTGCGTGAGACGCGCGACCACGTCTACCGCGAGATGGGCCTCGGAGACTATCAACCACCGCAGGCACAACCGCTTCCCGTCTACGGCTACGAATGGCCCGCGGGCTACCTCCCGCCCACCCGGTGTCCGCAGCAGCCGTGAGCATCCGCGTGATCCTCAGGACGGTGCGGACCAGGCTCCCGCGCATGCTCATCCTCGCGCTCTGCATCGGCTACGGGATCACCAACACGGTCTGGAGTGCCACGGCCTGGGAGATCCCGGACATCGGCGCCTACTGGAACGCCGCCCTGCGCCTGCGGGAGGGCGGCACGCTCTACCCCGCCGTTGCGG
>DASWGW010000078.1:0-6965 GCA_036393435.1 Candidatus Limnocylindria bacterium | reverse complement strand
GTGGCTGCGACCGTGCGCAGGATCCCGCCGCCGGTGTACGGTGCGCCCTCGAGGCGCGCGGCCGCCTCATCGGCCCTGTCGCCCGCGAAGACGGGATGCGTGTGGCTGTCCACCAGTCCGGGGGTGACCAGGGCGGACCCGAGATCCACCCGCTCGGCATCCGACCGAGGCGCGTCCGCCGCCGAACCGACCCACGCAATCCGCCCCTCGACGATCAGTACTGCCCACGGCGAGGCGCCGAGCGGCGCGAGGCGGCCAGTGCCGGTGAGGAACAGCGGACCGGGCAGCGCGTGGGACTGAATCACGCCAGCGAGGGTACCGCGTGGATTCGCGACCAGCCGTACACTCGGCGCCATGGCGGCCAAGCCCGCGATCCTCACCGTCGACGACGACCCTCCGGTGCTCCGCGCCGTCGAGCGCGACCTGCGCGCGCGCTACGCGACCGACTACCGGATCCTCGCGGCCGGCTCGGGACCCGAGGCGCTCGAGCTCGTCAGGGAGCTGACGCGGCGCGGCGACCCCGTCGCTCTCTTCATCGTGGACCAGCGGATGCCCGTGATGACCGGGATCGAGCTGCTGCGCGAGGCGCTCCCCCTGCAGCCCGACGCGAAGACCGTCCTGCTCACCGCCTACGCCGACACCGACGTCGCGATCCGGGCCATCAACGACATCCGCCTCGACCACTACCTGCTGAAGCCCTGGGATCCACCCGAGGACAGGCTCTATCCGGTCCTCGACGACCTTCTCGCCGATTGGGCCGCCGGGTTCCGGCCCCCGTTCGAAGGCCTCCGGCTGCTCGCCCCACGCTGGGCCCCGCGGGGCCACGAGATTCGCGACTTTCTGGCGCGCAACCAGGTCCCGTACAACTGGGTCGACCCCGACACCGATGACGACGGGGCCCGCATCGCCGACTCTCTGGACCAGCCGGTCGAGCCGGGTGCGCCCGTCGTCCTCTTCGCCGACGGCCGCGTGCTGCGCAACCCGACCAACCGCGAGCTGGCCGATGCGATCGGCCTCTCCACGCACGCGGCTCTGCCCTTCTACGACCTCGTGATCGTCGGCGCCGGCCCCGCCGGCCTGGCGGCGGCCGTCTACGGCGCGAGCGAGGGGCTCAAGACGCTGCTGGTCGAGCGCGAGGCGCCCGGCGGGCAGGCCGGTACGACGAGCCGCATCGAGAACTACCTCGGCTTCCCGGCCGGGCTCACCGGGGCCGACCTCGCGCGGCGTGCGCTGGCACAGGCGCGGCGTCTCGGCGCCGAGATCCTCTCCTCCCAGGAGGCGACCACCATCGGCCGAGCCGATCCGTACCGCACGATCGTGCTCGACGACGGCAGCGAGCTCTCATGCCAGGCGACGATCGTGGCGACCGGCGTCAGCTACCGGCAGCTCGATGTCCCGGGTGCGGCGGAGCTGGCGGGTGCCGGGGTGTATTACGGGGCCGCCACCACGGAGGCGCTGCTGCACCGCGACGCCGAGATCGCCGTCGTCGGAGCGGGAAATTCCGCGGGACAGGCGGCGGTCCATCTCGCCCGGTTCGCCCGATGCGTGCACCTGCTGGTCCGGGGCGACGACCTGTCGACGATGAGCGCGTACCTCGCCGAGCAGCTTCACGCGCTCGACAACGTCCGCCTCCACACGGAGGCCAGGATCGTCGCCCTCCGTGGCGCGGGCCACCTCGAGCAGGCCGTCTTCAAGGGGGCTGGTGGCGAGACGACTCTCGACGTCAGCGCGCTCTTCATCTTCATCGGGCAGCAGCCGCGGACGGGCTGGCTGGAGGGCGTCGTGGCTCGCGACGATCGCGGCTTCGTGCTCTCGGGTCCCGACGTCACGTCGGCGCGCGGCTGGAACCTCGACCGCGAGCCGTTCCTGCTGGAGTCGAGCATGCCCGGCGTCTTTGCCGCGGGCGACGTTCGGCATCGGTCCGTCAAGCGCATCGCCAGCGCCGTCGGGGAGGGCGCCATGGCCGTCCAGTTCGTGCACCAGTACCTCGCGTCCCTGTGACGGTCGAGCGATGACTCCGGCGGAGGCGCTGCGCGCCAGCCAGCTGTTCGCGCACCTGCCCGACGACGAGCTCGCTCGGCTGGTGGAGATGAGCGAGCCGATGCAGCTCGCCGCCGGCGAGCTGCTGCTCCAGGAGGGGACCGAGGCCCAGGAGTTCTTCGTCGTCGCCGAGGGCGAGCTGAGCGTCACCAAGCGCAGCGGCGAGGGAGAAGTGCCCATCGCCGTGGTCGGCCCTGGCGGGATCGTCGGGGAGATGGCCGTCATCGAGGACCGGCCTCGAAACGCTTCGGTGACGGCGCGGACGGACGTCACCGTGCTGTGCGTGCCCCGCGATGCGCTCACTGACGTCCTCGAACGGCCGGGGACGGCGCTCACGATCCTGCGCACCGTCATGGGCCGGCTCCGCTCGACCGAGGGGCTGCTCCGCGAGCGCGAGAAGCTCGCCGCGCTGGGGACGCTGTCGGCCGGCCTCGCGCACGAGCTGAACAATCCCGCGGCAGCCCTGCGCCGCTCGGCGGACGCGCTCGGGCGGGCGCTCGCGGATCGCGACGCACTGCCCAGGCCCGCCGAGATCCCCTCCGCGCCAGGCTCCCGAAGGCTCAGCGCGCTCGAGCGGGCGGACGCCGCCGATGCGCTCTCCGGCGTCGTCGACCCGTTTGGGGCGGCGGCCCTGGTGGACGCGGGGTGGACAGCCGAGGCCCTGCGCGGCCTTCCCGCCGACGTCGTCGCGTGGCTTGCCGCGGACGCATCGGTCTCCGAGCTGTTGGGCGAGCTGCGTTTGGCGGCGGAGCGCATCAGCGAGATCGTCGACGCCGTCAAGGGCTATGCCTACCTCGACCAGGCGCCGGTGCAGCGTGTGGACGTGCGCATCGGCCTCGAGCAGACCCTCGTCATCCTGCGGCATCGGCTCAAGGAGGGTGTCGAGGTTCGTCGGGAGTTCGCGGACGACCTTCCGGAGATCGAGGCCGCCGGCTCCGAGCTGAACCAGGTCTGGACCAACCTGATCGACAACGCCGCCGATGCCATGGCCGGAAGTGGGACGCTCACGCTACGTGCGGAACGCGACGGCGACGGGGTCCGGGTGTCGGTCTGCGACAGCGGCTCGGGCATCGCGGATTCGATCCGAGAGCGGCTGTTCGAGCCATTCGCCACGACCAAGCCGCCGGGGTCCGGGACCGGGCTCGGCCTGCACATCAGTCACTCGGTGGTCGTCCGCCACGGCGGCCGGATCGACGTGGAGTCGGCGCCCGGCCGGACGTGCTTCATCGTCACGCTACCGGGGCGTTCCGCGGCCCGGTGAGGGTCCGAACCTGTCAGTCAGTAGTGTGGTTACTGCTACGCAGGTCGGCGGCCGCTCACGCGTCCGGAAATGTCCGCAATTCTGCGTTGCTGCCCTCGCTCGCGGCGGCCGGCGGCATGCCCAACCTGCGTACCAGTAGCCAGGTTACTGGGAAGGAGGAATCTTCAGGCCCTACCCCGCGGGGCGCGCGCTCCGCGACGTCCGTCGGGCGCGCACTTGGAGAGTGGTGAGCAGCAGCCCGGCCAGGATGAAGAGCACGCCGACGAGCTGGAAGGCCGACGGCGCCTCCGACAGGATCCAGATCCCGAGGAAGACCGAGCCGACGGGCTGAAGCGTCAGCACCACGGACGTCACCGCGGCGGGCAGCCGCGGCAGGCTGATGCTGATGAGCAGCCAGCCCACGACCTGCACGCCCAGCGCGAGGAGCACGAGCCAACCGTGAGCCGGCCACGACGGCACGAGGTCGACCTCGCCCAAGGGCAGGCCGATGAGGATGGAGAAGACCGCCGCGGAGAGCGTGGCGTCGAAGAGCGGGCCCGCCGGTCGTCGGTGGTCGGCGTTCGCCCGTCGCTGGACCAGCAGGAACCCGGCATACGCGACGCCGGTCCCCAGGCCGAAGACGACGCCGAGGAGCGGATTGCGACCGTATGCCTCGCCACCGCCGAGGACGCCGCTGATGAGGACCACGCCCATGAGCACGACCGGGACCGATGCGGCGACCCGCCAGCCCGGACGCTCGCCAAGCACCATCCAAGCCGCGATCGGGACCACGACCACCTGCGTGTTGCCGAGAACCGTCGCGAGGCCGGCGCCCACCTCCCCGATGGCGTGGTGCCACAGGACCAGGTCTGCGGCGAAGAACGCGCCCGCGATCCAGGCCAGGCGTGCCTGCCCGCCTGCGCGAGGCCCGTATCGGCGTTGCTCGTACCACGCCAGCAGGGCGAGCGGGGGAAGCGCGTAGGCGCAGCGGAAGATGGCGGCGGTCGCGGGCGAGACGTCCGCCAGTCGCACGAAGATCGCGGAGAAGGCGATGGTCAGCGCACCCAGCACCGCGGTCAGGACCGGTCGTCGGGCAAGTCCCCTGGCGGCGGCTCGGGCGAGGACGGTCACCGGCGGAAGCCTACCGGCCCGCCGGCCCTTGTGCGGATGACCGGCGCAGTCGCACACTGCCGCCGCAGATGACAAGCCTGCCGACCGGCACGGTCACGTTCCTGTTCAGCGACATCGAGGGATCGACTCGCCTCGCTCGAAGCCTGGGCGATGCGTGGTCGGCCGTCCTCACCGAACACCGTGCGCTGCTCCGCGAGGCCTTCGCCGCTCACGGTGGCGTCGAGGTCAGCACCGAAGGCGACTCGTTCTTCGTTGCCTTTCCGACGGCGGTGGGTGCGGTGGCCGCGGCCGCGGCGGGGCAGCGATCGCTTGCCTCGCATGCGTGGCCGACGGATGCTGCGGTGCGCGTCCGCATGGGCATCCACACGACCGGCGGCGCGCAGATCGTTGACGGCACCTACGCCGGCGTGGACGTGCACCGTGCCGCCCGGATCATGAGTGTGGGGCACGGTGGCCAGATCCTCGTCTCCGCCGCGACGCGAGCGCTGATCGAGCGGGATCTTCCCCCAGACGTGAGGCTGTTCGACCTGGGCGAGCACCGGCTGAAGGACCTCCCCCAGCCGGAGGCGATCGCGCAGGTCTGCGTGAGCGGCCTGCCGACGGATTTCCCCGCCCTCCTCTCTCTTGACGCGGCGCGCAGCAACCTGCCGGTACAGGCCACGACCTTCATCGGCCGGGAGGAGGAGGTCGCGCGCGTCCGCGAGCTGGTGCGCTCGAACCGGCTGGTGACCCTCACCGGCCCCGGTGGGACGGGCAAGACGCGCCTCTCCCTCCAGGTGGCGGGCGAGGAGGTGGACGCGTTTCCCGACGGAGTCTTCTTCGTTGCGCTGGCACCTATCCGTGAGCCGGAGCTCGTCCTGCCCTCGATCGCCAAGGCCGTCGGCGTCGCGGACCCCGGCCCGCAGCCGATCGAGCGGCTGGCCGAGCACCTTGCGGGCAAGCGCGTGCTGCTCGTCCTCGACAATCTGGAGCAGGTCGTCGAGGCGGCAGCGGACGTCGCAGAGCTCCTGCAACGCGCGACCGGGCTGGCGGTCCTCGCCACGAGTCGCAGCGCCCTGCGGGCGTACGGAGAGCAGGAGTACCCGGTACCGCCGCTCCCCATGCCCGACCCGCGCGAGGTCCCAGCCGACAGGAGCATCGTCCAGTACGCCGCGGCCGCCCTGTTCATGGAGCGCGCTCGTCGCGTCAAGCCCGACTTCGAGATCACCGATGAGAACGCGCCCGCGGTTGCGGAAATCTGCTGGCGGCTCGACGGCCTGCCGCTGGCCATCGAGCTTGCCGCGGCGCGAATTCGGATCCTCTCGCCCCAGGCGATGGTCGAGCGACTGAATCGGCGTCTCGACCTCGGCTCGGGCGGCTCGAGGGATCTTCCCGAGCGGCAGCGGACGCTGCGTGGCGCGATCTCCTGGAGCTACGACATCCTGGACGAGGACGAGCGGCGGTTCTTCACCGCCTTCTCGGTCTTCTCGGGCGGTGCCGACCTGGCGGCGGTGGAGGCGGTCCTCGGAACGTATGCGCCGGACGCGGTCGAGTCGCTCGGCGCACTTGTCGACAAGAGCCTGCTGCGGCAGGAAGAGTTGCCGGACGGGGCCCCCCGCTTCCGGATGCTCGAGACGATCCGCGAGTTTGCCGACGAGCAGCTCAGCCAACGGGCCGAAGAGCACGCCGCGCTCCGCCGCGCCCACGCCGAGCACTTCCTCGTGCGGGCGGAGGAGGCAGCCGCCCGGATCTTCACCGACGAGCAGAGGGCGGCACTCGACGGCGCCGAGCAGGAGCACGACAACGTCCGCGCGGCCCTTGGCTGGGCGACGGCGCAGGGTGAGGCCGTCCTGGCGATGCGGATGGTGGCCGCCTCGTGGCGGCTCTGGCAGATGCGCGGCTTCCTGGCAGAAGGGGAGGAGCGCGCTCGACGCGTCCTCGAGATGCCGGGCCTGGACGAGCATCCCGCCGAACTGGCTTCGGTGCTGGAGGCGGCCGGTGGGCTCGCCTACTGGCGGGGTGAGATCGACGTGGCGCGGGAGCGCTATGAGCGCGCGCTGGCGATCCAGCGTGAGATCGGCGACGACGCTGCCGTTGCCAACGCGCTCTACAACGTGAGCATGAGCTTCACCATCGGGGAGGACGAGGTGCCGATGCGCATCCCCCCCGAGCTCCTCAGCAGCGCCAAGGAGGCGGCGAGCATCTACCGGCGCATCGGCGACCGTCGGGGCGAGGGCAGGGCCCTGTGGGCGATGCTCGACATGGAGGTCCTTCAGCTCAACGGCGATGCCGCGGATCGGCTCGGCGTGGAATGCCTCCAGATCTTCACGGAGACTGACGACCGCTTCATGCTCGCGTGGACGGAGTTCATGCTCGGCCTGAACGACGTCCTCCGCGGCGAGCGGGCGACCGGCCATCAGCACTACGTGCGGGCGCTCGAAGCGTTCCGAGCCTCGGGCGACCTGTCCGGCTACGCCCTGGTGCTCGACGGCCTTGCGTCCGTGGCGTTCGACGAGGGACAGCGCGTCCACGCCATGCGGGTGGCGGGGGGGGCCGATGCGATCCAGCGGCAGGG
>DASWGW010000077.1:0-9784 GCA_036393435.1 Candidatus Limnocylindria bacterium | reverse complement strand
GCCCCGCACCGCCCGGCGAGCGACGCCCACCCGCTGCTCGCCGCTCACGGCGGCGTCCTCACGGTGGAGAGGCTGGGGACGGTCGCCTACGAGCCCGCCTGGGAGCTGCAGGACGAGCTCGCGCAGCAGCGCCGCGAGCGGCGCATCGGCGACCGCCTGCTGCTGGTGGAGCACTTCCCCGTCTACACCGTCGGGCGCGGGGGCGACGAGTCGAACCTGCTCGCAACGCCGGAGCGGCTCCGCACGCTGGGGGCCCGGCTGATCCGCGTCGACCGAGGTGGCGACGTCACGTTCCACGGGCCGGGGCAGCTGGTCGCATACCCGATCGTCGAGCTTCACGACGCGCTGGACCTGCGCCGGTACGTCCGCACGCTCGAGTCGGCCATCATCGACACCGCCGCCACGTTCGGCGTGAGCGCTGGGCGTGTCGAGGGCCTGACCGGCGTGTGGGTCGAGGAGCAGCGGAAGCTGGCCGCGATCGGGGTCCGCGTGAAGCGCGGCGTGACGACCCACGGCCTGGCGCTGAACGTGAACGCGGACCTGCGCTGGTTCGACGAGATGATCCCGTGCGGCATCCCCGGCAAGGGCACCACGTCGCTCGCACGCGAGCTCGGCGGCCCGATGGAGATGGAGCGCGTCGAGGATGAGCTCGCGCGCCAGCTCGCCGGGCATCTGGGGCTCCAGCTCGGCACGGGGACGCCGGGCATCGTCGGTCCGGCCGGCATCCGAGAGCAATGAGCCCCGACGAGGCGGTCGTTCAGCGTGCCGGCGTCGCCTCCGAGCCCGGCCACGCCGTCAGGATCGAGGTCGGCGCGTTCGGGCCCTGGCAGACGAACGCCTACCTGGTATGGGACGGCCGATCGGCCGATGCGCTCGTCCTGGACCCCGGCATGGGCGCCGCGGGACCGCTGATGGAGCGAACGGCCGCCGCCGGCCTGCGCCTGCATCTCATCGCCAACTCGCACGGGCACATCGACCACGTCTTCGACAACGCGCCGCTCGTGCGCGCCTCGGGCGCGCCGCTGGCGATCCATCCGGACGACGCGTACCGCCTGGCGGGTGAGAACGCCTACGGCTTCGAGCTCGAGAGGAGCGTCGCGACGCAGGACCTGCGCGAGGGAGAGCAGCTCCGGATCGGCGACCTCGTCTTCGACGTGCTGCACACGCCCGGGCACACCGAGGGTTCGGTCTGCCTGTACGAGGAGCGGGCCGGGCTGCTGCTCTCGGGGGATGTGCTCTTTGCCGGCTCGTACGGCCGGACCGACCTTCCCGGCGGGAACGAGGAGCAGATGGTCGCCTCGCTTGCCCGCCTCTCGCGCGGGATCCCTGGCCACGTCCGCGTCCTGCCGGGGCATGGACCCGAGACGGTCATGTCACGGGAGCTTCCATGGCTGCGCCGCGTGGCAGATTCCGGCCGGCTGGTCATCCCCGGCTGATCCACTAGCATCCGAGCAACCAGAGAGGGATGGACCGATGACGAACCTGCGCATCACCCGGCTCGGACACGGCGGCGTGCTGTACCGCTCGCCGAACGACGCCTGGATCTGGGTCGACCGCTGGAGCGGCGCCCCCAACTACGCCGCGGCCTACCGCACCGCCGAGCGGGTGAACGTGGTGGCTCCCACACACGGGCACTTCGACCATGTCGGCGAGGATCTCAGCGACGTCATCGAGCTTGCCGCCGTCGAGGGCGCGACGGTCGTGTGCAGCCACGAGATGAGCGTCTTCCTCGCCGGCAAGGGCGTCGAGGCTGTCGGCATGAACCACGGCGGCAGGTTCGAGGCCGCCGGGATCGGGTTCAGCATGGTCCAGGCGGTCCATTCCGGTGGCGCGACGCTCAACCAGGGCGGCGGGCAGGTGACGCGTGAGCTCGGCTGCTGGGGCTGGGTCCTCGAGTTCGAGGACGGCACGACCGTCTATCACTCCGGCGACACCGACCTCTTCGGCGACATGCGGCTCGTCGGCGAGCGATTCAACCCCGAGGTCGCGGTGCTGCCCATCGGCGGGCACTACACGATGGGACCGAAGGATGCCGGGCGGGCGCTCGACCTCATCGGCGCCTCGACGGTGATTCCCGTCCACTACGCGACCTTCCCGGTCCTCGTCGGCACACCCGACGAGCTGCGGGATCACACCTCGGCGGAGGTCGTCGCGCTGGAGCCCGGCGAGACCTGGGAGGTCAGCTGAACGGCGTCGCCGGCGCGAGCGGAATGGTGGTCACCCCGCATCCGCTCGCCACGATGGCGGGCGTCGAGGCGCTGCGAGCCGGCGGCACCGCCGTGGATGCGGCAGTCGCCGCCAACGCGATGCTCGCCGTCGTCTACTGCAACGCGTGCGGCCTCGGGGGCGACGCGTTCGCCCTCGTCTGGGATCCCGCGGAGGGTCGACTCCACGGGTTCAACGGCAGCGGCCGCTCCCCCGCCGCGCTGACGATCGATGCGGTGCGCGCGGCCGGGCACGAGCGCATGCCGGCGCGCGGTCCGCTGCCGGTCACAGTCCCGGGTGCGGTCGACGCGTGGGCGCAGATGCTCGGCCGGTTCGGCCGGCGCTCGCTCGCAGAGGCCGTCCTTCCGGCGGCCGAGACCGCGGAGAACGGCTACGAGCTGACGGCGATCAACGCCAGGTCGATCGCCGCCTTCCTCCCCGACTTCGACGAGGCGGCGCGGGCCGTGTTCGCGCCCCGGGGCCGCCTGCCGCAGGCCGGCGAGACGCTCCGGCAGCCGATGCTCGCGGCCTCCCTGCGCTCGATCGCGGAAGGTGGGCGGGACGCGTACTACCAGGGCGCCATCGGCGGCGAGATCGCACGAGCGCTGCGTTCCGCCGGCGGCGTCATGACCCGCGACGACCTCGCCGCCCATCGCGGGAATTGGGTTGACCCGATCGGCACAACGTACGAAGGCGTGGAGGTCGCGACGATCCCGCCGAACTCGCAGGGCATCACGGCGCTCATGGCGCTCAACGTCCTGTCGGTATTGCGCATGGAACCGGCGTGGCCCGCAGTGCGCCGGCTGCCGGCGGACTCGCCCCTCGATCCGGATCGGATGCACGCCCAGATCGAGGCCGTGAAGGTCGCGTGGAGCGAGCGGGACCGCTGCGTCGCCGACCCGGAGCGCGGCCTTGCCGAGCCCGCGACGCTGTTGAGCATCGAGCACGCACGCTGGCTGGCCTCGCGCCTCTCGCCCGAGCGGGCGAATCGGTTCGAGCCGATGAATCCCCCCGGTGGCGGCACGGTCTACCTGTGCGCCGCCGATGCCGACGGGATGATGGTCAGCCTCATCGAGTCCAATTACATGGGCTTCGGCTCGGGGATCATGGGCGGGTCGACCGGGATCATGCTCCAGAACCGCGGTGCCTATTTTTCGCTCGACGCGGACCACCCGAACGCGCTCGCGCCGAGCTCGCGGACGCTGCACACGCTGATGCCCGGAATGCTGCTCCGGGACGGGCGCGCGGCGGTGGCGCTCGGCGCGATGGGCGGCGACGGGCAGCCGCAGACGATGGTTCAGCTGGTGGCCGCGCTCGTCGACGACGGCCTCGACCCGCAGGCCGCGGTCGAGCGGCCGAGGTTCGTCATCTCCACCGAGTCGCCCGGGGCGTCGCTCGGCCCGGTCCAGGTCGAGAGCGACGGCGTGAATGACATGGTCCTCGCAGACCTGCGCGCGAGGGGGCACGACGTGGCGCCGGTCGACCCGCGAACCCCGCTCATGGGCTGGGCGCAGGTCATCCGCCGCGAGCCCGACGGCTCGTACTCAGGCGGCGCCGATCCTCGAGCGGACTCGCTCGCCGCCGGCCTCTGAGGCGTCGCGCCGCCGCGGCGCATCGGTCTAGAATGCCCGGACCCATGAGCGCCCCCGAGTCACTCGTCCATGCCCGCGGCCTGACGAAGCGCTACGCGAACGGCTTCACCGCCGTCGACGGCGTGGACTTCGACGTGCGTCCGGGCAAGGCGTTCGGTTTCCTGGGACCGAACGGCGCCGGCAAGACGAGCACGATGCGCATGATCGCCTGCGCGAGCCCGATCACCGAAGGGACGCTGAGCGTCATCGGCATGGATCCGCGCACCCAGGCCAGGGAGATCAAGGCGAAGCTCGGCGTGGTGCCGCAGATCGACAACCTCGACACCGAGCTCACGGTGCGCGAGAACCTCGAGATGTACGCGCGCTACTTCGACATCCCCGACGACGTCGCCAGGCGCCGTGCCGACGAGCTGCTCGAGTTCGTGCAGCTGGCCGAGCGCGCCAAGGACCAGGTCGAGCCGCTCTCCGGTGGGATGAAGCGCCGCCTGACCATCGCGCGAGCCCTCATCAACGAGCCGGAGCTCGTGATCCTCGACGAGCCGACCACGGGCCTCGACCCGCAGGCGCGGCACCTCCTCTGGGAGCGGCTCTACCAGCTCAAGCGGCGCGGCGCGACGCTCATCATCACCACGCACTACATGGACGAGGCGGAGCAGCTGTGCGACCACCTCGTCGTGATGGACAAGGCCAGGATCGTGGCCGAGGGCTCTCCGCGGCAGCTCATCGACCAGCACGCGACGCGAGAGGTGCTCGAGCTGCGCCTGACCGATGCCGCGCGCGCCGGCCTCGACAGCCAGTTCGAGGGCCTCGCCGATCGGATCGAGGAGCTGCCGGATAGGCTGCTGCTCTACACCGCCAACGGCGAGCGCACCCTGGAGCAGGTCAACTCGCGGGGCATTCCGATCGAGAGCGCGCTCGTCCGGCGCGCGACCCTCGAGGACGTCTTCCTGCGGCTGACCGGCCGCACCCTGATCGAGTAGCGCGACCCGATGACCACCGCGGTCGCCTCGGCGCGCGTCTTCCATCGCAACTGGCTGGTCTACAGGCGCCTCTGGCACCGGAGCATCGCCTTCGGCTTCCTCCAGCCGCTCATGTTCCTGACCGCGATGGGGATCGGCATCGGCTCGCTCATCGGGGCGCAGCAGCAGGACGCCTTCGGTGGCTTCCCATACCTGCACTGGCTCGGTCCGGGGCTCATGTCCGCCATGGCCATGCAGACGGCCACCTTCGAGTCGACCTACCCGATCATGAACAAGATCATGTGGGGGAAGAACTACGAGGCCATGCTCTCGACCCCGCTGAACGTTCGGAGCCTCATCGGGGGAGAGCTCGGCTGGGTGGCGTTCCGCATCGGCACATTGGCCGCCGTCTTCCTGGTCGTCCTCGTGGCCTTCGGGATCGCGCGCACTCCCCTCGCCGTGCTCGCCGTCGGGGTGGCGATGCTCACCGGCGTCGCGTTCAGCGCATGCCTCATCGCGTTCACGGCGACACAGCGCAACGACGTCGGCTTCAGCGCCATCTTCCGGTTCGTGGTCAACCCGCTCTTCCTGTTCAGCGGCACGTTCTTCCCGCTCACCCAGCTCCCCGACGCCCTGCAGGCGGTGGCCTGGGCCACGCCGCTCTTCCACGCGGTCCAGCTGATCCGAGGCCTGGTCCTCGACACCCTCGACCCCGCGACGGCACCGCTGCACCTCGCCTACCTGCTCGTCATGGCCGGGATCGGCGCGTATTTCGCCGACCGCCTCCTCCAGCGCCGGATGGCGGGCTAGGCCGATGACCGCCCAGGCGACCGCGCAACGGCGACCGGCGAGCCCGCTCGCCACGGCGTGGGAGCGGCTGTGGCGCTCGCGCCGAATGGCGCAGCGCAACATCCTCGTCTACCGCCACCAGTGGATCATCATCCTGAGCGGCGTCTTCGAGCCGATCTTCTACCTGCTCGGCATCGGCCTCGGGATCGGCGCCATCGTCCGCGAGGTTCGGCTCGTCGATGGGACGGTCATCCCGTACGCGGCGTTCGTGGCTCCCGCCCTCATGGCCACCGCCGCGATGAACGGCGCCGTGTTCGAGACGATCTTCAACGTCTTCTTCAAGCTCAACTACGCCAAGACCTACGACGGCGTCCTCGCGACGCCGATGGGGATCACCGAGATCGCCCTCGGCGAGCTCACCTGGGCCCTCCTGCGCGCCGCCCTCTACGCGGTGGCGATGTTTGTGATCATGCTGCCGATGGGACTCGTCCTGTCGCCCCTGGGAATCCTCACGGTCCCAGCCGCGCTGCTCGTCGCCGCGACGTTCGCGGCCGCCGGGCTGGCCGGGACGTCGTACCTGCGCACCGTGAACGACTTCGACATCCCGATGGGCCTGGTGGTGATGCCGATGTTCCTGTTCTCCGGCACCTTCTTCCCGATCACGATCTTTCCCGAGCCGATCCAGATCGCCATCCAGTTCACGCCGCTGTACCACGGCATCAACCTGATCCGTGGCCTCTCCACCGGCCTGTTCGACGCGGCCGATCTCCTGTCGGTCCTCTACCTCGTCGCGTTCTTCAGCGTCTGCCTGTGGATCGCGATGCGCCAACTGGAGCGCCGGCTCATCAAGTGAGATGAGCGCCGCGTGCGATGTGCATGGGGTGAATCATTGCGACCAAGCGACCTGCCGTTCCTGTCCGCCCGATGACGCATCCGGCCCACTGCGCGGTCAAACGGACCGCCCGGCGCGGCCAACCGGCCAGGCGTCGGCGATAGTGACTCACCGGGCGATCATCGGTCCGCAGTCGGGCCTCTTCCGGTGAGGATCGGCCAGGCGCCGCGCAGGTAGAGCAGCCCGGAAACGACGGTCAGCACCGTTCCCACGACGAGCGTCCAGAACCCGGCCGCGTCGAGCGCTCCGCCGGCAGCGCTGGAGGCAATCGGTCCGCCGGTGCGGGCATCGGCGGCCAGCAGCAGGATGAACATCCCGCCCAAGGTGGCCAGCGTCTTCGCCTTGCCCAGGCCACGGGCGCTGATCACGACCTTCTCCACCGCGGCCAGTTGACGAACGGCCTGCACCACGAGCTCGCGCACGAGGATCGTGGCCGCGATCCAGGTCGGGACGAGGTCGACCTCCACCATCGCGATCAGCACGCCCGCGACGAGGACCTTGTCGGCGGCAAGGTCCATGAACACGCCGAGCGGCGTCACCTGGTTCCGGGAGCGGGCGATCCGGCCGTCGAGCAGGTCGGTGACGCCGGCGACGAGGAAGATGACCGCGGCCGCGAGATCCGTACCGCGCCCGTCGAGCAGCAGCAGGGCGACGATGACCGGGGTCGCGCCGATGCGGGTCAGCCCCAGAAGGTTGGGAAGCGTCGAGAGGTTGGCCGGGCTTCGCTCAGCCATGTCCCAGCCGCCGCTCGCTGCCGGCTCGCAAGCGCCCGATGTTATCCGCGTGCGCCACCACCACGACGATGCCGATAAGCGCGGCCGCGACCGCCACCTCGACGCCCGCGCGACCGAGCGCGAAGAGCACCCCGGCGCCCAGGGCCAGCGCCACCGCGGCGCCGATCGATCCGAGCGACACGTACCGCGTGCGCCACACGAGCGCAGCGAACACGGGGATCGCCGCCAGCAGAGCGAGCGGCGCCAGCACGAGCATCGCGCCCGCGCCCGTCGCCACGCCGCGTCCCCCGCCGAACCGGATGAAGGCGGAGCGCACGTGGCCGACGACGGCAGCGACCCCGGCGAGCGCCGCCGGCCATGCGTCGGGCGCGTCCAGGGCCGCGGCGATCCACGAGCCGGCCAGGACGGCCACGGCCCCCTTGGCGACATCCAGCAGGAAGACGACGGAGGCGAGCGCCGGGCCCAGCGTGCGGAGCGCGTTCGTGGTGCCGGTGCGGCCCGAGCCGACAGCGCGTGGGTCGACTCCGCGCAGCCGACCGATCATGACGCCGGACGGGATGGCGCCGATGAGGTACCCCAGCAATGCGGCGAGCGGCAGCTCGAACCCCGGCACCATGGGGCGTGCCGCGTCAGGCGCGACGCGAGGCGCGGCGCTGGAGGAGGCGGATGCCGACCTGCGCCGCGAGCGCGATCGCCCCTGCCGCCAGCCCCAGCACGGGGGCCTGCGGCTGCGGCCACTGGAGGCTGAAGACGATGTAGCCGACCGCGGCCGCAATCAGGACGCTGACCACGAGGAAGCGAGCGGTGAATCCGTGCGTCTGCGGCTTCGCTGCGGCTCGCGCCGCTCGCCGCGCCGCGTTCCGCTCGGCGCGCGCGCGCGCCGCGGGCGGCAGGGTCTGCCCGCGCTCCATGTTGCGCATCATCCGCTCGTACTGGCGGCGTTCCTCGCGTGACATCGGCTGAGAAGTGTACCGACGCTCAGGCGCGCGGGTCGACCCGCCGGGGAGGCGACCGGCGTTTCCCCGACGGGCCCATGCCCACCCGCGACTCGTAGTCGACCTTGAGCTGCACCGGGTCCGACCCGAAGACCAGGGTCAGCAGCCAGTCGAGCCCGACGCGTATCTTGCCCCCGAAGCCCGGCACGCGGGTCCAGTAGTAGCCCCGCCACATCACCCAGCCGATCAGGCCGCGGACGCGGATGCCGAACACGACGCCGACGCCGTCGAAGTGTCCGATGCTCGCGAGCGTCCCGATCGCGCGGTAGCGGAAGGCATCCACCGCCTGTGGCCGCCGGTCGATGGTCGCCAGGATGTTCCTCGCCAGCCGCTTGGCCTCGCGCACGGCGTTCTGGGCGGTCGGCGCGAAGGACTCTCCGTCGTTCTGTACGTCGGGAATTAGGGCGCAGTCGCCGATGGCCCACACGCCCGGATGGCTCGTCTCCATCGTCGGCGCGGTGATGGCGCGACCGCCCTTGTCGACCTCGAGGCCGGAGTCGCGCACCACCGGCGACGGCTTGACGCCTCCGGTCCACACGATGGTGCGCGACGCGATGAACCTGCCCTCGCCGACCACGACGCCGCCCTCGCGGACCTCCTTGATCGCCGTGTCGAGATGGATCTCGTAGCCACGCCTCCTCAGGCGCCTGGCGGCGTACTCCCCCATCTCCGGCGACATCTCAGCCAGGAGGCGGTCGCCCAGCTCGACGATGTGGCCGGTGACCTCCGCCGGATCGATCTTGCGGTAGTAGCGGCGACGCACGCGCCGGATGAAGTCCTCGATCTCGCCGGCCGTCTGCACGCCGGAGAACCCTCCGCCGCCGATCACGAAGGTCAGCTGCGCGCGCCGCTCCTCGGGATCGGTCTCGAGCTCCGCCCGTTCGAGCATCTCGATGATCCGGTTTCGGAGCGCGAACGCATCGGCAAGGGTCTTCATGCCGACCGCGTATTCGGTGATGCCCCTGATGCCGAAGGTGGCCGTCTCGCCGCCCAGGGCGATCACCAGGGTGTCGTAGTTGAGCCGATGCAGGCCTCCGTCGCCGCCGGTGACCGTCACGCGCTTCGCGTCGAGGTCGATCGCCTCGACCGTTGCCGTCACCGCCCAGCTCGAAGGTCGCTTCAGCTGCGCGCGCAGGGCGGTGACGCAGTGCCGTGCCTCGAGCTGACCGGAGCACACCTCCGGGAGGAGCGGCGTGAAGAGCGTGAAGTTCTCGCGGTTGACGAGCCAGACCTCGACGTCGTCGCGTCGCCTGGTCAGCTTCTCGATGTGCCGCGCCGTCTCGACGCCGGCGAAGCCACCCCCCAGGACGAGGACGCGGTGCGGCCACGGCGGCTTCGAACGGTAAACGGTGCGCACCGGCCGATCATGCCATGGGGTTCCGGGCCGCCGGACCGTCCGGGTTCACACCAGGTGACCATTGATGTCATGTCCGGGCGGCTGGACCGTCCACATCCCATGTGAATGCCGACCGTCCAGCGCGCCATCGAGACGCGTAATGCACGCCATATGAATGAGGACGATCCGCGCTTACCGGGCTTCGGGGTCTGACACACGCCGCTGGGGTGTCGCCGCCGATCCGCATCGGTCTGTACGATAGCCCGGCCATGCAGCAGCCCA
>DASWGW010000076.1:0-3636 GCA_036393435.1 Candidatus Limnocylindria bacterium | reverse complement strand
TCCGTGATGGCGAGGCACGCGATCTCCGAGTTCGTCCGGTCCGATGGATGAATCTGGAGGCAGACGTCGACGTCGTCGAAGACCCCGGCGGCGAGGAGCCGCACCTTGCCGTTGCCCGCCTCCTCCGCCGGCGTGCCGATGAATCGCACCTCGCCGCCGAAGTCGCGCCCGAGGATCTGCGCCGCGACGACCGCCGCCCCGGCGCTCGACGAGCACATCAGGTTGTGCCCGCAGCCGTGGCCGACCTCCGGCAGGGCGTCGTACTCGCCCGCGAACGCGATGACGGGGCCCGGGTGCGTGCCCGGCCACCGTGCGACGAACGCCGTCTCGAGGCCGCCGGCCGGCGCAGTCACCTCGAATCCGTGGCGCGCGAGGAGCTCGGAGGTCCAGCGCGAGGCCTGGCGCTCCTCGAACGCGATCTCCGGCGCCGCGTGCACGCGATGGGACAGGTCGAGCGCCTCGGGAAGGATGGCGTCGACGGCCGGCTGGAGCGCGGGATCGGCAGCCTGGATTGCCGTCACCGAGGCTTCACCTCCATAGGTCTCGCTGGATCATGATCCACTCCGCGGCCCCGGCGACGACGAGGACGAAGAGGGCGATCGGCACGCTCAGCGTCCCTCCCAGCCGGAGCGCGGCGAGCGCCGCCACGACGATGCCGGCAAGCGCCCCGCGCCGGGCCGCCCGACGCCAGGCGCCACGATAGACGATCCGCCTGCGGGCCAGCAGCTCCGCCAGGAATGCGAACCCGGTCACGAGCAGCCCCGTCGCCGCGCTGGCCAGGAACACCGCCACCGCAAGGTTGCGCGCCGCCTCGGGGCACGGTTGCGCCGCGGTGTCGACCGGGCACGCGATGCTGGCGAATCCCACCAGGCCGGCGGCCACCAGTGCTCCCGCCAGGATCAGTCCGGCGGCGAGGAGCCGATGGCGTCCGCTCACCGCGCGGCGTCTGGGCAGATCTCCCGGAACGGGCAGTAACCGCAGCGCATCCCGTTCGGCGTGGCGTCGAAGCGCCCCTCGCGGATGCCCTCCGCCGCGAGCGCCAGCCTCTCCTGGGCCGCCGCCAGCCGCTTCTCTGTCGGTTCTGTGCGACCGACGAGGCCCGACTCCAGGAAGTGGAGGGCCAGCTCGTCGGGGAGGGCGCCGGTCTGGGCCTCGTGGGCGAGCGCGTACATGGAGAGCTGGAGGGACTCGCGGGCCCGTCGGTTGGCGGTCGCCAGGTCGCGGACGTCGCTCGACTTGTAGTCGGTGATGATCACGCGGCCGGCGTCGTCGCGGTCGACCCGGTCGTATCGGCCCCGCAGCCGGTCGCGGCCGAACGCGACGACGAAGTCCTGCTCCACCGCGGTCGGGCGCGCGGGGTCGCGCTCCTGCTCCTCCAAGAAGCGGGCCATGACCTCGTGCGCGGCGGCCTTCCGCGCCTCCTCGTGCTCGCGGGTGAGGAAACCCACCGACTCCCAGTTCGCGTCGAGTGCCGCGTGGAGCTCGTCGAGCGCCATCGGGCGGCCGGCCATCTGGCGGCGGTGGTAGGCCTGCACGGCCGCGTGCAGCGCGCGGCCGTAGACCATCGGGTGCGAGGCCGGGGTCGGGATGCGCACGACGTGGGCGTATCGGTACTTCGCGGGGCAGTCGAGGTAGTCGTTGACCTGCCCGTAGCTCAGGACGAGCGGCTTGTCCCCCACAGCGGGCCGCGGCGTCGCACGCGCCGGCTGCCGCGGAGATGCCTCGTGGCGCGCCAGCCGCTCGAGGACGGCGGGGCGCACCGTCTCCACGGGCGTCGCCGGGGGGAGGTCCAGCGCCTCGGCGACGAAGCGGCTCACGGCCCGCGACCGGCGGCCGCCGTAGTCCTGTGCCCAGCTCAGCAGCAGCTCCTCGCGCGCGCGGGTCATGCCGACGTAGAACAGCCGGCGCTCTTCCGCGACGTGCTGGTCGCCGGCGGTCGTGGTGTCGGAAAGCAGCTCCGCCGGCGGCTCGAAGGTGTCGCGACGGTCCCGTCCCGGGAAGCGATCGGCGACCAGGCCGACCATGTACACCACATCGAACTCGAGGCCCTTGGCCTTGTGGTAGGTGAGCACGTGCACGGCCTCACCCTCGTCCGGCCCGGCGTCCGCGGTCGAGGGGTCGTCTCCGGTCTCCATCAGGGTGTCGAGCTGGGCGACGAGGAACGGAAGGCGGTCGTCTCGCAGCAGGCTCCCCTGGCGCCGGACGATCTCGAAGAAGCGCGCCACGTTGGCCAGCCGCTCGTCGCCGGTCTCGCGCGCCTCCTGCGCCAGCCGCGCGAGCCAGCCCGAGCCGGAGATGAAGTGGTAGAGCAGCTCACCGCAGCTGCGCTCGGTGCTCATGGACCGATGCGCCTCGAGGCTCGACATCAGCCGCTGCACCACCTCGAGCGCGCGGAGGCCGAACGGCGACTCCTCGGGGTGCTCGCCCGCTTCGCGCAGGGCGGCCGCCAGGCTGCTGCGGCGGCGCCGGGCGCGGTTCAGGGCGAGCGTCACGTCCGCGGGAGACAGGCCGAAGATCTCGCTCGTGGCGAGGTCGTACAGGCTGACCGAGTCGTCGGGGTCGTTGACCGCGCGCAGGAAGCTGACCAGGACCCGCACCTCGGGCTGGCGGTACAGCCCGGCCGTGCCGCTGAAGCGCCACGGGATGTGCGCCATATTCAGCGCGCGGATGTACGGATCGGCGTCGCGGTTACCGCGCACCAGGATCGCGTGCTCCCCCGGCCTGCGGCCGCCGCGGATGGAGGCGGCCACCCGGTCGGCGATCGCATCGGCCTCGTCCGACGCCGTGGCGAAGCTGACGAGCTCGATCGGCCCCGCCGGCGGCTCCGGGCGAGAGAATCGCGACCGGGCGCGCAGGCGCTTGTCGAGACCCTCGCGAGCCTCCAGGCGGTCCGGGTCGTTGTGGCGGATGAGCCGATACGCCGCGTCCAGGATCGGCTGACGGCTGCGATAGCTGTCGACGAGCACGACGCTCGCCGCGCGCTGGTAGGTGGAGCGGAAGCCGAGGATGTTGCCGAGCGCCGCACCACGGAAGCGGTAGATGCTCTGGTCGTCGTCCCCGACCACCGTGACGTTGCGGTGCTCCTCGGCGAGCAGCCGGACGAGCTCGAACTGGGCGTGGTTCGTGTCCTGGAACTCGTCGACCAGGATGTACCGATACCGGCCGCGCTCGGCGGCCAGCACCGCGGGATGCTCCCGCAGGAGCTTGAGCGCCAGGCTCACCTGGTCGCCGAAGTCGATGCGGTCGGTCGTGCGCATCAGGCGCTCGTACGCCGCGTACGCCGCCGCCAGCTCGCGGTGACGTGCCGCGTCCTCGGCCAGCGCCGCGTCTTCGGGCGCCGTCGCCGCACGCTCCGCCAGCCGCTCGGCCGCGGCCAGGTACGCGGCGGGCGGCGCGTCCTCGTCACGCAGCCTGCTGATGAGCGTCACCAGGGACTGCAGGAAGCGGGTCGGGTCGCCGAGCGGCCGGAATCGGTCGAGCGGCAGGTCGAACAGGTGCTCGCGCAGGAGGATGACCTGCTCCGCCCGCGACAGGACAGTGGACCGATCCGACAGCCCCGACT
The DNA here is from genome assembly GCA_036393435.1 of Candidatus Limnocylindria bacterium. Taxonomy (GTDB): domain Bacteria; phylum Chloroflexota; class Limnocylindria; order QHBO01; family QHBO01; genus JACDBZ01. Next base: position 74 of record DASWGW010000076.1, on the reverse strand, counting down.
CGAGGGCGTGGGCGCGCAGGAGGCGGTCGCCGAAGGCGTGGAAGGTACTGATCTCGGCGTCGTTGTGCCCGTAC
>DASWGW010000075.1:0-3746 GCA_036393435.1 Candidatus Limnocylindria bacterium | reverse complement strand
ATCGAGGTCGATCCCGCCGCGCTCGTTCGAGCGGATGGTGACCGTCTCGTAGCCGACCATGGTGGCGGTCGCCGGATTGGTGCCGTGCGCGCTGTCGGGGACGAGCACCTTCGTGCGCGTCTCCCCCTCCCCGTTCGCGCGATGGAAGGCGCGCGCCATGAGCAGCCCGGTGAGCTCCCCGTGGGCCCCGGCCGCGGGCTGCAGGCTCACCGCCGGGAAGCCGCTGATCTCCTTGAGGAGCTCGGCCAGCAGCCACATGAGCTCCAGGCTGCCCTGGGACAGCGCCTCGGGGTCGAGCGGGTGCGACTCGGCGAGCGCCGGTAGGCGCGCGGCCCACTCGTTGACCTTGGGGTTGTACTTCATCGTGCAGGAGCCGAGCGGATAGAACCCGAGGTCGATGGCGTGGTTCAGGTGCGCCAGCCGGTTGAAGTGGCGGAGCATGTCGAGCTCGCTCACCTCCGGAAGCCGCGGAGCCTCGCTTCGCAGGACCGATGCGGGCAGCTCCGGCTGCCCGGCGCCGCGCTCGCGAGCTCGCGCCGAGGCGGTCGGGAAGCGCACTGCGCGTCGCGTGGCGCGCGACCGCTCGAAGATGAGCGGCTCGACGATCGTGAGCTCCTCGCCGCCCGCGGCCCCGGAGAAGGCGGCGCCGCGGCCGGACGCGTCCCTGCGCTCGGGCGCCTCGGCCACGCTCACGCGGTCTCCTCGAGCGCCGACACAAGGCGCTCGATGTCCGCATCGGTCGTGAGCTCGGTCGTCGCGAGCAGCAGCGTGTCGCGGAGCTCGGGCTCGTCCGCGCCGGGGAGGTGTCCGGCCACGATCCCGCGTTCGGCCAGGACGGCGTGGCGACGCGCGGCGTCCACTACGCGCACGGTCACCTCCGCGAAATACGGACCAGAGAAGCGGCGCTCCGCGACGCCGGCCGCCTCGAGCGCTCCGACGAGGTGCCGGGCCTGGGTCATGCCGAGGTCGGCCACCTCGCGCAGCCCGGCCGGGCCGACCGCGGTCAGGTAGGCCGTGGCCGCGAGCGCCATGAGCGCCTGGTTGGTGCAGATGTTCGAGGCCGCCTTCTCGCGCCGGATGTGCTGCTCGCGCGCCTGGAGCGTGAGGACGTAGCCCTTCCGGCCCTGCACGTCGCGGGTCGCGCCCACCAGCCGGCCGGGCATCTGGCGCACGGACGCCATGCGGGCGGCCATCAGTCCGACGTACGGGCCGCCGAAGCTGACCGGGATGCCGAGCGGCTGGCCCTCGGCGGCGACGATGTCGGCGCCGTAGTCGCCGGGGGCCTGCAGGATGGCGAGCGACGTCGGCTCCACCACCGCCACGAAGAGCGCGCCGGCAGCGTGCGCGGCGTCGGCCAGCGCCCGCACCGGCTCGAGCTGGCCGTAGAAGTTCGGCTGGGCGGCCACCAGGCATGCGACGTCATCGGCAAGCGCACCGGCTGCGACGTCCGGATCCGTCGTGCCGCTGCCGCCCTCGGCGAGGTCGATCGGCACGGTGATCACCTCGACGCCCGGCCCGGAGCAGTACGTCTCCAGCACCCGTCGGTAGTCCGGGCTCACGCCCGCCGAGACCGCGACCCGATGCCGCCGGGTGAGGCGGCAGGCCATCAGCGCGGCCTCGGCCATCGCCGTCGCGCCGTCGTAGTGCGACGCGGAAGCGACCTCCATGCCGGTCAGCTCGCAGATGAGCGACTGGAACTCGTAGATGCTCTGAAGCGTGCCCTGGCTGACCTCCGGCTGATACGGGGTGTAGGAGGTCGAGAACTCGGGGCGACCGATGACCTCGCCGACCACCGAAGGAACGAGGTGCCGGTACGCCCCGGCGCCGAGGAAGCTGACCTCGGGCGCGCGATTCCGCCCGGCCAGCCTCGTGAGCTCCGCGCGCACCTCCTGCTCGGCGAGGGGCGCGGGGATGCTCCAGCTGCCGGCGCGGACCGACGCGGGGATGTCGGCGAAGAGGTCCTCGACCGACGAGACACCGATGGCCTCGAGCATCAGGGCCCGATCGGCGTCGGTGTGGGGTGAGTACGTCATGCCGAACGGCTCAGCCCGTCTCGGCGGCGTAGGCCTCGGCGTCCATGAGCGCGTCGAGCTCCGACGGGTCGGCGAGCTCGACGCGAGCGATCCATCCCTCGCCGAAGGGGTCGGAGTTGAGGAGCTCGGGGGAGTCGCGCAGCGCCTCGTTGACCTCGGTCACCGTGCCGGAGACCGGCGCGAACAGGTCGCTGACGGCCTTGACGCTCTCGACCACCCCGAAGGTCGCGAACTGCTTGAGCGTGGCGCCGGTCTCGGGGAGCTCCAGGAAGACGATGTCGCCCAGCTCATCGGCCGCGAAGCTGGTGATCCCGATCGTCGACTGTGATCCATCGGCGCGGACCCACTCGTGCTCCTTCGAGTAGCGCAGGTCGTCGGGATAGGACATGGGCCTCCTGATCCTCCTCGGGCGAGGGTCGCCGCGTCAGTCGCGCTGGCGCCGATAGAACGGCAACTTTACCTGCTGGGACCGATACGGTCGGTCGCGCACCACGACCTCGAACTCGTTGCCGATCCCCCACAGCTCGGCCGGCACCATGGCCATGGCGATCTTCGTGCCGAGCGTCGGCGACAGCGTCCCGCTCGTCACCCGGCCGACCGTGCTGCCGTCGCGGCGCACCCCGTATCCTGCTCGGGGGATCGCGTTGTCGATCATCTCGAGCCCGATGAGCCGGCGGCGCGGCCCGGCCTCCGCGACGGCGGCCAGGGCGTCACGTCCGACGAAGTCGCCCTTGTCGAGCTTGACGACGCGGCCGAAGTTGACCTCGTACGGGTTCGTGTCGCGGTCGAGCTCGTTGCCGTACAGCGGCATGCCCGCCTCGAGCCGCAGCGTGTCGCGCGCGCCCAGGCCGCACGGTCGCAGCCCGAGGTCCCCGCCGCGCTCGGTGAGGGCCACCCACAGGTCGCGGGCGCGCGCCGCGTCGCAGAACAGCTCGAATCCGTCCTCGCCGGTGTACCCGGTCCGCGCCACCAGGCACTCGATGCCGGCCACCGTGCCCTCGGCGGAGTGGTAGTTCGCGAGCCCGTCGAGGTCCATGTCCGTGAGGCCGCCGAGCAGCTCTGCGGCGCGCGGGCCCTGGGGCGCGATGAGGGCGATCGCCTCGCTGCGATCGTCGAGGGTCGCCTCGTACTGGCCCTCCTCCAGGAGCGTTGCGAGATGCGCGGCGACGGTCTCGCGGTTCGACGCATTGCACACCACCATGAAGCGCTCCGGGCCCAGCCGGTAGACGATCAGGTCGTCGATGACCCCACCGTCGGGCTCGCACGCCATCGAGTACTGCGCGCCGCCGATCTCCAGGGCCGCGGGGTCGCTCACAAGCGCGTGGCGAAGGAGGTCGACCGCGGCGGGCCCGCGCGCGTCGATCTCGCCCATGTGCGACAGGTCGAAGAGGCCGACGGCCGTCCGCACGGCGCGATGCTCCTCGAGGATCGAGGCATACTGCACCGGCATCTCGTAGCCGGCGAACGGGACGAGTCGTGCACCAAGCTCGCGGTGCAGCTCGTACAGCGGCGTCCGCCGCAGCTCGGTTGGCGTCGTGGCCGCGGTCACCCCGTCGCCTCCGCGGAGCCCCTGGCCCCGCCCGAGCCGACTCCCGCGCCGGTCGCGATGGCCGCGGCCTGCTCGAGGATGGAGCGCTCGGTGGCGTGGGTGAGCAGCGCCAGCGCCTCCTCGAGCGGGACCCAGCGAACCTCGTCGAACTCGGCGTCGTGCGC
>DASWGW010000074.1:0-2133 GCA_036393435.1 Candidatus Limnocylindria bacterium | reverse complement strand
GCCACGGAGATCACGACGAGGTCACGGATTCCCAGACGCCCTGGTAGTCGACCACGAGCCCGTTCTCGTCCACCGCGACCTCCGCACGGAACGAGCCCTGGGAGTAGAGGTAGCGCTGGTCTGCGATCCGCTGGTACCGCTTATGACGATCTGCGGCCGGGCATTGTGCGTCCCAGGCTAGGAAAGTGTCGAGGTGCGAGCGTTCGACGTCACGGAAGCTCCAGGCGGAGGCCAAAACGCTCGGCGTCCGTGGAGTCGGTCAGCGCGTTCGTCGCCACCAGGTAGCCGTCGACCGAGGCGCGGTCCTGCCACGGCATGCCGACGGTCCACCGCCACGCGTGGGCCAGCGTACGTACGTAGAGATCCATACGACCCCCGCGTGACAGGTTCCGCAGCGCTGCCTGATACTCGTTCCTGAATACGACAGGGATGACAATGCGCGCCTGGCCGACGGCACTCAGTTCGGCGCACATCGCAGCGCGCGCGACGCGGCCGTTGCCGTCGTCGTACGGGTGCACCTCGGAGATGAGGAACAGTTCGAAGGCAGCGCGGGCGAAACCGGGCGGCAGGTCGGCGAGGCGCCGGAACCCTTCGACGAGCGTGCCTTCGACGCGCCCGGGCGCGACGAACGCGTATGAGCCGGCCTGATTCGGCTTCTCCTTGAACTGGCCCGGCCGCTTGTCAGGCCGGCCGCTCATGACGAGCCGGTGCCGCCGCTCGAGAAGTGCAAGCAGCTCATCTTGGCTCGCCGGAACCGCAGCGCGAAGATCGACATCGCGCACCGCCTCGAACGTGCCGAGGATGTCGTGGGCATCGGCCGGTCGCTCATCGGGGATCTCGCCCGAGACGACGATGGCCTCGGCTTCGTCGACCGAGAACTCGGTGCCCTCGATGAAGTTCGAAAAGTACGCCTCGAAGAACGGCAAGGAAGTCGCTGGCTCGTCCGGGAGCGCAGGGAGCCCGCCCGGGATCTCGAGCTCATCCGGCATCGCCATGAGGAACGTCGCAAGCTCATCGAAGCGCGCCATGCGATCTGGGTCGTACTCGTGGCCGGCGGCGCGCGCGGCGAGCAACCGCCCGGCACCGGCGCGCGCTTCTCGGGTGCCATCCGCGACGCCGATGATGTCCTCGACCTGGGGGCGGCGCTCCGGCACACCCAGCTCGTCGCACACCTCCAGGGAGCGGGCGCGGAGGGACAGGAGCCAGGCCTCGGGACGCCGATGCGACGTCCGCACAACCCAGTCCTCGAGCTCGGACCGAGACAGCGTGCGCGCGGGCCTACCGCCCCGACCGCGTGAGACCGCGAGGTTGTCGACGAGCGTGCGCGCTTCAGACGTCAGGTGCAGGCCCTCAGCCCACCCGAGGTCATCGTCGAGCGGGCCGGGTCCGGGTCGCGGCGCGACGACGAGGCCGGGCAACTCGAGCGGTTCCTTGCGCTCGTTCGAGACGACGGTGAGCACGCCAGCCGTTGGCATCCCGCCCTCGGCCGCCGAGCGGTCGGCGATGAGGGCGTCGGGCACCAGCCGGGCGACGATCGCCCAGCGGTTGCGCGCGACCACCTCCGCTGGGTCGGCGCGCAGGTCAGCCGAGTAGAGGCCGCGAGCGAGCCGGCGGATGCGGCCATCCTTGGTGGCGCGCGACAGCGTGGCGACGCTGGCGACGTCGCCGAAAAACACCGATCCAGGGGTGGTCGGCCATGGAGTAGTGGGTTGTCTGGCCATCGTGTGGTGAAAGAAACACCGGCGATAGCCACCTTAGTGAAAGAAACACCGCCGGGAGCGGACCGTTGAGGCAATCCGCACCCCTGAGAGTGAACCGCTCGTCCGGCCATGCCTGCAGTCGTCGCTCCGTCGCGCAGGCGTCAGCCGATCCCCCGCGGATTGAGGGGTCGGGAGTGGTCGGACGCCGCGGTGGTCCAGTCCGACTTGGCGTGACGCATCACGAGCAGGCGCTTCATCGCGGCGACGTTACTCCGGGACCGTGGTCACGGTTGGGCCACGGAGATCACGACGAGGTCACGGATTCCCAGACGCCCTGGTAGTCGACCACGAGCCCGTTCTCGTCCACCGCGACCTCCGCACGGAACGAGCCCTGGGAGTAGAGGTAGCGCTGGTCTGCGATCCGCTGGTACCG
>DASWGW010000073.1:0-2222 GCA_036393435.1 Candidatus Limnocylindria bacterium | reverse complement strand
TCCTCTGGTGGAGGAGGCGTCGCGCCTCGGCGGCGTCGAGACGCGGGGCAGCTACGAGCGCGCCCTGCAGCTCTTCGCCGGCGGCCGGGAGCGCTTCTTCCTGCCCCAGGCGGTCGCCATCCGCGACGCGGAGCTCGGGGTGGTGGGCGTGACCCTGATCCTCGTCGACGTCACCGAGCTGCGGCGGCTGGACGCCATGAAGAGCAACCTCGTCGCCACCGTCTCGCACGAGCTGATGACGCCTCTGACGTCGCTGTCGATGGCGCTGCACATTCTCCTCGGCGAAAAGGTCGGGGCGCTGTCGGCGCAGCAGACCGAGCTGCTGGTGGCCGCGCGCGAGGACGCCGACCGGCTGCGGCGGATCCTCGAGGGACTCATCGACGTCTCGCGCCTGGAATCGGGCGCTGCGGAGCTGGAGCTTTCCCCGGTGACCGTCAGCGAGCTGGTGGCCGCAGCCGTGGACCCGGTCAGGCCGGCCTTCCGCGACAAGGGGGTCGCCCTCGATCTGGAGCTGGCCAGCGGCGAGGGCCGGGTGCTGGCCGACCCGGCGCGGGCGTCGCTGCTGCTCGGCAACCTGCTGACGAACGCGTTGAAGCACACCCCGGCAGGCGGCGCGGTCACCGTCTCCTCGCGGACCGTCGACGGGCGGCGAGCGCAGATCTCGGTGGCCGACACGGGAACGGGAATCCCGCCGGAGCACCGCGAGCGGATCTTCGACCGCTTCTTCCGCGTGCCCGGCGAGACCGAGCGGGGCGCCGGCCTCGGCCTGGCGATCGCCAAGGAGATCGCGCAGGCGCACGGCGGGCGGCTGTGGCTCGATCCGGAGACCGGCCGCGGGGCGACCTTCCGTTTCGAGATCCCGCGGGCCGCCTGACGCGGTTCCGGCGTCCGCCAGGCCCTGCAAATCGCCTGGCTGCGGGCTCGGATCGTCTGCCTGTGCGCGCTGGCACAGGCGATGCAGAAGGCCGCCTTCGGAGGTGAGCCCATGAGTCATCTGGCAGTCCTCGCCATCGCCATCGCCAGCTTCGCCGCCATCGCGGCCTTCATCGTGCTGTGCGACCGCCTGACCCGCGCGGACGACGAGTCCGCACCGAAAGGAGAACCGTCGTGAGGGCAAGGAACTGCGCTTCGGCGCCGTGGCGGGGCCGCTGTGGGCGGTGTCGACGACCGCGACGTCGAACGGCTCGGTCAACTCGATGCACGACAGCCTCAATCCGCTCACCGGGCTGCTGCCATTGACGGGCGACGGGGCCGTCGTCGGCTCGCTGCGGATCGCTCAGGAGTTCACCCGTTCCGCCTACCTCTGGCCGCGGCCCTCGGCGGTGGGCTACGACGCCGCCGCCGGCGGCGCGAACCTCTCCCCGGCCAACCCGAGGATCGCCGAGCGGGCGCGCGAGCTCCTGGCCCGGCCCGGAATGACGGACGCCGGCCCGGTGCCCGCGGAGCTCGTCCTGGCGTCGGGATCGGGGCTCGACGCGCACGTCACCCTCGCGGCGGCGCTCTACCAGGCGCCGCGGATCGCGGCCGCCCGCGGCGTCGACCCGGAGGCGGTGGCGGTCCTCTTCGCCGGCCTCGCCCGCGACCCGGGCGGCGGCCTCGCCCGCGTCCGGCTGGTCAACGTCCTCGCGGCGAACTTGGCCCTCGACGAGGCTTACGGACGGCTGCGCGCCGAGCGATGATGGGGGGCATGGCAGAGGCGCTCGCGCGCGGCGACCCGGAAAGCTTCCTGCGGCTCATCCGCCGCAGCCGGCGAGGCCGGCTCAGGGTCTATCTCGGCTACGCGCCGGGGGTGGGCAAGACCTACCAGATGCTGCTCGAGGCCCACCGCCTGCGCGACCGCGGGGTCGACGTGGTCATCGGCTACGTGGAGAACCACGGCCGCCCCGACACCCAGTCGCTGTGCCTCGGCCTGGAGGATGTCCCGCGCCGGGCCTTCGACTACCGCGGGATTCGCCTCGAAGAAATGGACCTCGGCGCGGTCCTGACCCGGGCTCCGGAAGTGGCCCTCGTCGACGAGCTGGCCCACACCAACGCCCCCGGCGGCAGCCACGGCAAACGCTGGCAGGACGTGCTCGAGATCATGGAGGCCGGCATCAGCGTCCTCACCACGGTCAACGTCCAGCACCTCGAGAGCCTCTACGACACGGTCGGCAGCCTGGTGGGCGTCGCGGTGAAGGAGCGGGTGCCGGACTGGGTGGTGGCCGAGGCGGACCAGGTGGTCA
>DASWGW010000072.1:0-1999 GCA_036393435.1 Candidatus Limnocylindria bacterium | reverse complement strand
CGCCCGCGGCGGCGCGCCAGGACTGGCCGGCGTTCGCGGCGCTGATGGAGAGCCTCGGCAACGACAGCGATTGGCCAGGGCAGGTCGGCGAGGCCAGGCGCTGGTACCGGCCCCACCTCGAGCGCCTCTACGACGCCCCGGCGGTCCGCCTCGGCGACCTCGAGCAGATGGAGCTGATCGCCGCGCAGTACCCGAGCCGCGAGCGCTTCCTGACCGAGCTGACGCTGGATCCGCCCGCGGCGAGCGGCGATCTGGCCGGCCCCCCGTACCTCGACGAGGACTATCTGATCCTCTCGACGATTCACTCGGCCAAGGGGCAGGAGTGGGACCACGTCCATGTCCTCAATCTGGTCGACGGCTGCATCCCCTCGGACATGGCCGCCGGCTCGGCCGAGGAGATCGAAGAGGAGCGGCGCCTGCTGTACGTCGCCATGACCCGCGCCAGGGACGAGCTGCATCTGATGCATCCGTTGCGCTTCTACATCCACCGCCAGCCGCGCCACGGCGATCGCCACCTCTACGCGCCGCGGTCGCGCTTCCTGCCCGGCTCGATCTCCCGCTGCTTCGAGACGGTCGCCTGGGGACATCCGCGGCCCACCGGCGATGCCGTGTCGATCCCTGCGGCCGGCGGCAGGCACCCAGGTGAAGTCGGTACGCCGGCGCCCGTCGACATCGCCGCCCGGTTGCGCGAGATGTGGTGATGGGGAAGTGTCCGGTTCTGGGATGACGCGGTCGCGCGCCGGACACTCGGGCGGCGGTTGCCCGGAATGCCGGGGTGCTCCGCAATCCCGTGTATCGGCTTCGTGGCCCCCGAAGGCACCTTCGCCTGGGGATCGCCGTCGCGCCTCGCGAGGTTGGCACGGGCATTGCTCGTCAGATTGACCGAGACCTTTTCAGGACGCTCTCCGCACCCGGGAGGTCGCAATGGAAGCGAAGCCCAGCCGTCGTACGTTCGCCCACCGTTTCATCAACGGCGCCCTTGTCGTGCTCGCCGCCGCGGTGGTCCTCGCCGGTGCCGCCCGCGCCGCCGGCGTTTCCCAACAAGTCCCCACCGTCGACCGCACGACGATCTGGCTCGACACCGTCAAGCGCGGCCAGTTCATCCAGCAGGTGCGCGGCGCCGGCGTCCTGATCGAGAACGAGGCCGGCGAGCTGATGGCGCAGCTCCGCGTCCCGGAAACACAGAGCTTCGAGCTCGAGGTTGGCCAGAGCGCATCGATCGACCTGCGCGTCGCCCAGGTGGCAGCGAGGGTCGTCGAGCTGGCCGACGCGTTCGAGGGAGGTACGCTGACCGTCGGCCTCGAGCTCACCGGCGACCTGCCCCGCAACACGCGTCCCGGCCTGTCGCTCGACGGCACCATCGAGATCCGCAGGATCGATGACGCGCTCTTCGTCGGCCGGCCCGACTACGGGCGGGCGCATCAGACGATGAGCCTCTTCAAGGTCCTCGAGGACGGGCCGGATGTACGCGAGGCAGCCCGAATCGCCGTCGAGTTCGGGGCCGCGTCGGTCACCACGATCATCGTCGAGGGCGGCCTGCAGGAAGGCGACGAGGTGATCCTCTCGGACATGTCGCGCTTCGACCGATACGAGCGCGTGCGGCTACGCTGAGCTCTCACGAACGACCCGACCCGCGGAGGAGCTCTCACGAGCGACCCGCGGCTGAGCTCCGACGAACGACCCGCGGAGGAGCTCTCACGAGCGACCCGCGGCGGGGCGGCGCTCGGGCGATAGCCGTCTCTCCATCGCGCCCGGCGACCTTCTGAGCGACGGCTTCCCCTCCTACCGTCGCAGCCGCTTGATCGCCTCCAGCACCTCGATGTCCGCGGCATCCTGGAGCCGTCCGGTACGCTTCGAGGCGATGAGATCGTCGATCGACGCCGTCGGGATCTCGACGCCCTCGAGCGTGAACGTCGTCGCCCTGGCGCTTGCCTCCCGATAGTGCACGGACCAGGCCACCGTCAGGATGTCGACGCGCGGCGAGTCGCCGATGATGGTG
>DASWGW010000071.1:0-6025 GCA_036393435.1 Candidatus Limnocylindria bacterium | reverse complement strand
GCCCCGCGGCTCGCCTGGCAGGCGGCATATCGCCTCGTCCTGCTTCTGCTCCTGTCGTGGGCGCTCGCGCGGCACGACGTCTTCATCTTCGGATTCCGCACGACCTTCCTGCGGCTGCGCGACCTTGCGCTCCTGCGCCTGTTCCGCAAGCGGGTCGTGCTGGTCTTCCACGGCAGCGACGCACGCCCGCCGTACATCGACGGCGCCGACATGGATCCCGCGGCCGGCCGGTCCATCGGCGATTGCGCCCGCCTTGCGCACACCAAGCAGCGCGACATCGCGAGGCTCGAGCGCTCGGCCGACGCGATCGTCGCCTTCCCCCTGTACGGGCACTTCTTCACGCGACCGATCGTGGGATTCCACGACGTCGGCATCCCGCAGCCGCTCATCGGCGACTTTCCGGCGCTCGCGCCGGAGCCGCCTGGACCCCCGCTACGGGTGCTGCACGCGCCCTCCAACCCGTTCGTGAAGGGGTCGGCCAGGATCCGCGAGGTGATCGCCGGGCTGGCCGCGGAGGGCCTGCCCCTCGAGCTGGTCGAGCTGGTGGGGGTGCCCAACAGCGTGGTGCGCGAGGAGCTGGCGCGATGCCACTTCGTCGTCGACCAGCTCTACTCCGACATCCCGGTCACCGGGCTCGTCGCCGAGGCGGCGCGCTACGGCAGGCCGGCAGTGCTCGGGGGGTACGGCTGGGACGAGATCGCCCGCCTCATGCCGGACCTCGTGTGGCCGCCGGTCGAGCTCTGCCATCCGGACGGGCTGGAGGCGGCCGTGCGGAGGCTGGCCACCGATGCCGACCGTCGGCGAGCGCTGGGCCTTGCGGCAAGGCGTTTCGCCGAGATGTGGGCCGCCGAGCGGGTCGCGGGGCGCTTCCTGGACCTCATCGAGGGGAAGGTGCCGCCTGATTGGATGCACGACGTCGCCGGCGTTCGGTACACGCGCGGCGTGGGGCTCGCCGAGGCCGACGCCCGTGACATCGTCCGCCGGTTGATCGCGCAGGAGGGGACGGCTGCGCTGCAGCTCGACGACAGGCCACAGATGCGCGACGCGTTCGTGGAGTTCGCGCGCGAAGGGGGATAGCGCGTCCGTGGTGGACGAAGTCCGCGGACCAAGGCCACCGTCTCCAGGCTACTTCCCGTTGCGCCGGATCAGTCGCTCCACGATCTCGAGGTACCGAGCCCGCTGGACCTCCCAGTCGTAGGCGCCGGCCTGCCGGCGTGCTGCGAGGCCCATGGCGACCGTCCCGGCCGGATCGTCGACGAGCTCCTCCAGGGCACGAGCCAGCGCATCGGGATCGCCCCCGGGGACGAAGCGGATGGCCGCATCGGTGAAGTGATGACGGAAGGTCGCCAGGTCGCTGGCGACGATCGGCACGCCCATCGCGGCGTACTCGAGCAGCTTGGTGCTCAGCGAGTACTGCAGGTAGGGCAGGGGCAGCGAGGGGACGAGGCCGATGTCGGCCGCAGCGAGGAGCCGCGGGAGGTCGTCGATCGGGACACGGCCGTGCATGGTTATGCGCTCCCCCAGGCCGTTACGTGCCACCGCCGCCTCGACCTGCGTCCGCCACGGCCCGTCGCCGTACACGTCGAGGCGCCAGCGCAGGTCACCGCGCAGGCGGGCTAGGCCGTCGATCGCCCGATCCAGCCCGTAGATCCGCTGGAGGTTCGAGTGGTGCACCAGGCGCAACTCGCCGTCAGTCATGAACTCCCGACGGGGGTGGCGCGAGGGGTCGAAGAGGCGTCCGTCGGCGCTGTTCATGACGACCGTGATGCGGTCGGCCGGGACGCCGCGCGCCAGCGACAGCTGCCGCAGCGGCTCGTGGACGGTGATCAGCTCGTCCGCGAGCCAGGCGGAGGCCCGGGCGGTGGCGGCCACGAGCGGAAGCACCGGACGAAGCAGGCCCGACGGGAAGCGGTCGCGGAAGAACTCGGGCATGTCCTCGTGCAGGTCGAGGAGGAGCGGGACGCCGCGCAGCTTCTCGGGCACCGCCGCAAAGCCCAGGAAGTCCGGGACGGTGGCCACCTGGACGAGGTCATACCGGCGCCGCCGATGCTCCCGCGCCAGCCGCCACGTCGCCATGAGCGTGAACGCCACGTATTCGGCGAGGTGCCCCGCGAACCCGACGAAGGCCCGGTTGATCGGCAGGCGCACGATCCGCACGCCGTGGGAGCGCTCCTCGCCGGGCTCGCCCGGCTGGCGCAGGGCGAGGACGTCGACCTCGTACCCCGCCTCGAGGAGCGCGTCGCTCTGGCGCCGCACGCGGGGGTCGCCTGGGAAGATGGCGTGGACGACGATCGCCACGCGTTTCGCCGTCACCTGCGCTTCACCTCGTCCCACAGCTCGTCCTTCTCGGCAAGGCTCAGGGCGTCGAGGTCGATGCCGCGCTGCGCGGCGAGCTCCTCGACCTGCCGATGGCGCGCGACCCAGCGATGGTTGGCCGCGCGCAGCGCCTCCTCCGGATCGAGCTTCATCCAGCGCGCGAGATTGACCATGGCGAACAGCACGTCGCCGATCTCGTGCAGCCGCTCCTCGTCGGTGGTCGCGGCCCGCAGCTCGGCGGTCTCCTCGGCGACCTTCTCCCAGACCGGCTCGATGGCATCCCAGTCCCAGCCCAGCGCCGCCGCGCGCTCCTGGATCTCGCGGCTGGCCGGCAGGGCCGGGAGGGCGCGAGCCACGCCCCCGAACGCGCCCTCCTCCTTCTTGCCGCGCTCCGCGCGCTCGCCGGCCTTGATCGCCTCCCAGTTGCTGAGCACCTGCTCGACGCCATCGACCTCCACCCCGCCGAAGACGTGCGGGTGGCGGCGAACGATCTTTGAGGCGATGGACCGATAGACGTCGGTCAGGTCGAACTGGCCCTCCTCGGCGGCGAACTGGGCGTGGAGGATGACCTGCAGGAGCAGGTCGCCGAGCTCCTCCGCCAGGTCGGCCGGCGTGCCGTGCTCGATGGCGTCCAGTGTCTCGTAGGCCTCCTCGAGCAGGTACGGCCGCAGGGTGAGGTGCGTCTGGCGCCGATCCCACGGGCATCCGTCGGGAGCGCGCAGGCGGGCCGAGATGGCGGCCATGCCGTGCGGGCTGGCGAGGTTCTCGATCGGGTCCAGCGCGGGCACCAGCCAGTCGTGTGCGGCGAGCTCGGCGTCGCCGAGCGACTCGAGCGCATGCGGCGTGCGATCGGCCAGCCGCAGCAGCGCGTGTGCAGCCGGGTACAGCCCCGACAGCACGGCCCGGGGCCCTGTGCGCGCATGCCGGCCCGGCAGCGTCGCGCGCGCTGCGGCCGAGGCTTCGCCCGCGAGGAGCACCAGTGGCAGGGACGGGTCGAAGGCGACCGAGGCGAGCCGCTCGCCAGCGACCACCTGGACGCCGTCGGCTGGATTGAGGCCGGCATCGGCCAGGAGCCGGTCGACGCCGCGCGAGGCGCCGTCGGTCATCGGCTCAGGCTGCCGCTGAGGCGAACTGCGGGTCGACCCACGTCCGAACCGGCGAGCGAACCTCCTCGGTGAGCCAGCGCTCGAAGCCGGAGCGGCGGATCGCCTCCAGCCGCTCTTCCTCGACCTCGCGGCTCTCCGCGGATTCGAGCAGCTGGAAGATGACGATGCCTCCGGCGCCGCGGTCCACCGGGTCGCTTATCTCGCCCACTTCGGTGAGCGCGAAGATGGCGTCCTCGGACTGGGCGTCGAGCTCGTAAGGCGCGACCCAGCCCAGCTCGCCGCCCTCGCGCGCGGTCTCGGGATCCTCGCTCAGGCGCATGGCGGTCGCGGCGAACGTGTCGGGCGCGGCTCGCAGCTCCTCGACGAGGGCGGCCGCCTGCGCCTGCGGGCTCTCGCGCTCGGCGGTCTTCTGGATGAGGTGGTAGCCGAAATCGGAGCGGACCGGATCGCTCAGGCCACCGACCTCCAGGGCCTCGAGCGCCTCAGCGAACTCGACCACGAAGGGGGACGCGGCTGGGTCGTACCAGCCGAGGTCGCCGCCCCGCGGCCCGGAGCCCGGATCGTCACTCCGCTCCTCGGCGATCTCGAACCAGTTCGCGTCCTCCGCGCTGAGGAGATCGCGCACCTCCTCCGCCTCCGCCAGGGCGGCCGCCCACTGCTCGTCGGTGGCCGCGCTCTGGTCATCGGCATCCGGGAGGGGCGCGATGAGGATGTGGCGGGCTCGCTCCTGGGGCACGGCCTCGCCGGATACGGGTGCGATGGCGATCTGGGCGACGCGCTGCTGGCGCACCGGCGAGGTCGCCACCTCCTCCGTGAAGTGCCCCCGGTAAGCATCGACGAGCAACTGATCGCGCAGGTATTCGCGGTAGGCCGCGTCGTCGATCCCGCCCCGCTCCAGGAGGTCGCCGAGGCCGCCCTCCCTCGTAGCCTCTCGACGGTCGACCAGCTCGAGGACCGCGTAGCCGCGCTCAGTCTCGACCGGTCCGACGAGATCGCCCGGCTCCGCATTGGCGAGCGCGTCGAAGAACTCGTCGTACGCGGCGTCGTCGTCCTCGAACCAGCCGAGCAGGCCGGCACTCTGCGCCGTGAAGTCGTCGCTCAGCTCGGCCGCCACCGCAGCGAAGTCCTCCCCCGCCTCGACGCGGGCCCTCGCCTCTCCCGCGGCCGCACGGGCTGCCTCGCGCTGCTCGTCGGTCGGGTCCGCATCCGCCTCGGCGTCGTCCGGCAGCGGGTCGATCAGGATCAGGCGCGCCAGCACGCGCTCCGGGAGCGTCAGCCGCTCCGCGAGCCCTGCCTCGAGCTCATCGTCGCTGACCGTGACGTCGAACTCGCCGGCGCGCGAGGCGAGCACGGCGGACTCCACGAGCGAGTCGGTCGCCGCCGTGGAGATGCTCGACATGCGCTGGTTGAGGCTGTCCATCTGCTGCTGGAGCAGCTGGTCTCGCGGGCTGCCACTCAGCTGCGACTGAAGCTCCGTGAACTCGGCGAAGGCCTCGGCGGCGATGATGGCCTCGCGCGCGCTCAGGTCGGAGCGGTCGAAGGTCGTGCCGGCGACGGCGGCCACCGGCCTGAAATGCGCCTCCCAGTAGCCATTCCACGCCGCGGCGCCGAAGATGCCGACTGCCAGCGCGATCGCCACCGCGAAGGCGATCACGGTCAGCTGTTGCGTGCGCAGCTCGTCCTGCCAGCGGGGACGGTGCCGGCGATCGAGGACGGGGCGCGTTCGGAAGGTCATCGGCTCCTGGTCAAGGGGTTCGCGCGGCGGCTCGCTCTTGCGGCCACATGGGCGGCCGCCGGGGCGCTCAGCGGACGGCCATGCTAGCCGATGGTGCCACTGGCCGCAGCCGACCGGGCGTCGTCATCGGTACGGGCGCCGGGTGATGGCGCGGACCATCGCCTGCGCGCGGAGGCGAAGGACGAGGAACACCGCCTCCCCGATGATGCCGCGCGTCATCTTCGACGCGCCCGCCGTCCGCTCCCGGAAGACGATCGGCACCTGCACGATCTTCGCCCCGCGGCGGTGGGCCCACCACGTCGTCTCGATCTGGAACGCGTAGCCCGAGCCCGACGTCTCGCGCAGCCGGATCAGCTCGAGGATCTCCCTGCGCCACGCCTTGAAGCCGCCGGTCAGGTCGTCGTAGGGCAGGCCCAGCACGACGCGCGCAAAGACCGTGCCGCCCCGGCTCACCAGGCGGCGATGCCAGGGCCACCCGACGGTGCCGCCGCCGCGCATGTAGCGCGTGCCGAGCGCGAGGTCCGCGTCGAGCATGAGCGGGGCGAGCATGCGCGGCAGGTCTCCGGGATCGTGGCTGAAGTCGGTGTCCATCTGAACCGCGGCGCGCATGTCGTCGCGGTAGAGGACCCATCGGAAGCCCTCGCGATACGCCACGCCGAGGCCCTGCTTCGCCGGTCGATGGAGGACCGCGACCCGATCGTCGCGCGCCGCGATCGTATCGGCCAGATCACCCGTCCCGTCCGGCGACGAATCGTCGACCACCAGGATGCGAGCCTCGGGCAGGACGCCCAGGATGGCGAAGGCCATCCGCTCGAGGTTCTCCAGCTCGTTGTAGGTCGGCAGGACCACCCACACCCCGCGTCCGGCC
>DASWGW010000070.1:0-3197 GCA_036393435.1 Candidatus Limnocylindria bacterium | reverse complement strand
CCGGGCTCCAGGATCTCGCGCCGGTACTCGGCGCCCACGGCGGGGGAGAGGACGCCCTCGCGGGCGAATCGGCCGAACATGTCGTCGCCGATCACCTCCGCCCACAGGTAGCCGTAGTAGCCGGCGTCGTAGCCGCCCATCAGGTGCCCAAAGCCGGAGAGCAGGAACGTGCCCTCCGGATACGGCATGCCGGTCACGGCGTAGGAGCGGCGCAGAGCCTCCTCGAGGTCGGCGGCGGCCTCCTCCGCGTGCAGAGCGAGGTCGATCCCGCCATAGAACGCCTGCATCCCGATCTTCACCCCGACATTGAGCCAACGGGCACGGACCATCTGTTCGACCAGGTCGCGGGGTATCGGCTCACCCGTGGCGTGATGGCGGGCGAACCGATCCAGGACCGATGCGTCCCACGTCCAGTGCTGCATGATCTGGGAGGGGGCCTCCACGAAGTCCCACTCGGTCTCCGCTCCGGCGAAGCGCGGGAACTCGGCGGTGGTGAGGCTCATGTGCAGGATGTGCCCGAACTCGTGGAAGAGCGTCTCCACCTCCGAGTGCATGAGCAGCGCCGGCCGGTCCTTCGATGGCGGCGTGAAGTTGGCCACGATGGCGCTCACCGGCGTCACGTACTCGCCGTCGGCCGTACGCCGGCCCAGGACGAGCGGGAACGCGGCGGCGTGGCCGAACTTGCCGTCGCGCGGGAAGAGGTCGGCGTAGAAGTGGGCGATCGTGCGGCCCGAGGCGCGGTCGACGATCTCGTACAGCCGGACGGACTCGTGCCAGGCGCGCGTCTCGCCGATCTGGCGGTACTCGATCCCGAAGACCTCGCCGGTGATGTCGAACATGCCCTTCATGACAGGATCGAGCTCGAAGAACTCGCTCACCTTGTTCTGGTCGACGCCGTAGTCGGTCCGGCGCATCGCCTCGTCGTAGTAGCGCCAGTCCCAGGCGGAGATCGGCCCGTCGTGGCCATCGGCCCGCATGCGCTCGGCCATCGCTTCGAGCTGAGCGCGCACAGGAGCCTCGATCCGCGGCAACAAGTCGGCGTAGAAGTCGCGCACGCGCTCCGGGCGGCGCGCCATCTTGACCTCCATCGCGAAGTGCGCCCACGTCGGCTGCCCGAACAGCGCCGCGATCTTCCGGCGGATCTCGAGCGCCTCCTGCAGCAGCGGCCGGTTGGCGTCCACCGCTCGCCGCCAGTGCTTGCCGAACAGCTCGCGCCGGAGCCCACGGTCGTGGGCCTGCTCGAGGAACGGGTTGAGCTCGGGATAGTCGAGGCTCACGCGGTACGTGCCCTCGCGCTCTCCCGCCTTCAGGCGCGCGACGTACTCCTCCGGCATCCCCTCGAGCTGCTCTCGGGTGACCTCGATGGCGTCCTGGTACTCGTTGATGTTGCGCTGGAAGGCCACCTCGAGCTCCACGAGGCGCGTCCGCAGGCGCTCCAGCTCCGCGCGATCCTCGGCGCTCAGCTCGTGCCCTGCGCGCCGGAAGTCGCGCAGCCAGTGCTCCAGGAGCCGGGCGCGCTCACCCGTGAGCGCCCTGGCCTCGTCGGTATCGGCGAAGGCGCGCACCGCCCTGTAGAGGTCCTCGCGGAAGGCGAGCGCCACGCGCCACTTGTTCAGCCGCTCCTCCGCCTGGGTGCCGGCGTCTCGGACCTCCGGATCGGTGTGGACCTGGCCGATGAACCCGGACCGCCCGTACGCAGTCCCTGCCTCGGCGGCGGCGTCCTCGAGCGGTTGCATCGTCGCGTCGAAACTTGGAGCCGATGCGCTCGCGACCGCGCGAGCGACGTGCTCATCGGCCCTGGCCAGGCCGGACTCGATCTCGGAGCGGACGGTCTCGGCGGTGACGGTGGTGTAGTCGTACAGCATCCGCGCATCGTAGCGGCGCCTCACCGCCGAGGGTTCGGTCCTGGTCCGCCGCAAGCCAAGCTGGCGTTCCGACCGATCTGCGGCGATAGGGTGGCCGTATCGCAAGCCAGACTGGCACGGTGCCCGCCAACGAGCCGATTTCGGCCCCGAAAGGACGGTTCGGCGGTCGTAACGCCAGTCTCACTTGCGTCGAGCGCGCCTGGCGAGTGCCGCCTACCTCCCCGGCGCGCGTCACCGCGCCTACCCGAACGGCACCGATTCACATGGAGCGTGCGTTACGCACGCGTATCGGCCTCCGAAGCGTCCCCGTGCACGCAGACCGACGGCCGGGACGGCGCCGTCGGCCGCTGCGCCCTCGACACGATACAGGCCGGTCGCATGCGGTTCGAGCTCCCCGATGAACCGGCCCGCCCCTCCGTCGAGATCCCGGCCGAACGCGTTCCAGCTCATCCAGCCCATGGGCGGTGTGCGCACCACTCCGTCGATGGTCTTCCTGTTCAGCCCCTCCAACCGATCGTTACCACTCAGTAGGGTGGCCTCAGACCCTTGAACATCGGAAAGTGCCGCACGTTCGAAGTGGCGAGCGCGGCATCGACCTCCTCCGCCGTCGCGGCGATGACCAGGTCGGCGAGGCCCAGGGCCGCATGACTGCGCCGATACCGGCGGCCGAGGTCACCGGCCCGACGTGAAATGGTCTCGTCGACCGGGATCCATCGGATCATGGCCATCAGCGTCTCGGTGGCGCGCCGCTCGCCGCTCCTGGTGCCCCTCAGCAGCTCCGTCCGGGTCAATTCGGAGCATGCCGGCACCACCGGCAGGGACTGAAGAAAGGAGCGAGCCGGCTCTGAGCCACGCAGATGGTCGACGAGAACGGTCGTATCCAGCACAGTCAGCCTCGCCATCGACGCTCGATCTCGTCCTGACGAGCGCGATCCGCCCCGCGGAGCTCTTCCACGTACTCATCGCCGGGAGGCAGGTACGGCGCAATGCCGAATGTGGCGTCAACCACGGCTCGGAATCGCGCGAGTTCCTGCGCATCATCCTGCGGTTCTGCGAGGTAGCGGTCGATCGCCTCTCGGATGACGTGCGATGAGGTCGTGCCGTGCTGCCGGGCGCGCTGCGCCACGTGTGCCGCCTGGGTGTCATCGAGGTAGATCTGGGTTCGCTTCACGATGTACGAAGCATACATCATCGGCCCGCGATCGTCCTCCCATCCTCGCTGAACACGCCGATGAAGCTGGAAGCAGTGGATGGGGACTGGTATTTGCAGTTGCAATATAACAGCGGAACATCTCGGACGCCGCGTCTGCGACCGATGAAGTTCGCGACTCC